>NZ_JADEWT010000130.1 GCF_015207505.1 Tychonema sp. LEGE 06208
GCTGTTGCTCATATAGATTGTGTATGGCGATTGAGGGTCCGATGGGGATCAGGGGAGAGGGGGAGAGAATTTGACGATTTTTGATTGTCATCAAAATATACAATGTTTATTTGCACAACAGCTTATCAATGCAAAACTGAGATGCTCTCACAAAATCTTTACCAAAACTTTAATAAAATTTGCCGGAATCTGTGATTTACTAAAAATTAAAGAGTCCCTACGAGGCGGCAGTATCTCCGGCTTTGTAAAAATATTTTTTTGTGCGAGTGCGATCGATAGGATCTCCCACGAATTAAAACAAAAGCGATCGATAGGATCTCCCACGCATTCAAGCAAAACACAGATGCTACCGAGCAAGCGACTTGATTTTTTATCACTCATTCCCCGGAGAATTTTATGAATTCTACTAATAAAAACAGTATTTACAGCACTTGCTCAGTGGCTGTTTTTTGTGCAATTATCGCGATACAGCCACAAAAAGCTACAGCAGCAACGCTATCTAACGGTTGGAATTATGCGATCGATTCCTTCAGCGACGGCGTGACAGGGCCGCAAATCGGCGGCGGCGAATTTGAATTTTACGGTATCGCTGTCAAAGAAACATCAGATACAGCTTTCATCGCCATTAACTCGAATCTAAGTTTAGCGGGATATGCAGACAGCGCCGCTCTCCGAGGCAACATCAACTACGGCGATTTATTCTTCAACTTTTCCGGTCAAAACTTCAACACAGCTAATGCAAATAACAGCTTGTTTGCCGTTCGCTTTGCCGAAGGAAATGACTCAGGCGTGGCAACAACTGGCGTTTACAGCAATGTCACTGCTAAAAACGTCACTAAAACCAACTCCGGCTTTAGCAATTTAAATCAATTCAACACTGTAGTTGCATCTCAAGGCGGTACTCCATCAATGGGCGATTTAGCTGCCACAGATCCCTATTTTGAACAAACAGGAAACTGGACAGTTCTCAACTCAATTGCTACAGGTACAAAAGTAGGAGAAATTAACTTTTTAACTCCCGCCACTTTGACTGCCCTCGGTCTGAATTTTGGTCAATTTAATGCAGTAGGTTCTCAAACAATCGGATTCAGTTTTAACAAATCCTCAATGCCTTCGGGGAGCTATATTGCTAATTTTTTGGCCGAGTGCGCTAATGATGCGATCGCCATTAAAAGCTCCTTTGAAGCCAGCTCTCCTGAAGCCGTACCCGAACCTTCTACTTGGTTTGCTACTTTACTAGGATTGAGCTTTTTAGGTATGGGTGTGGCGAAACGCAAAATTAAGGGCAAGATTGCCTAAGTTATGGGTGCGCTGCGGCGCACCTTACGCATCACTAGCGCGACTTCCAAATAGGTGTAGGGTGCGCGGCGGCGCACCTTACGACTTGCTGTAATTATCGAGCAATAAAATGCGCCCAAACATTCCCATCAGGCCCCGCAACTTGATTGACGTAACTGTAGGGATACATCAACTTTCTTCCCTCAGTATTGCTGTAGCCAGTGAGGGCATCTCCCCAAGGATCTTGCACGATATAACCCTGGGAATTGTAGCCAATTAAAGTGATAATGTGACCGGCCGCCGTAAAATCTCCCGCTAAAACTACTGGCCGCCGATTCAACAATTGGGATCGCACATCCGCCCATGTACGAGTCGTACTAAAACTCGTCTGGAACCCGTAAGCCTGAATCAGCGCCGTCAGCACGTTGTGATCCGTTTGAGAACCCTGGCCGGCATAGTCGAAACACCACTGCAACAACTCATCCTCCAACTGTCCGCCCCACTTAGAGCGAACGCCGTAGTAATAAAATACCATTGCGATCGCAGTTACATTGCAAGTAGACCAATCAAAACGCGGATTGTCCCGCTGCGAAAAATACGGCACGTTCAATTCCACATTGTTCGGAACTGGATCGAAAATTTTATCTCCCCGTTTGAACTGAACAAAGCTCGGAAAAACATAACCTGTATTGCCAAAATTCGGCAGTTCTTCAGTCAGGGAAACTTTTAGGTGATTTTCTTCCAAACCGTAGCTTTCCACGCCGTAAACTCTACCTAAAGGCAGTGTAACCCTCTCCGTAGCAGTTAGCTTGTTAGCATCTAACGGGCGTTTTTTCAATACCGTTGGTTGCAGCATTGTCATTGTCAAAGCATCGGGATCAAAGGGAACTTCTTTGCCGTTTTTCTTGATTTTAACGGACTGCCAATAAATAAATCCGACATTCCCGAAACCGGGAATAGATTCGGCGAGGGTTACTCGGAAATGACCCAAAACGCACGCATAGCCAGTGATGGTGTAGGTGCTACCTAAAATTAAAGCTGCAACTCCATTAGCAGGCAGTTTTGATGAATCTATTGGTTGGCTTTTAATCACAGTTGTTTGAGTTACCAACATTTCAGCGCCTCCGCTGTTGTTCGGTACGTCGGCGAGGTCAAACTTCAAGGTTTTTGTACCTTTGGCTAACTGAACGTCTGGTTCGTAAAAATAGCCAAAACTGCCGATCGGCGAAATTGCCGAATCCAGCACCACCTTGAGATGCCCGTCAACAAATCCGTACTTGCTCAACGTAAAAATCTGACCTGCTTTGACAAAAACTTTTTGCTGATTTTCTAGTCGCGAAGAATCAACCGGAGCTACTTTAAAGAAAGTAGCAGAAACTATCTTTAAGGTCAAATTTTTTCCGACAGTCAGCGGATCGGAACTAACTGTAATGTAAATTACTTGGCTGGCGGTAACATTGCGTTTGCTGTCAGTTGCGCGCAACCTCAGCCAACGAGCTCCTGCTATGCTAAATCCTTTAGGCATATTCACTTGCCAAGTGCCGGCTTGTTGGTTTAGCGTAACGGTTAGCGGAAATTTATCTTCAGCTATTACATCAACTTTTACCGCTTCCTGCTTGTCAAAAGTACCCTGCAGGACGATCGCCTGATTTACTAAAACTTCTGTTGGCCCTTGATAAGTTAAATTAGGGGCAGGATTGAAAGATTTACCACCGCGACTGAATTGCACGAAATCGGGAAAAATAAAACCCGTATTGCCAAAGGAAGGCAAATTTTCAGTCAGCGAGACTTTGACATCACCTTGTTCTATAGAGAATCCTGCAACTCCGTAAATCATGCCCGCCGCCAAAGTAATTTTTTCTGGCGATTGCAGGCTTGCTGGATTGACGGGCCGCTTTTTAAGCACAGCAGTTTTGATAACAGTCATCGTCACAGCATTTCTATCACACTGAATTCCTATCCCGTTTTGCAAAATTTGGACGTGTTGCGAGTACAAAAATCCTGACTGGACAAAGTTGGGAATCTGGTTATTTAGGGTGACACGAAAATGATTGTCTACGCAGGCATAGCCGAGAATATTGAAAGTTTCTCCTTGATAAAATCGGACTTTCTGATTTTCTGCTAAAGTAGCAGAATCTGCAGGATTGCGCTTTAACCAGGTTTTTTTGTTTACCCACAGCAACATCATTCCAGGCGGCGGGGCGGGTAATTCGGCGCGATCGAATATCATGATTTTTGCGCCGTTTGTGATGATTGCGTGCTTTTCGTAAAAAAAGCCGGACTTCCCCACCGGATTGATGGGATTCCTTAGTTGAACATTTAGGTGTCCGTCTTCTAACTCGTAGTCGGTAATTTGATAAGTTGTTCCGGCTGGTACGTCCGCTTTTTGTCGATCGTTGAGACTGCTACTAGGCAATGTTCCGGCTTTGAATCTGGTAAATTGGAGAATAATTAACGTAAAAGAGCGATCGGGTAAGTTAGAAGCAGGATTAACTTTGATGTTAATTGTTTGTTCGCCGATAACTTTACCAGCCTTATTAGTTGCCTTCACCTGCACAGTGCGAGTTCCAGGGCGATCGAACCCTTTCTCTAAACTGATGTTCCAGATGCCCGTAGATAAATTCATCTCAGCATTCAGGGCATTTGAGCCTTCTGTTGCTGAAATCGCCGCCACTTGATTTTTGTCAAAACTGCCCACTAAGACGGCGCCTAGATTTGCCTCAACTTCTTGTGGGCCTAAGTAACTCAAAATACTGTCGTTGCTTGTCATTATCTATCAGCCTACCTACTTAATTATTCAGCTACAGCAAGGATAACTTCTGATTTTATGAAACACAATCAATCTCGGACAAAACCGCCCCTCGACTGAATCTAGGGGCGGTGAAAGCCTTTTAAAGCATGAATTTTGAATGGTTGACAGGATTTGCACGCAAAATCTAACTGTAGGCTGTGCACCGCGTACCTGACGACAATCTAGGCTGCTCGATCGCATTTGTCGTGCAAGTTTTGGGGGAACAAATATAGTTAGAGTAGGTTGTTAACCCCCGTACCCGTGACCCCTCACTAAACTATGGTGACAAGAATATCTTGAGCGTGAGAGTCAACTTTCAAATTGTCTCCTTCATAAACCTGAATAATTTTGCCAGTACCGTCGATGACGAAGGTGACGCGCTTGGCATAATCACCTTTTTCGACATCGTAAGCTTTGGTAATTGCGCCATCAACATCTGCTAATAGTTGAAAAGGCAAACCGTACTTTTCTGTGAATTTTTGGTGCGATTCTTCGTTGTCGCGGCTGACACCGAGAACTACTATATCTTTGCCCTTGTATTCTTCATGGGCTGCTTTGAAGCTTTGGGCTTGTCTGGTGCAGCCGGGGGTGTCATCTTTGGGGTAGAAATACAAGATTACGGTTTTACCGTTGAAGTCGGAGAGGGAGACTGTTTTGCCGTTTGTGTCTTTGGCGCTGAATTGAGGAGCCGCGCACCCTACTGGTAATGTCATAGTTGTGTTTCTCTTGTTTGGTTTTTATTGCACTTCCTCAAGTTATTTTACTTGGTTTTGTGCCTTTCCAAGATACTGTTGCTAAAAATCGCGATCGCCCCTAGTATCAATTCCGGTTGCACTCAGACATGATATCAATTCCGGTTGCACCGGAATAATATAGAGGAGACGGCAGTGCCGTCTCCTGGTTGCTAAGAGGTTCTACATACCAAGCGATTGAGCGGCAGCGGGCATCATAGACGGATCGATCGCAATTCCTAAACCTTCTGCAACTTGGCGCCCGTAATTGGGATCGGCGCGGAAGAAATGGCACAGTTGGCGCATCTGAATTTCCGGTTTTACTCCACTCAAACTTTCCACAATGTTAGCGACAAGCCGCTGCTGTGCGTCGGGTTTCATCAAGCGATAGAGGTCTCCTGCTTGGGTGTAATCGTCATTGCCCTTACGCTGATCGTAGCGATCGACTTTGACATTTCCTAAATCCCAAGCTGGATCGGCATAGGCACAGTTTTCCTTCGGCGCATCCTCGTGGCTGTTGGGTTCGTAGTTGGGCGCGCTGCCACCGTTGTTACCCAGTGCCATTGCGCCATCCCGTTGGTAGTTCATTACCGGACACTTTGGTTGATTGACTGGCAATTGCTGATAGTTTGCACCGAGACGGTAGCGTTGAGCATCTGCATAGGACATGATGCGAAATTGCAGCACTTTGTCTGGAGAAAAGCTAATACCTGGAACGACATTAGAAGGAGAAAATGCCGCCTGTTCTACCTCAGCAAAAAAGTTTTGTGGATTGCGATTGAGTTCGAGAATTCCTACATCAATTAACGGAAACTCTGAGTGTTTCCAAACTTTCGTCAAGTCAAAGGGGCTTTCGCGATACTCTGCGGCTTGGGCCTCGGTCATTACTTGAATGCAAAAGCGCCATTTGGGATAATTACCTTGGTCGATCGATTCAAACAAGTCGCGAGTCGCATGATCTGCGTCTTCACCTTTAATCCGCATCGCTTCTTCGGCGGTGAAATTCTCAATACCTTGCATGGTTTTGAAATGGAATTTGCACCAAACCCGTTCTCCTTGAGCATTGATGAGGCTGAAGGTATGGCTGCCAAAACCGTCCATGTGGCGGTGGTTTTTCGGCGTACCGCGATCGGAAAACAGAATTGTCACCTGATGCAGAGATTCTGGACTCAGCGACCAGAAATCCCACTTGGCGTCAGCATCTTTGAGATGCGTTTGAGGATTGCGCTTTTGGGTGTGGATCAAATCAGGGAATTTGAGCGGATCGCGGATGAAGAAAACAGGGGTGTTATTGCCTACTAAATCCCAGTTGCCTTCTTCGGTGTAGAACTTCATCGAAAAACCTCTGGGATCGCGTTCGGCATCCGCTGAACCTTGTTCGCCGCCAACTGTAGAAAAGCGGAGAAGAACCTGAGTTTGTTTGCCAATTTCTGAGAATAGCTGAGCTTTGCTGTAGCGACTAATGTCATGGGTGACGGTGAATGTGCCAAATGCAGCGGCTCCTTTGGCATGGACAACGCGCTCAGGAATGCGTTCCCGGTTGAAGTGAGCCAGTTTCTCCATCAGGTGAAAATCCTGCATGAGGATAGGCCCGCGTTCACCGGCAGTCAAGGAGTTTTGGTTATCTGGAACTGGAATTCCGCTAGCGGTTGTCAATGTATTGTGGTCTGTCATAGTGGCTAAATTTATTGCTCCATCTTAAATATTCTATAGCTTTCTGGGAAGGAGGTCTATCTGCAGAGGTAATTCTCAGATAGGCGATTGTGTGTTAAATTATTAGTGTGTTTTCACACTTTGCTGAGTCAATTAAACTTAATTAACCAATAAAATATGATTGATTTCTACACTGTGATTATCAGAAAAAGTGCTGATTATTGGGTTTCTTTGTGTTTAGAAAATGGATTGGTGGGACAAGGCAATACTCCCGAACAATCTATTGATAAACTAAAACAAGCTATAGAGTCATTTTCCGAAGTATATGAATCAGAGTCTGATGTTTATCTCAGTCCTCTTTCTATTAATGAATTACACGAATTTCTGACTTTAGAAGATGCAGAAGCCTCCGACACTTATGAACTTAGGAAAGTTTATGCCTAAAAACCTTCCATCTTTAAAACCTAAAGCATTAATTAAGATTTTAGAACAAAACGGATGTCAGTTTTACCGAGAGGGGAAAGGGGATCATCGTTTGTATATGCGTGAAATTGAAGACCGAAAAAGGATTGTTCCGATTGATATGGGTGCAGGGGAAATGTCACCAGCTTATGTGTTACGGATTTTCAGGCAATTTGGGTTTACCGAGCCAGAAATTGAGGGGATGATTAGTTAAGTCGGCATTAATATACTCCCTGGTTGGTTGTTTCAACATTTGGAGTAGTGGTCTTTTCCACTCAGAAAAGCGATCGCCTAAAATGGCTTTTACAGCCAAACTCGTCTAGCCTGTTCTAAAATAGAAGACACATCCTATATTAATTCCCTACCATGTCGATCGCCGTCATTAAAGAACATATCGAAATTACTCCCGGAATCTGTGGGGGAAAACCCCGGATCGCCGGACACCGCATCCGAGTTCAGGATATAGTTGTTTGGCACGAACAAATGGGAATGTCACCAGACGAAATTCTGTATCACTATCCGAGTATTACTTTATCTGACATCTATGCAGCTTTAGCCTATTATCACGATCGTCGAGATGAAATTCGCTCTGCAATCGAAGCCGATGCAGAATTTGCGCGCCAGTTGAAAGCTCAAACTCCATCGCTATTGCAAGAAAAATTAAAAAATCGTCAACATGGCTAAGATAAAATTTCATCTTGACGAAAATATAACTCTTGCCATAGGAAATGGATTGCGAAGACGTGGAATTGATGTCACCACAACTCCAGAACAAGGAATGATCGGGCAATCCGACGAACAACAATTAGCATTTTCCCTGTCTCAAGAGCGGGTAATTTTCACCCAAGATACGGATTTTTTAAGACTGCATCATGCAGGTTTGTCTCACGCGGGTATTGTTTACTGTCTGCAAACCAGTAAATCGATTGGGGAAATTTTGCAAGGATTAGTATTAATTTGGGAGGTAGTGAATGCTGAAGAAATGAACGGTCGTTTGGAGTATTTGTAAAAATAGGCGATCGGCACTTGCCACCTGAGTATTAATCTTACCGAAGTTTCGGATCTTTTGACCCGCTGTCATATTTGGGTATATGTTTCAGAACTCCACTTTGACTCTAAATAGGTGATGATAAAAGCAGTACCTGTTCAAAAGTTCTCTAAATGACTTTTATTCCATCCGAAGCGTTTAAATCTATTAGTTATCCCGATCGCACCGTCAAAAGAGCCGATCGCGCCGTCCGGTGCAGCCCTTTTCAATTACACTTCTTCCAGACCATCCGCGAGACAAGTGTTTTCCTAACTGCGATCGCCTCAAATTCCGGTGTCGAAAGCGGCTACACCCGATCGCCCGTATCCGAACTCGCAGCGGAAAACTCCCTGCTGTGGCTGATTCAAGTCGGCGTACTGCGGCGCGAAGTAGACGGACAAGGGATTACCGACAGTTTTCGCCTCACGCCCCTGGGCCGCCAACTCGTGGAAAAATGGGAACGGGAAGGAGATAAAGTGCCGGATGCTTCATTGTGCGATCGCATGGGAAATGCTTTTAGCCGCGGGTTGGGACTGTTTCTTTAAGCGTTTATTGCTTGTCCCAGTCCGACAGTCCGACAGGGAATGATATCAATTCCGGTTGCACTCTTGGAGATGATAGGGGAGACGGCAGTGCCGTGTCCCTACCCAAAATAATATTGTAGGGACACGGCATTGCCGTCTCCTCATTTCGGCTAATACAAATTAAACTTAAATCGAATAAAAATAATGGTTCAAACCGCTTCTAAACCTTTGACTCTCGATGAATTTCTCCAACTGTCGGAAACCAAACCCGCCAGCGAATTCATCGATGGCCAGATTATCCAAAAACCTATGCCCCAAGGAAAACACAGCACGATTCAAAGCGATTTGGGTGGTGACATCAACCGGGTACTCAAACCCCAACGCATCGCCCGCGCCTATCCAGAATTGCGCTGTACCTTTGGCGGTCGATCGACTGTTCCCGATGTTACAGTGTTCGCTTGGGAACGGATTCCCCGCGACGAGAACGGCGAAGTCGCCAACACCTTCGCCATCGCCCCAGACTGGACAATCGAAATTCTTTCCCCCGACCAAAGCCAAACCAAAGTCGTCCGCAACATCCTCCACCGTCTAGCCCACGGAACTCAGATGGGCTGGCTGATTGACCCCGATGAAAAATTAGTCTTTGTCTATTTTGCCGTTAGCGAAGCCCTCGCAGAGGATCGCACCATAGCATTTTTTGAAGAACCGGGCGATCGCATCCCCGTTCCACCCTTCGCCGAATCCTTCAATCTCACCGTTGGTGAAATGTTCAGTTGGCTGACTCAATAGCCCAAGCTCGATTTGTTGGTGAATGATATCAAATCCAGTAGCATCGGAATTATTATTAGCCGAAATTTGGACACGGCAGTGCCGTGTCCCTACAATATTATTTTGGGTAGGGACACGGCACTGCCGTGTCCAATATCATTCCGCAACCGGAATTGATATGATTTAACCGCAGAGGTCGCAGAGGGCGCAGAGGATGGAGAAGAGAGAGTTCTCTGCGGATTTGGTTCGATCGAATGTGCGGTCGATCGCCTATACTGGAATATCTGGCTGTCAGAACTTCAAGGACGAGAGACGACTAAAGTTATCACTACAAACTTAATTATGATTATTTAACCGGACTTGATATCATCTCTCAAATAACCGCTAACTACTAACAACTAACTACATAAAACTTTTCTCCAAAATGGAAGCAAAATCCTACAAAGACACCGTAAATCTGCCCAAAACCAAGTTTGATATGCGGGCTAACGCCGCCCGTCGGGAACCAGAATTGCAACAATTTTGGGCAGATCGAGAAATCTACGATCGCCTTTCCCACAATAACCCAGGCGATTTGTTCATCCTCCACGACGGCCCGCCCTACGCTAACGGACAACTTCACATCGGCCACGCCCTCAATAAAATCCTTAAAGATTTTATCAACCGCTACCAAATGCTGCGCGGCAAAAAAGTTCGCTACGTGCCCGGTTGGGACTGTCACGGATTGCCGATCGAACTTAAAGTCTTGCAGAACATGAAATCGGACGAAAGGCTCAATCTTACCCCGATCGACCTCCGCACCAAAGCCGCCGCCTTCGCGCAGCAAACAATGGAACAGCAGCGCGATTCCTTCCAGCGCTACGGGGTTTGGGGCGACTGGAAACACCCGTACTTAACCATGAAACCCGAATACGAAGCCGCCCAAATCGGCGTTTTCGGTCAAATGGTGCTCAAAGGCTACATCTATCGCGGCTTTAAACCCGTGCACTGGAGTCCGAGCTCGAAAACAGCCCTCGCCGAAGCTGAATTGGAATATCCCGAAGGCCACGTTTCGCGCAGCATCTACGTCGGCTTTCATGTGAGAAACTTGTCAAAATCTTTGCAAACGAAGCTCAAGCGCTATATGCCGAGCCTCTGGGCCGCGATTTGGACGACTACCCCTTGGACGATTCCGGCCAACTTGGCGATCGCCGTCAATCCCGAACTGATGTATGCGGTGGTGGAACCGCCGGCAAATTCCCACATCGCGCAACAATTTATGTTAGTAGCTGTCGATGCGGTCGATCGACTTTCGGCAACTTTCAACACAAAATTAAAAATCCTGGCTACCTTCCCAGGTAAAGAATTAGAAGGCTGCACCTACAAACATCCGTTGTTCGATCGCGAAAGCCCGATCGTGGCCGGCGGCGACTACATTACCGCTGACTCAGGAACCGGATTGGTGCACACCGCACCAGGCCACGGACAAGAAGACTTTATCGTCGGAAAACGCTGCGGTTTACCAGTTTTAACTCCCGTAGATGAAAACGGAAATTTCACCGCAGAAGCCGGAGAGTTTGCAGGTTTAAATGTCCTCGGAAACGGCAATAGCGCGGTAATTGAGGCCTTGGAAAAGGCAAATTGTTTGATCAAAGAGGAAGCTTATCCTCACTCCTATCCTTACGATTGGCGCACTAAAAAGCCGACGATTTTTCGGGCTACAGAACAGTGGTTTGCGTCGGTGGAAGGGTTCCGAGATGAAGCATTAAAAGCCATTTCTAATGTGAATTGGATTCCGGCCCAAGGCGAAAATAGAATTACGGCAATGGTGGGCGATCGAGCAGATTGGTGCATTTCTCGCCAGCGGACTTGGGGCGTTCCCATTCCCGTATTTTACGACGAAGAAACCAACGAACCGCTATTAAATGAAGAAACGATCGCCCACGTGCAAGCCATCTTTGCCGAGAAGGGTTCCGATGCTTGGTGGGAATTGTCGATCGCCGAATTATTGCCAGAATCTTACCGCAACAATGGCCGCACTTACCGCAAGGGTACGGACACGATGGATGTGTGGTTTGACTCCGGTTCTTCCTGGGCTGCTGTGGCGCAAGGGCGATCGGAATTAAACTATCCTGCTGATATCTATTTGGAAGGTTCAGACCAACATCGCGGCTGGTTTCAATCCAGCTTGCTAACCAGTGTAGCAACCAACGGCATTGCTCCTTACAAAACAGTTTTGACTCACGGTTTTGTGCTGGATGAAAAAGGCCGCAAGATGAGCAAATCTGAAGGCAATGTCGTAGATCCGGCCGTCGTAATTAAGGAATATGGAGCCGATGTTTTGCGGTTGTGGGTGTCTTCGGTGGACTATTCTGCCGATGTGCCGTTGGGCAAAAACATTCTCAAACAGCAGTCGGATGTTTACCGCAAAATTCGCAATACAGCTAAGTTTTTGCTGGGGAATTTGCACGACTTCGATCCGGCAAAAGATGCTGTAGCTTACGAGGATTTGCCAGAACTCGATCGCTATATGCTGCACAGAATGGGCGAAGTTTTTGCGGAAGTTCAAGATGCTTTTGAAAACTTCCAATTTTCCCGATTCTTCCAAACAGTGCAGAATTTCTGTACGGTGGATTTGTCTAATTTTTACTTGGATGTTGCGAAGGATCGACTTTATATCAGCGCGACAGATGCCCGCCGTCGCCGCAGTTGTCAGACGGTAATTGCGATCGCTGTGGAGAATTTGGCAAGGGCGATCGCACCTGTGTTGTGTCACATGGCTGAGGATATTTGGCAGTACCTTCCCTATCCAACTCCCTACAAATCTGTATTTGAAGCCGGTTGGGTGCAACTTGACGCTTCGTGGCACAATCCAGAATTGGCTGCGCGCTGGCAATATTTGCGGCAAGTACGCGGCGAAGTTAACAAGGTTTTGGAACAGGCGAGGACTGAAAAGGCGATCGGTTCTTCTTTGGAAGCTAAGGTTTTATTGTACGTTCCCGATGTCGAAAAAAGACAGCAACTACAAGCTTTGAATCCTAGCAGCGAAGAATTGGTGGATTATGTGCGATCGCAAAATGCAGCGATCGAACTAACCGCAGAGGAGAAAGCAAAAGCAGTACAAGATCGACAGGAAGAAAAAGCTGCAAGTGTTGCAAAAAACTTGACAATAAAGACTGTTAGTGTTGAGCAACAAACAGTCGCTAAGCGCGATGCAGATTCTGAAATTGTAGAGTATTCTGCGCCTGAAGAATCGGCTTTAGACTTGCAGCAAATGTTAGATCGCAGCGCCCAGTTTATCGCTGATTTGCCTGAATACGCGGGCAACTTTATCGCAGAATACCAAAAAGTTCTGGTAACGCTAGGGCTGTTAGCTTCTGTATTGGTAACGGGTAGAGTAACCCTGGCAGTTTTGGATACGATGAATCAAATTCCTCTCTTGGAAGTATTCTTTAAAGTCATCGGTATCCTATTTACGATCTGGTTTGCTTTCCGTCACTTGCTGTTTGCAGAAAACCGTCAAGAAATTGGACAAACAATTGATTCCCTGACAGCCGATGTGCTGGGACAAACAACTGCGCTTGTGCTTGTAGAAACACAGGCGATCGTACTAGCACCCGTAGTAGAGACAGCCCTTGTACCAATACAGGCGCAAACATCCGCAGCCCAACAAAGTTTTGCAGAAATACCTGCAATCCCGAAAGTAGAATTAAGTGTCGAGCCCAAAGCAGAAACTCCTGCTGAAGTAGCTGTACACCATCATTCTGCAAGTGGTAGCAACGGTGTAGACGAATTGCGCTATTTGTTCATCACCTCAGAAGTTGAACTGATCGAATCGAATGCAGCGATGCCAGAATTGCCGTACAGTTACCAATCTCCAGAGTTGGCGATTGGTGTAGTCAAAGCAGACGGCAAAAAGTGCGATCGTTGCTGGAATTACTCAACCCACGTCGGAGAGTCGATCGAACATCCGGCAATTTGCGAACGCTGCGTCTCAGCAGTAGACGGCAAATTTTAACGCAGGATGTGTAATAAATAGTTTGTCATTGCCAGTGAAACGAAGCAATCGCTTAATTTCCGCCATTGCTTCACTTCATCTCTCTCTTATCTTCTCTTCCTCTGCGTGCTCTGCGTTCTCTGCGGTTAAATCATTCCGATTATTCAAATTAAAAAAGCAATGGTTTACGCAGAATGTTTTTAGACAGAGGTGTAAATCCCCATCTTAAAAACGTCACGCGACCTATGTCAACTGTTTAAGGTATGTGTATGGTGCGGATATGTGAGATTTCCCAGCTTTCTGGGGAGATTGTCGGTGATATCGTTTCCGGTTGAATCGGAATGATTTAACCTGACTAGAACACAGAGAACACAGAGAGATCCGAGAGAAATGAATACAGGACGATGAAGAGAGGAATTGATAGGAATCCGCACCCTACGGGGATTTTCTAGCTTTCTGGGCAGATGATGAATAGTGACATACTTGCGATATGTTGTATGGTAAGTCGCACGAGTCATTTCCCTCTCAGTACGCTTTGTGACCGATTTTCCTACTTACCGAATGTTTTTATGAAAATTTTAGTAACTGGTGCAGCAGGCTTTATCGGCTATCATTTAGCTCAAAGATTGCTATCCCAAGGGCAACAAGTTTACGGCATCGATAACTTAAATGACTATTATGATGTCAACCTCAAAAAAGCGCGTTTAGCTCAACTCCAGACGCATTCACAATTTACTTTTGAATATTTAGATTTGAGCGATCGCCCTAGCATATCCCAACTTTTTCAAAACCACAAATTTGACCGCGTTGTTCACCTCGCCGGTCAACCGGGCGTTCGCTACTCGCTGGAAAATCCTCACGCCTACGCAGACAGCAACCTGACAGGATTTATCAACATTTTAGAAGGCTGTCGCCACAGCCAAATCGAGCATTTAGTTTTTGCTTCTTCCAGTTCTGTTTATGGTGCTAATACTAAAGTTCCCTTTGCAGTTAGCGATAACGTCGATCATCCGATTTCCCTTTACGCTGCCACCAAAAAAGCTAACGAACTGATGGCTCATTCCTACAGCCATTTGTACGGTTTGCCGATTACGGGATTGCGCTTTTTTACAGTATACGGCCCCTGGGGAAGACCGGATATGGCTTATTTCAAATTCGTCAAGGCGATCGCCGAAAACAAGCCCATCGACGTTTACAACTTCGGCAAAATGCAGCGCGATTTCACTTACATTGACGATGTAATTGAAGGAGTTGTGCGAGTCATGGCAAAACCGCCTCAATCGATCGCCCAAAATTCTGCCACCACGGCTCCCTACAAGATTTATAATATTGGCAATCATTCCCCTGTGGAATTGTTGACTTTTATCGAAGTCATTGAAAAAGCAATGGGGAAAACAGCCGTTAAGAATTTTTTGCCAATGCAGCCCGGTGACGTACTTTCTACCTATGCAGATGTAAGCGATTTGATGCAGGATGTAGGATTTAAGCCCAGTACGCCGATCGCCCAAGGCATCCATAAGTTTGTAGAATGGTATCGAGACTATTACGGCGGTGCGGGCGATAACTCTTACAGTCAAGAGGCTGCAGAGATAGAACATCTTCCCAGTGGCGATCGTCTGGCCAAAGTTTAAGCGCCAACAATATTTACTAATGTGCTTAAAAACGCATTAGTTTTACCGCTATTGGTTCGTAGCGCGGACTGAAGTTTGCACTGCGAACTAATATTGTAGATAAATACGGTTTACTTAAGACGATCTCCCTGGCACACCCCTTAAAAAGGGGAGTAGGGGGTGGGACAAGAATGCTCTCAAAGTCCCCCGACTATCCGGCGGATTTAGGGGGATCTCCGGGGCATAAATATGTTAAGTGAACCCTATTGTATGATAGATGCTCCTGATTAGAGGAAAACGAGATCAATCGATTAGCAAAACTATTTCCGGTCAAAAAAACTGCAGACAATTTCACCAGGGTTGTTTTGTCCAAACGCCAAAACACGGCCATCTTTCTTAACCGTAGTGCGATCGCGGCAATTGTACAATTCCAGAGGCTGTTTAACTCGATCCACACTCAGAGTTACCCTGTATTCCCAATAATTTTTTGCACTGCGTTTGATATCGACAATGCAAATCTCGCGCCCTTGATAATTTCGGCAAACAGATGCCTCAGCCGGCAGCGCCACCCAGAAAACAGATATTAATAGCAACCAGCCGCAAAAATATTTCATCATCCGCTTAACAACAAAGCGCGGCCTCATGTCGCCACATCATAGGATAGCTGAACCATACCAGAACTGTAAGTCTGACATCCAGTTAGCTGCAAAGCTGTAGTGTTGGGATTAGCAAATAAAGGAATTCCCTCGCCCAAAATCAGCGGGTGCACCGATAGAATTAACTCGTTTACAAGATTTTTGTTCAGGAAATCGCGAATTAACAAAGAGCCTCCCACCAACCAAATATTTTTGCCCTCTATCAAGCGCAAATCATTGACAAAACTCTCTAATTGTGTTACTACTTCCACATCAGAAGTTGCTACGAAATCTAGATTTTTAGTAAAAACATAACTTTTTTTTTCTTGGTAGGGATACTCGCCAAAAGTTAGAACTTGTTCGTAGGTTTTGCGACCCATGAGGACTGTATCGATGCTATCTAAAAATTTAGTATAGCCGTAATTTTGGTCTGTATACAGCCAGTCAATCTCGCCATTGGATCGCGCGATGTAACCGTCTAAACTAGATGCAATGAAGAGTACAATTTTACGCATGGCAATACCTGGATTTTGGCTGTGGGGGCGATCGCCCGAATCACCTTAATTTTAGATCCTATCATGTCCGAAGACAACGCTGGCAATAACATTAGTGCGATCGGACTAATTGACCGGAGAGAAGTATCAATCGGGGCCAAAAAACCGGGTTTCTACCAGTCTTTGGTTGGGTGACGAGAAATACAGAAAGAAACCCGGTTTCTGAGATTTACGCATCGAGGCCAAGAAACCCGGTTTCTACCAGTCTTTGGTTGGGTGACAAGAAATACAGAGAGAAACCCGGTTTCTGAGATTTTCGCATCGGGCCAAGAAACCGGGTTTCTACGAATCTTTGGTTGAGTAACAGAAAATATCAAGATAAATCCGGTTTCTGAGGTCTTTGTTACCAAATGATGACAAATGATGGTAGGCTTGGGATAGGGAGTTTTTTGTTTATGAATCCAATAAAACGTGTTGCCATAGTGGGAGGAACCCACGGAAACGAACTCACAGGCATTTACCTGGTGAAGAAGTTCGATTGCGCGCCACAGTCAATTGGGCGATCGACTTTTGAAACAATCGCCCTGCTAGCCAATCCCAAAGCTTCCGAAATCGGGAGACGCTACGTCGATATCGACCTCAACCGCTGCTTTCGACAGCAAGATTTACAAAATCCCCACCTCTCCACCTACGAAGCGCAGCGGGCAAAAGAAATCTACCACATTTTTAGCCCAAAAACTACTCCGCAGCAAAACTTAATTATCGATTTGCACAGCACCACATCCAATATGGGGCTAACATTTATTCTCGCCAGCCAGCATCCTTTTAACCTGCAACTAGCAGCTTATTTAACCTCTGTGTATCCCCACCTCAAGCTGCTGGTTTCGGCAACTAACAATTATGATAGTCCTTTGCTGCGATCGATTTCCGAATTAGGCGGTACGCTGGAGGTTGGTGCAGTGCCACAAGGCGTATTAGATGCCTCTTTATTTCAGCAAACCGAGCAGGTTGTCGGCACAATTTTAGACTGCGTAGAAAGCTACAATCAAGGCACAATGCCTGCTGCAACAAATCCCCTGACTGTTTATCATACCATCGGGGCGATCGACTATCCCAGAAACAACAAGGGAGAGATTCAGGCAATGATCCATCCTCAGCTACAATCAAGAGATTATCAAGCCCTAAATCCCGGCGATCCGATGTTTTTGACCTTTGAGGGCGAGTCGGTCTTCTATGAAGGTAAATCGACGGTATATCCAATTTTTATTAACGAGGCGGCTTACTACGAAAAAGGAATTGCGATGTGTTTTACCCAAAAGCAAATAGTTAGTTATTAGTTGTGAGTTGTGAGTTATTAGTTATTAGTTATTAGTTATTAGTTGTGAGTTATTAGTTATTAGTTATTAGTTATTAGTTATTAGTTATTAGTTGTGAGTTATTAGTTATTAGTTGTGAGTTGTGAGTTATTAGTTGTGATTTGTGAGTTGTGAGTTGTTAGTTATTAGTTCTTAGTTGTGAGTTATTAGTTGTTAGTTGTTATAGCAATCCTCGCATCATTTGTGAATTTCTTACTCCCTCCCCGAACTCGCGGGGAGGGTTGGGGT
>NZ_JADEWT010000131.1 GCF_015207505.1 Tychonema sp. LEGE 06208
CTCTCCCCCTCTCCCACTCTTCCTTAATAGTTAATCCACCACACAGCATAATCTTGCAATAACTGATGGTTTGGGGAGATAACATCGACTGCTTTTAACTCTGCTAAAAGCAAGATAAATCTTTTGCGATCGCCGACGCGCTGCACTCTGGCAAAAATGCCGTCTTCAGTAACCACAAAATCCTCAACTCGGTCAATTATGAATTTATCAGTATAAGAAGGTTGAGTTTTTTTAAGCCTTACATATTCTTTTTTGCTACCCAAACCCATTGTATACTCTTCTTCCCATTCAAACTCTTCTATACCCGTAACCTGGCAGGGATATTGGATATGTTGCTTGATGTATTCTAGATATTTAATTGAATTGTCGCGGGTGGAATTAATATTTTTAGTTCCTAAGATTTTTTTAATTTGGGTTTCAAATTTCTTGTCGTTAAATGGGTTATTTTCATCTAAATGGGCGAACACTTCTGGATTGAACCCCCCTGTCAATTCCGGTATTTCGGCAAGCAAGCGCTGCAAGTCGTTGAACGGTTTCGGTCTTCTGCCTGCTACAATGGTTTCATCAAGCTGGACTGGAGGAAGTTCTGATTCTGAAAGCAGAGGTTTGGTTTGATTTGGGCGATCGTCAAATTTAGACTTGTTAACTTTAGATTTGTTAAGTTGAGGTTTGTTAAATTTAGGCATCGCTCGGTTCCGCTGTACTGGTTTATCAATAAAGTATATCTTGGCAGAAGTACATTCGTGTCTGATAGATAGGAGGAAGCTGTGATGCAATTACTGAAATCGCCCGATGAATCGGAAGTCTATCAAGGGCAATTCGGCGAGTTTACGATTACTCAAAGCGATCGCACCGGAGTGCTGATCTACCGGGCCGGGTTGGGAGTGGCGGCGCTGTGTTTGGCGGTGGGCGCTACTCTGGTGTTGCAAAGCGGCGACAACCCAACAGCAATCCAAGCTTTAACGCCTGTTTTTGCGTGTTTCTGGATAGCTTTAGGCGTTAGTTTAGCAACTATTCACATTTACATGATTCCGCTGCACCGAACGTTACAGGCGTTTTGGGCGATCGGCGGCGCAGCAGCAGTATTTGTCGCCCTACAAAGCAGCG
Organism: Tychonema sp. LEGE 06208; assembly: GCF_015207505.1. GTDB lineage: Bacteria > Cyanobacteriota > Cyanobacteriia > Cyanobacteriales > Microcoleaceae > Microcoleus. The sequence continues at coordinate 1,108 of NZ_JADEWT010000131.1, forward strand.
AACCTTTAGCTTTAGCAGTGTACGAAAATCCAGCGACTTTGTGGGGAATTGGCTTTACTTTTGCGGCATTAAATGGCATTTATTTCAAAGAAGCTTTTTGCTTCAACCGCCTAGAAACTAAGTTTTTAACTCCGGGAGTTCCGCTGTTGATTTTAGGACATATTTTCGGTTTTCTGTCACCGGAGAACGAACAGTTGTTGCTGGGATTTTGGGCAATATTGTTCATCATTTTTGCAGTCCGCAAGTTCTTTCAACCTATACCGCAGGACATCGGAGATAAGAGCGTTTTTGAGTACCTCAAACAAAAACAGTAGAGAAGGTTCGGCAGCGGATTTAGTAGCGGATTTAATGGATTTAATTTTGCACTCGCAAGTTAAGTTTTTTGGCGTAATTTCTATTAAAATTGATTGGCGATCGCACTCCGACTCAAGAAACCGGGTTTTGTACATCTGTGGGGTACAACTAAGTAGTTTAAGAAAAACCCGGTTTCTAGCAATTGGTGCGTAAATCCTCAAGAATTCTCTCGATCGGAATTTTGCCAGAATGCGAAAACCTCAAATCAAAATTAGTCTGATCCGCCGCCGAGAAATGTGGGCAATTACCTGGGAAGGTTGGGTAATTGCGATCGTGGGATTAATCATTGCAATGGTCTTAATTATCACAAATATTTATCCATTTTTTGCGGTAAATTCGCCACTGAAATCAGAGATATTGGTTGTCGAAGGGTGGTTGCCGGATTATGCGATCGAAAGTGCGATCGCCGAATTCAAAAAAGGCAAATACCGCCAATTAATTACTACTGGAATTCCAGTAAATAAAGGCTACTATCTCGCTGAATATAAAAATTATGCCGAACTGACAGCAGCGACTTGTATAGCCCTAGGATTTGACAAGGACAAACTGGTAGCCGTACCCGCACCGAATGTCATGAAACACCGCACAGCCGCTTCTGCGATCGCCCTTCGAGATTGGCTGGCTGCATCGCCCCTAAAAGTAGACACAATTAATCTCTATTCCTTTGGCCCTCACGCCCGCAGAAGTTGGATGGTTTTTAAAGAAGTGCTGCATCCTGAAATTAAAGTCGGGATAATAGCTGCAGAACCGCAAGATTATAACCCGCAGGAATGGTGGAAATCGAGCGAAGGTTTTCGGACGGTGATTGGGGAAATCATAGCTTATATTTACGCCCGTTTTGTCGATTGGAAAGCTTAGCCATTCTTTTTAACTCTTCCCCTTCTTCCCTTCGCGTTCTTTGCGCCTTTGCGGTTCGTTAAAAAAAATCTATATCCCACCCAAAATGATAAAAACATTTTCAGATCAATTGAGGGCAAGTCGTTGCTAGAAGAACGCGCTTACTGGTTAGCATGGTCGCAGATTAGCGGTATCGGGCCAATTTTGTTGCAAAGATTGCACCAACAATTTCCTAGTTTGGCAGCAGCTTGGACGGCTAAGCCCGTAGATTTAATGCGAGTCGAAGGGTTTGGGAAACAGACAATAGAAACGGTTTTGCAAGAACGATCCAAACTCAATCCCCAAGAATTTATTGAACAACATCTTATTAAAAATCCCTGTTTTTGGACACCCGCCGATCCAGATTATCCCAGCTTGTTATTAGAGATTCCCAATCCGCCGCCGGTGCTGTACTATCGCGGTTTAGTTGACCTTAAGGAAAATCGCGGAATTACGCCGACGGTGGCAATTGTTGGGACTCGAAGTCCTTCGGAATACGGCCGCCGCTGGACTCGCAAATTTAGTGTGGCTTTGGCTACAAATGGTTTTACTGTTGTTTCGGGATTTGCTGCGGGAATTGATACGGAGGCTCATACAAGCTGTTTGGAGGCTGGAGGCCGGACTTTGGCTGTTTTTGGTACTGGGGTTGATATTGTTTATCCTAGGCCGAATGAGCGGTTGTGCGATCGCCTGTTGCAGCAGGGATTGGCAATTAGCGAATATCCGGCGGGAACTCAACCGAATAAAACTAATTTTCCGCGCCGAAATCGGATAATTGCGGGCTTGAGTCGGGCTACAATTGTGATTGAAGCTCCGCACAAATCGGGGGCGTTAATTACTGCTTATCAAGCTAATGATTTTTGCCGGGACGTGTATGTTTTGACGGCAAGATTGGATGATGAGCGGTCTTTTGGTTGTTTGGAGTTGCTGAGTAAAGGTGCTCATCCAATTCTCCCGAATAGCGATCGGCTCTTAAGCGAAGACAGGTTGTTGGAAATGCTCGGAGCTATGCCAAAATTGGATAATGCCAAGCAGTTGTCGCTGTTTCCGCCAAATCAGACGGTTGAGAAGCGCACGCCGCCGTTGGAGCCGGAATTGGCTAAGGTGTTAAGTGCGATCGGCTCCGGGACAATTTCTTTTGACACAATTGTGGAAGCAGCGGGATTAGAAGCGGGAACAGTTTCTGGTATACTTTTGCAATTAGAATTGTTGGGATTAGTGTCGCAGTTGCCGGGAATGCGTTATCAGCGCTGCTGATGTTAAAGGTAGAATATAACTCACATCTTGCACCATTCTGAAGAACGGGCAAGATGCCCGTTCCACAAGAGATAATTTTTTTTGTGGAACAGGCATCTTGCCTGTTCATAAAAAGATGATTGAGAATCGTGCAAAATCTCAGATATAACCATCAATAACACGGCAACTCTGGAAACGGCAGTGCTGTTTCCCTACCCGAAAATAATTATTAACCCCCTCGGATGCAAGCATCACCCGATTAATTGTAGGGAAACGGCACTGCCGTGTCCTGATTTCGGGTAACGGGTAAAATCAACCGGATTGGATGATGAAATTGCCCCGATAACCCAATCGGATATAACTATCGACAACACGGCAATTGAGGACACGGCAATGCCGTGTCCCTACTCAAATTAATCCGAAATTCGCAGCACTAATACTGCTAGCAGAAACTCCACTGAGAGCAGCTAAAATCTCCCCAGTTTGTGCCAACCGAATTAAAGTAACCGCCCTATCTTGACTAATCGCCAACTGCGAGAAATCCAGCCCGCTACCCAATACTAACAAGTCTTGACCGATTTCGTAATCTGCGATCGTATCAGTACCGGAATTCGTAGAGAGTAGGAATTTATCTACTCCCATTCCTCCCGTCAAAGTATCACTTCCCAAACCGCCAGTCAGCAAATCATCTCCCTTACCTCCGTAAAGTAGATCGTTGCCATCATCGCCGTTCAAAATGTCAGTGCCGCGATTGCCAAACAAGGCATCATCACCGCTACTTCCGAGCAAAGTATCGCTACCTTTGCCGCCGAAAACAGTGTCATTTCCCAGAGTTCCATCGAGGGAATCATTGCCCCTCATACCCATCAATACATTATCCGTGCTGTCGCCAATCAGGATATCGTCGCCATTTGTACCGAGAATTGCATTCGGGGAATTGCTGCCCAAATCAGCATCGCCGGTGAGAACGGGAGTCGCAAGGCCAACTGGTAAAACTACTGCTTGAATTCGGCTATCTAAAGCAGCACCGGTATTCTCAGTAACTACCAGGGAAATTGGTTTGTTTCCCGTACCAACTGCTTTGAAATCTTGAGTTGTCGGGCCCAAGGCTACTTGTTGGACGCGGGCAACTGATTCAGGAATTGATGTTGCTGTTGGGTTGGAAACAGCCGCATCAATACGTTGATTGGCTGTTGCCATTACTGTCGCGGATTGCGAGGTAATTTGGCTGACTTGTTGAGAGTTGAAACTGGGGTCTATTTGCTGGATTTTAGCGGCTGCTTGCTGAATGATTGGTTCTAAAGCTGCTGCGTTGCTGAGGTTTAAGACTGTACTGGATTGAATTCGATCGGTAATTGAACTGACAACAGCCTTGACAATATCGGTATTGACTGCACTGGAAGCGCCGTCAATCAAAGCGCTGGTTTGGGTGATGAAGTTTTGGACTTTCACCATTGCGGATAAGACTTGGACTCCGCCTGGTAAATTTTGGTTGGTGGCTGCGATCGGATCTAAGCTAGTTAAGTCAACTTCAGCGGGGAGTCCAAGGGCGGCTTTGACTAAAGATTGGGCTTCTTCTAGTGCAATTCCTTTGTCGGTTAAGTCGGCGACTAAGGTGGTTAGGAGGGTGACTACACTAGAATCTGGGGGTGCGGTGACTGGTGTTTCTAGGGGTAAGCCGGTGGCGGTGTCAGTGCCTCCTGTGGCTACTAGATTGCCTTCTGATGGGTCGATTTCTCCGTTTTTGTTGGTGTCGAAAGTCTCGAAGGGGATGTTGAGATTGAATTTACCGCCTGTATCGGTAATTGTGGATGGTTCGTTGGTGTCGAGGATGCTGTTTTTGTTGGCATCGAGGAAGAGGGTTGCACCCTCTATGTAACCGTCAATGACTACGCCGGTGCTGCTAAATTGCAGCAACATACCCTTACCCGAATATGGACCCGTCTCGTCGTCACTGACAGTAGCGCCAGCCCTGTCTGTTGCTGTTAACTTAATCCTGAACTCCTGCGGTATGGGACTTGCGCCACTGAGTGTACGGGTATCTGGATTGAAGGTGAGCCAACTTGGCAGGGGACTGCCGTCCATCAGAGTTGCTGTGTAGGTAAGCGTGTCACCTGGATCGGGGTCAGTGAAAGTGTTCGACGGAAATTGGTACTCGAATGTTAATGGGTTATTGCTTACTGTCTTGAACTCGTGATGCCAAGGGGTTGTATCGGGGCCGTAGTTGATTTTCGGCGGGTTGTTGGGGTCGTTGTCTGCGATCGTCACAGTAGCAGTAGATGACTCGCCTATCTTTTGGGGGTAGGGAGTATTTTCTAAGGTGATAACTACTTTTTCGTCGCCCTCTACTTGGCTGTCATCGCGGACATTGACAACCATGTTGACGCTGCGTTGACCCGCTGGAATGGTGACAAAGTTGTTATAGCCGTAGGACGGGTTAGTGGGTAATAACTGAGGGGGTTCGGAATCTGAAACTAATTCGTAATCAGGACCTGGTAGAGCAAGGTTGTTTTGATTACTATACGATCCATCTGACACATCGAACCCCTTGAACCTGTAGTAGACATTCAGCGCATTAGCTAGGTTGCCAGTACGGGTAATGGTGAATTTTCCAGGATTGGGTTCTTCGGGTGGAAAGATGGTTTCCGCAGCATTGGGATCTGTAGCACTGATGGTCAGCGTTGGTTCGATATTAGGGGCTGTAAAAGAAAAAGGTTGTCCTTCGACAAACGGTGAACCCGCCCAAGCACCGTCGATCGCCTGTACACTCCAGTTATAAGTTTGTTCAGGGATTAAGTAATCTGGTTTTAACAGCCAACCAGGCGAGTAGGAATTGCTGGGGCTGTTGGGGTTGGCTTGATGGACATTTCCCAACTGCACTACTTGCCGAGTTCCATCATCCAGGGACATCGGGCCAACAATGTACTCTTTAATAGGGTCGCCACCGTAGGAGGGATTGGGACGAGTAGTCCAAACTTGTAGGTTATAGCTTAAACCCTGATTTGGAGTTTGAGCGTCGATCGGATTCCCCTGTCCTCCGGGCAAACTTAAGATAACTCCTTCGGGAGTAATCCAAGGGTAATTGGAACCTTGAGGTGCAGAGGGTGGCGTGTTCGCATTAGGGGTATTGTTGCGGTAGACTTTGACAAAGGTGTCACTGCTACCGGGTGAATTATCTCTTGTCGTGAGTGCAATATCTAGTCTGCCGTCCTTGTCGTAGTCTCCCGAAGAACTCGGGCTGGCAACATTATCAGGCAGCCCTGCATCCTTGAGGAGTTCAAAATTGGTGCCAGCATCATTTTTTTCGTAAACTTGGGCGACACTGGAACCCGGATTACCACCCACTTCTGTCACAAGGATATCCAGCTTGCCATTGTTGTCGTAGTCTCCCCAAGCACCGGGACTACCACCATACCCGAATTGGTAATAAGCTTCCTGAAAGCTAGTAGTATCCCCATAGCTATTGTTTCCGAGCAATCTGGTACGGCCGTAGTTCAATTCATTTGGACGCGACGCTCCACCTGCTCCACCTGTAAGCAAGATATCTAGTTTGCCATCGCTGTTGGAGTCTCCCCATGCACCGTAAATAATAGGTTCTTGGGGGTTTTGATTTTGCGGCAGTGGCTTTTCGGTAAAGCCATTGCCAGTGTTGCGATACAATTTTGCGATGTAATTTGACTTGGGGTCGCTTTGTGCAGCGGTGTCCCCTGTCAGCAAGATATCGGGTTTGCCATCGTTGTCGTAGTCTCCCCAGGCCGCATTGCCAATAACACCGGGCAAGCTAGCCCCAGTCTCCTCCTCAAAGGTAAGGGCGTAGTAAAAGATACTGCCGTTGTTAAAGCCAGTAAGCTCGTTGCGGAACACTTTGGCGATGTAGCCTGAACTCGTGTCACCTGTGAGTACGAGATCCTTTCTGCCATCGTTGTTGTAGTCTCCCCAAGCTGCGGAACCGTTGAAAATACCAGGCAGCTTTACCCTGCTGTCTAGAGTAAATTTAGTGGGGTCGATCGAGGTTGGGTAATCGGGAAGAGTGCTATCAGTCCTCTGGTTCCGGTACAGTCTGGTGATGGGGGTGTAGGGAAAACTTGGGACGTAGGGTGCACCAGGGATGGAAGAAGGGTCTGGTGGAGGAGTATCAATTACGCCTGTGAGCAAGATATCGAGATCGCCATCATTGTCGCTGTCTCCCCATGTAGCAGAAGGTTTGGAATTATGCTCTTTCCCATTTTCCTGGATCACACCTCCGTAAACGGTAGGCAGGCCTATATCAACTGGTGTAAAGCTACCGTTGTCGTTGCTGTAAACTTTCGGGGTGTATTGCGATCGGGGAAAAGAAAATGAGTTGTTTTGTACACTACCTCCTTCCATCACCAACAGATCCAAATCGCCGTCATTGTCGAAGTCTCCCCACGCATTAGGGCCGACAAAACCAGGTATCTTCAGATCGGCGAGTTCGTTGGTGAAAACTTTATCCAAAATTTTCAAGGTCGTAGAGCTCTGAGTGCCAATATTGGCATTATCCGCACTAGCGATCCGAAACGCGATTTCTTCTGTTCCCTCAGCTTCACCATCCGATAAGATATCAACTGTGAAAGTTTTGGTATCTTCGCCTGGGTTAAAGGTAAGTTGACCAGAGTAATTGGAGGCAAAGTTCCAATCTTTTCCCAAAGTCGCTGAACCACCAGTAACAGGTTGTAGGTACGCCCTGGAAGTTTTGCTTATATCCCCGGTGCGAGTGAGAGTAATTTCTTGCTTAACGACTTCTGTGGCACTTTCCTTGACTTTGTAAGTAGCTTGGGAAAAACTTATCGTGGGATCGTTAAGATCAGTAATTCGATCGACAGTTCCGACAGATTGAGGCCGATCGTTAGATATGGGTATTAAGATCGGTCTGTTTATGCCACCTGTTCCTGTAGTGTTTGGTGTCGGTGTCGGCGTCGGCGAATCCGAATCGGGCGGTAGCGGTGCTCCTCCCGGAGTCGGAGTCGGAGTCCCAGTCGTCGGAGTCGGAGTCGGAGTCCCAGTCGTCGGAGTCGGAGTCGGCGTGACAGATGTTGTCGGAGTTGGCGTCGGAGTGACAGATGTTGTCGGAGTTGGCGTCGGAGTGACAGATGTCGTCAGAGTTGGCGTCGGAGTGACAGATGTTGTCGGAGTTGGAGTCGGAGTGACAGATGTTGTCGGAGTTGGAGTCGGAGTGACAGATGTTGTCGGAGTTGGAGTCGGAGTGACAGATGTTGTCGGAGTTGGAGTCGGAGTGACAGATGTTGTCGGAGTTGGAGTCGGAGTGACAGATGTTGTCGGAGTTGGAGTCGGTGTTGGCGTTGGAGTTGGCGGTGGCGGCGGTGGCGCTACATCGTTATCTGCGATCGCCACTCTCACCCCTGGAACCACCACCACATTATACTTAGCATCAGTGCTGCTCGCACTGTGAGTAATTTTCCCGCTGTGTGAACCTTCCACCACCGCATCGTCAACAGCTATCACAGTAACGGGTTGAGCGACATTCCAATTATTGGGAGTGAAAGTGATAGGGGCGATCGGCTGAATCTGATTATCTGTTGTGAGAGTTAGAGTTACAGGGGCGATCGGCTGCGATTTCAGTGCTAAAGTGTACGTACCGTTTGCACCGCCTTCGGTAGCAGTTGTTTCGGCAACACTAACAGAAACACCAGCCGTATCGTTGTCCTTATTGGTAATACCAACATCGGCTACCTCTCGGTTGCTGTAATTCGCATCTGTACTAACAGCAAGCGCTGTGACAATTTTGTACTCAATATCGCCGTCAGCAATACTGTCATTAACTCCAGTTACTGTCACCGGTTGCGGCACATTCCAGCTAGCCGGAGTGAAAGTTATACTGTTAGTTGAAACTGTTCCTTCCGCAACATTGGAACTGTTCAAACCGATAGTAACATCAGCAGTCGGCTGAGTATTCAAAACCACAGTAAAGTCAGCCTTAGTGCCATCTTCACCAGTAGTTAATCCCGCCGTCGGATTCACCGTAATTCCCGGAGTTTCATTGTCACTATTGGTGACGGCGACATCATCAGGATCGAGGTTATTGAAATTAACATCGGTACTCACAGCAGCAGCCGTGACTATTTTGTAAGGTTGAGGGCCATCAGCTACTAAATCGTCAACGCCAGTCACCGTTATTGTTTGCGGTTGATTGTAGTTAGCGGGAGTGAAAGTTAAGCTATTAGTTGAAACTGTTCCTTCGGCCACATTGGAACTGCTCAAAGCGAAAGTAACGTTAGCACTCGGTTGCGAATTTAGTTTGACTGTGAAGGTAGCAGTGCCACCGACTTCACTTGTACTTAATGCTGTTGGGTTAACAGTAAAGCCAGCTTTGTCATCATTAGTAATAGTTGTGGTAGCGGTAGCAGTGGTAATTGTCGGTGTTACGCCTGGGCTGGTGGGATTGGACAGGGTGACGGCAATGGTTTCGTCGGGTTCAACTAGGGTGTCGCCTAATACATCGAGAGTAATGGTTTTGGATGTTTCACCAGCCGCAAAATTAATTGTGCCAGTAGCAGTAGTTGCCCCTGAAGTGCCGCCGATGTTGTTATAATCGCTGACGTTTGTAGCAGTTCCGGCGATCGCATAATTAACGCTACTTGCCCCGCCGGTGTTGCCGCTGCGAGTCGCGGTGAAAGTCAGAGGTTTTGTGCCACTATTACCTTCGGGAATGCTGGCAATACCGGCGGCAATGGCATAAGAAACAGTACCGTTGGCTGCAATAGTTAGTGTGGTTTGATTGGTTGTACCTGCAACTCCTCCGGTGATTGTGCCAAAGTTGAGGATTGCGGTTTCGGCGTTTTCAGGGAGATTGTCGGGTTTGATAGTAACTGCAACATTCTGGGTGAGTGCGGCACCTGTTGCACCTGCGGGGAATGTAATTGAGGTAGGTAAAAAGGTGTAGTCTGAATTTTCGGTGGCTGTGCTGCTAGGGTCGATCGCAATTGGCACCGTTACATCGCTCAAGGGAGTGCCGCCACTGATGGTGACGGGAATCTCAACTGCGGTGTCTGTGGTTCCTTCTGTACCGCTGTATGTTGCAGTACCAAAATTAACTGTATTGGGTGTATTTAGCAGCACCGAAACGTTATCGGAACCGCTGTTCGTTAATGCCAAATCCGGGAGAGTATCAGCATTAAAGTTGCCGGCAATAATGGAATATGGATCTGTGCCCGCAGCAAAGTTAATGGGTGCACTAAAACCGCCAGTACCGTTACCAACTAAAATTGATGCGCCGCTGCTGCTTCTTACTGCTAAGTCAAGTTTGCCGTCTCCGCTAAAGTCATTCGCAACAATGCCTTGCAGCCCTGTCCCCGCGCTAAACTCAGTGGCCGCGCCAAAGCCACCAGTGCCATTTCCTAATAGAATTGAGACATTGTTAGAACCGTTGTTAGCTGTGGCTAAGTCGAGGAGATTGTCTCCGTTAAAGTCCCCAGTGGCGATCGAATTTGGATTTATCCCTGCTGCAACATTAGTAGGTGCACCAAATCCGCCGGTGCCATTCGCTAAAAAAACAGAAATGGTGTTAGATAAACTGTTCGGCACAGCTAAATCGGAAAAAGTATCTCCGTTAAAGTCCCCCACTGTCATGAAAGCGGGAAGTGACTGCGCGCTCAAGTTTGTGCTGAAATTCAATGCCCCGCTGCCGCTGCTATTTGCCAGCAAAATTGTGACAGTGCCAGAGGTACTGCCAGGGCTTGCATTGACTACTGCTACGTCGGAAAAGTTATCTGCGTTAAACTTCCCAACTGCAACCGAGATAGGGTATATTCCTGTAGGATATGGAGTGGGGCTGCCAAAACCGCCCGTACCATTTCCTAAGAAAATTGAGAGGGCGCTGCCAGTGCCGCTACCCACTACTGCCAAGTCGGGGAAATTATCGCTGTTAAAATTGCCGATCGCGATCGATCCGGGATTTGACACCGCCAAGGTAGGAATAGGAGCAGGATTAAAGCCACCAGTACCATTTCCTAACAGGATAGAAACATTATTATTAGATCCTACAGCTATATCGGGTTTGCCATCAAGGTCAAAATCGGCAGTAGCAATACCGTAGGGATTTGTTCCCGCACCAATATTAGTTGCCGCACCAAAACTATTCAAAACGTACTCGTAACCTGCCAATACTTCGGCTGCAAATATTAGGGGTGTTTTGATTTCTCCGGTGCTGATTTCCAGTTCCCAGTCCCCGCCCTTTGCTACACTTCCCGTGAGGTTTTGGGAAGCTGCAACACTAGCGCCGGTTAACTCACTCAAGCGTTTGACAAATGCTTTACCTGTCTCGCCTGCCGCTACGGAGCACCCGTAGAGTAGGATATTAGCTCGATTTTGACCGATCGACTCAGTTGGTGGCGCAAACCACTTCTGTAGAGAATCCCGATCGCCCTCAATATCATCTAAACTCAAGCTACTGCCGCCGAGTTGCAGGCTACCGGGAGCACCGTGAGAAACTATGTGAATGCTGTCAATGTTGGTTCGATCGCGTAAAACAGCAGTAATTTGGTCGATCGCATCTTGATTCCCATCCAAAACCACTACTTCCGTACCCGGTTTTACCCCGGCAATCAAACTTTGATAATTTGGTACTTGAGTGTCGATAAAGGCGATCGCACTTACTGAAACTCGATTATTTAATTTCGGCATAATACACCTGACTCGGGTAAAAAAGACAACAATTCCCCGGTTTCGCGACTTGCATCCGAAACTCTTTTTGAAGCTTGTAGCAACCATAACAGTTGTTTCAGAGAAAATATATAAACTTTTCTCCATAAAAACACTTAGTTATTAAAGCTTTGATAAAGATACAAAAATTAATTAAGTAATATTTCGTACTATCCAGCACGAAGTTGATAATTCAACACAAAATCAATAAGTTGCCAGTGTAATTATATCTAAGTATTAATATCGTCTTTTTGATAGATATGTGCGATCGGGGCGGGTTTATGAGATTATGGGTATTAGGCAATTATTTTTCGTAAAACCCGCCCCTACAGGTTATTAGTTAGAATATTTAAGGGCGCTCGTAAATGAAATGCACAAGGGCGATCGGGTGCTTTATTTCTGAGCTAAAATTGCATCGTAATCGCCATGAGTCCCTATCCAAAACCATACAATACCTTCAGGTTTCTCAACTCCCAGAGCTCGGTAACTATCGCCTACTCGCACCGATTGCAATTGCTTTCGCCTGCCAACTTTTTTTAAATGCAGTGAAGGATGATACGGATCGACTTTTAGTAATTGTAATTTTTATCAGCTAAGGCTTGTATTTCTTTAGGTAGCTGGCGATAGCACTGCCAAAAACGCGGTAAAGTCAGATGCTTCATAACACTTTAGCCAATCCAGCTTCATACTCTGCATCAACTTCATCAAGTAGCGCATCTAACCGCCCATCCTCCAAATCTTCTTCAATTTGCCGGTCCCAAACTTGTTGTCGATACTCTATCAGCCAAGTAGTTAACTCCGATAGTTCCTTAACCGACAAATTCATAATTGCTGTTTCAAGTTCTTTAACGCTCATACATTTTGCCACATTATGATATTATTAATATAGCAAATTATTTGCACTTAAATTCAACTCCCATCAATCCCTGCCAAAATCCTCTCAGCATCCCCGCACAAAGCATCGTGACAGCAACCGTTACTCGCCAACAATCCCCCCCACTGACTCACATCTCCGCGGTTGTACTGCAAAGCAGAACCATCAAAACGAGTAAATCGACCGCCCGCCTCCGTCAAAATTAATTCCGGTGCCGCTAAATCCCAATCCTTCGGCGCAGACTTTCCCGAAAGGGCAATATAAACATCAGCTTTTTGTTCTACAATTGTCGCAATTTTGCAGCCGATACTGCCCACAGCTAGTTGATTTTGACAAGGCAATTTGTGTAACAATTGATTAAAGCGATCGTCCCGGTGACTGCGGCTGGTTACTATAGATAAATCTGCCACTACATTGCGCGCAGAAACCTGCAATTTCACCGCAGAACCCCCGCGACTTTCCCCAAAAGTACCAGCATCTCGAATTGCGTAATAAATCTTTTGCTGTTGCGGCCAAGCGACAACTGCCAATACCGGTCTTCCATGATATGCTAAAGCAATGTGAACGGCAAATTCGCCTGTCCTGTCAATAAAATCGCGCGTTCCATCCAAAGGGTCAATAATCCAAACCCAATCTTGAGTTAAGGCAACTTTCCCGTTTTTTTCTAAATAAGCTTTGTAAGTTTCTTCGCTGAGATAACCAAATTCTGCATTCCCTAAAACAGACTGCAATTCATCTAAAATGTAAGAATTAACAGCGACATCGGCCGCCGTAACTGGGCCGTCTTTTTTCTCTTGAATGTCGAGGTTGGGAGTCTGGGAATCGGGGCGATAGTAGGATTGCAAAATATCTGTCGCACCCCAAGCCACCGCCCGCGCAATTTCGCTTAATTCTTCAAGATTTTTCATTTTTTCAACCGTAGATGAACGCTGATAAACGCAGATATAGCCTTTTTAACTCTCATATGAGGTACTATCCAGGATAGGGCATAGGGCATAGGGCATAGGCCAAACCGGGCATAGGGCATAGGGCTATCCTCACCACGCTTGAGAACCGCGATAGATGTTCGTGTTTGCAAGTTGTCAACTGTCAACTGACAACTGACAACTGACAACTACCAATTAATATGAGGATATTTCCATTCATAATAATTGGGAAACACAAAATTAGTAAACGACACCGAAATACTCACTTCCAGCGATTTTACATGATGCCACCAACCCACAGGAATAAATATAACTTCTCCCGGTTCTAAAATTACCTCAATAATTTTAGCATCTCTGTAAAGCGGATATTTGTCATAGTCGGGATTCTCGCCATCAACCTTGCTAAAAACTCCGACATGATTGTAAAGCAGAGGTGTTTGCTGCGGAGAAATCAATTTAATCAGTTTGCGTCCCGATACCTGTGCTAAAACTAAGTTAACTGGGTCGTGATGCAGCGGCGTAATTGTACCCTTCGGGCCGAACCAAAAGAAAACTCTGCCTTTTGTATCACCGGGATTGAGGTATTCTGGGAAAATCTCAAAGTCGTTAAATAGCGATTTAAATTCTTCTCTTTCCAGAGTTTGATTGTTAGCAACCATGTAGCAGTCGTTGCTGGGCCCACCGTTGACGACCCTATCTACATACTCGCGGAAGAAAACGATTTTTTTGTGGTTGTGTACCTTGATTTCGTAATCCGGGTCTGAGTTGCGGTTGGCTTGAATTTCTACCTCTGCATTTCCGTATTTTTGCTGCAAATACTCCGGTGTCCACAACTGTAATGCTTTCCAGTTGTGCATGATGTTGGTAATAATTACGGGAGTATTTTTAGCGTAGTAATTTTCTAAAAAATACTCTCTGGAAAGGCTGCTTTTGCGTTCGATTGTGCCAAACTTGGAAGAGAGTGCGGCTAATTGATTGTTGATGTTGAGTTGCGATTCCAGTTTCTGCAATAGCTGTACGTAATGGCTACCTGCTTGGAAGTACGGATGAGATGATATTTCGGTAACTTCTGCAGTTGCTGTTTCGGCATCTATGCCGGTATTTACTAGGGCTTGAATGATTTCTGCGTCTGCTTTATTTAATAATTTGTTGGCCGCTACCCACTGTTTCAAGTTGTCGGGGACTTCTGGTTTGCTTGGCGCTGCTGTGAGTAGGTTTGGTAAGTTTTGCGTCAGCCATTCTAGATTAACCTGTTGTTCTTCGGTTAGGGTAATCCGCAAGGGGGGAAGTGTGATGCTTAGGGGTTGAGTTTCAGCCATGATTTGAGTGTTTTGTTTTGGGGTAGTTTTGTTTTGCTTGCAGGTGTTTTACTAATATAGCAATCTTGTTTGATTTGTGGATTTTTTGGGCGAACCGCGAAGACGCAAAGGGCGCGAAGGAAGAAAGGAGAGGGTTGATATGATTATTTTAGCTTAACAAGTGTTGTCTGTTTCTGTTTTCTGGGTGCGATCGCTTTTTTCCGGATATTTGGGTTATTTTAAAGTTAAGGTTGAATGTTTTTTATCCATTGACGGGTTCCGAAAGTTTTGCAGGAATTGGAAGCTATTTTGGCGGCTGCCGTGAGGGCATTTGTAAAGTTGTCTTGTAAAATATGGTGACAGAAAGCGCCGTGAAAAATGTCGCCTGCGCCTAAGGTGTCTGCGGCTTGGATTTGAGGCACTTCTAAACTGCCGAAACTGCCTTTACTGAGGTATTTAATCGGTTTTTCGCCGCGCGTGATGGCAATGTGGGGAATTCCGGCTGCTGAGAGGTAAGCAAAGACTTGTTCTGATTTTTTGCAGTCGGGCGGATGAAAGTTATCGGAACATACGGCCCATTTAACGAAGGGTAAGATTTCTGTTAATCCTGGTTTCCAACTGCCGCCATCGAGGACGATGGGAATGTTTTTTGATTGGGCGAGTTCAGCGATTTCTTGGCTGGCTGGAATTTGGTGTCCGTCAAACAGTATGATATTAACTGATGTTAAAATGTCCTGGTTAATTGTTTGACTGTCAACTTGCGATTTCGTAGCATTGATGGAAATTACCGATCGATCGCCCGTTGCTTCAGTTACAATAATCGAAGAAACTGGCGGAGAGTGCGAGATCCCTGGTTGCAAATCGATTATCCTGACATTATACTCGGCTAAGTCTGCACGGATCAATTGGGCGATCGCGCCACTGCCCAAAACCCCCGCCAACACCGACGCATTCCCCAAACAGCTAAAAGTCACCGCAGCATTTGTCGCCGGCCCGCCCGCAGCAATGGTACAATCAGCAGCAACAACTTTCTGATTTTCACCCGGAGGCTTCTCGGCTAAATAAACTAAATCTAAAGTCGCCAATCCCAAAAATAATCCAGTTTTCATATCCGCATTAATCCGCGTACATCTGCGGTTAAAAACAAAAAAATCTCCTAATGCAGCCAAATCCTAACACAGGAACACTTTACATTGTCGGAACCCCAATCGGCAACCTCGAAGACATGACATATCGCGCTATCCGAATTTTACAAACAGTAGATTTCATCGCAGCCGAAGACACCCGCCACACAGGCAAACTTTTACACCACTTTCAAATCAAAACACCCCAAATCAGCTATCACGAACACAACCAACAGCAGCGACTCCCCGAATTAATCGACAAACTGCAGTTAGGAAAAAGTATCGCCATTGTAACCGACGCTGGAATGCCTGGAATTTCCGACCCCGGATACGAATTAGTCAAAGCCTGCGCCGATGCTAACATTAATATTATTCCAATTCCCGGCCCCAGCGCCTGCATAGTCGGGATAAGTGCATCGGGATTACCTACAGACAGATTTGTATTTGAAGGATTTTTGCCCGCCAAAGGTCAAGAACGCCAGCGGAGTTTAGAAGCTTTGCAAATAGAATCCCGCACTATTATCTTATACGAATCTCCCCACCGGTTGCGGCAAACTTTACAAGATTTAGCAAATACCTTGGGAACCGACAGACACATTGTGCTGGCGAGAGAGTTAACTAAAATGCACGAAGAGTTTTGGCGTGGTAATATCGAAAGTGCGATCGAACTTTACACCGCACGCGAACCCCAGGGAGAATTTACCCTCGTAATTGGCGGCCTGCAAACAGACGCACCAATTTTCTCCGAAGACGCCATCAAAGCCGAATTACAAACATTAATAGCAGAAGGCATCAGCCGTTCCCAAGCCAGCCGCCAACTAGCCCAACAAACATCCCTCCCCCGCCGCCAAATCTACCAACTCGCCCTCACAATTGGCGACAACGAATCACTAGAATAACCCTCCTTTCTTCTCCCACTCTCCCACTCTCCCCGTCTCCCCCTCTCCCACTCTCCCACTCTCCCCGTCTCCCCCTCTCCCC
>NZ_JADEWT010000132.1 GCF_015207505.1 Tychonema sp. LEGE 06208
CCCATGCCCCATGCCCCATGCCCCATGCCCAATCCCAGATAGTACCTCATCTTTTTGAGAAATGCTATATATCTTATTAATAAGTCTATTACTTTAACTAATCCCTTAAAATGTGGAAAGCGCTAATTTAAAATATCAGGTAATTATCGAACATGACTATTGAATTAACAAAGGGTGACAGATTTAATCTTTCTAAAGAAGCTCCTGATTTCAAGAAAGTTGCGATCGCCCTGGGGTGGCAAGTCAGCCAGACAGCACAAAACTGCGATATTGACGCATCAGTTTTCATGTTAGGCGCTGACGGTCGCATTCCCGATGAAAAGTATTTTATATTTTACAACAATCTGACCTCGCCGGACGGTGCGGTGCGACATTCAGGTGACAGCAGGAATGGACAAGTTGAGGGAGATGATGAGACGGTTTATCTGGATTTGAGTAAAATTAATTCGGCGATTCAGGAAATTGTATTTGTTGTGACTCTTCACGAGGGACAGGAAAAGAATCAAAGTTTTAGTCAAGTTACAAATGCTTTTATCCGGCTTTACAATTCGGAAACTGGAAACGAATTGGTTCGGTACAATTTAAATCAGATATTTTCCCAAGAAACGGCTTTAGAATTTGGACGGTTGTATAAGAAGAATGGCGAATGGAGGTTTCAGGCGGTAGGACAGGGATATAATGCTGGGTTGCAAAGTTTTGTGGATAAGTATTATGTTGAAAATGCGGTTGATAAAAGCTCGAATGCTGGTGAAAAGGTTGACGATGCTGAGGTTTTGAGGCGATTTAGCGATCGGGTGGATCGATTATTGCGCGAAGAGGCGATCGAGGAGACACCGATTCCAGCATCTAGCGAAGCGGTAGAACAGCCGGCTGCTACTCCTGTGAATGCGGATACTGTGCAATCTGAGGAGGAAAAAATAGATAATTCTGCACTAGAAAATCTGGAACCAGCTATTAGTGCTGAGGAATTTTTGCAAAGGTATGAAGAGGGAGAACGAGATTTTACAGGGATTAACCTAGCGGGAGTGGATCTAAGTGGCAAAACTCTCGACTCTAATGTCAGTCTAAGTCAAGCAAACTTGAGCCATGCCAATCTAGCAAATGCCAAATTGACTGGGGTAAATTTGATCGGAGCTAACTTGCAAGGCGCTAATTTAAACTCAACAAACTTGCTAAATGCTGATTTGATTGAAGTTAATTTAAGTGGGGCTAACTTAACCAAGGTAATATTGTATTCCGCAAGACTAATTCAGGCAAATTTGAGTCTAGCTAACTTAAGCCAAGCAAAGTTAGATAGCGCAAACCTGACTACAGCAAACCTCAGTAGAGCTAACTTAACTCAAGCAAATCTACCTAATGTTAACCTGACAGGAGCCGATTTAAGTCAAGCGAAGGTAACTAAAGTCAACCTTAGTGGTGCAAACCTTAGTGGTGTTAACTTAACAGGGGTAAGTTTGACTGGGGTAAACCTTCAAGGAGTTAACCTGAGTGGCATGAATTTGAGTGGGGTAAATTTAACTGGCACAAACTTAAGTTATGCCAAGTTGATTGGGATTAACTTAAGTGGAGCAAGTTTGAGTGGGGCAAACTGTTTAGGCGCTAACTTGGATGGTGCTAACCTCACAGGGGTAAATTTGATTGGGGTAAACTTACAGAGCGTTAATCTGAGCGGGCAAAACTTGAGTGGGTTTAATCTGTCTGGGGTTAACCTACATGGAGCAAACGTAAGTGAAGCAGACTTAACTTCTGCAAACTTGTGTGGGGCAAATTTGAGCTATGCAAACTTAGAAAAAACTAACCTAAAGGAAGCTAAACTGGTTGGAGCAAATCTGGACAATGCAAAACTCGCAGGTGCAATTATGCCAGATGGGACAATTCACGAATAAATTCGATCGCCAATATTAAAGAGCCAGGTGGGCAATGTATTGGTGCCAATTTTCCACGATATTTCCCGAAGTCCGGCAGGGGTTTAAACCCCTGCCTCATAGTTAAAGTCCTCTTGCATAGGACTGAATAATTTATCCTAAATCCAGCTTTAATAATTGCTTTATTCTTTAGTCCGCGTAGGCGGACTTTGTTTGTGTAGTAGCGGTTTTAACCGCCTACTGGCAATGCTGGCAAGGCCGAGCCTACAAATAGAGTATGATTAGTGTGAAATGTCAAATATATAAATTTTCGATGAATGAATCTGACACGGAAATTATAGAATCTACCCTCAGATGGATGACGGAGTTTATCGAGTTACCGCATCCAGTTTTCAGCGATTTACCAATTTGTCCCTTCGCTAAAAAAGCACGCTTGGCCAATCAAATTTTATTCAAAATCGAGCGGTTTTCAGCGCTGACTGAGTTTGAAGCAGATTCTACTATCATGAAATCGATTCATGAATTTGCTAATTCCGAATTTGAAATAATGTTAGTAGTTAATCCCGATAAAACTGCGATTAGTGCGCCACAAACTAAAGAATTGACCGACAAACTAAACACTCAGATTTCCGAGTTGGGATTGCTGGCTTTTCACATTCATCCTGAAGAAGATTTTAATATTGACGGGCTTTATACTAGGAGGATGCCGTATCCCGGCTTCACCGTTCAAGTAAATTCTAAGCTAAAGCCAGCTTCTGATACTTTAGAAAAAACTGAATATTACAAAAATTGGACGGCGCAACAACTAAAAGATTTCGGGATTCCGAGAAATTGACGATCGCCCCTTTCCCCCTCTCTTCCTTCGCGCCCTTTGCGCCTTCGCGGTTCAATCCTCCTCTTCCCCAGTTCCCCGCGTCTCTCCTAGCCATTACAATAAGTTCAGGAAAAAATCTTTACACATAAGAACTCATGCAGCTCAAGTCCACAACCCGCCATATTCGCATTTATACCGCCATCCTCGAAGACAACGAACTCGTACCCAGCAATGACCTTTTGACGATCGACATTGACCCAGACAACGAACTAAACTGGAACGACGAGTCAGTCAAACAGGTGTATGCCAAATTCGACCAACTCGTAGACGCTTACGAGGGCGAAGACTTGACAGAGTACAACCTCCGCCGGATTGGTTCGGAATTGGAGCATTTGGTGCGATCGTTCTTGCAAAAAGGCCAAATCAGCTACAACCTCAACACCCGCGCCGTCAATTACAGCATGGGACTTCCCCGAGTTGATGCCAAAATTCACATCTAAGGGGAAAGTCGGAGAGGGGGAAAGGGTGCAATAGCGATTGGGGGAGAGGGAAGAGTGGGAGAGTCTGATGGGAAAAATCATCCCTATTTCCTCTTCTTTCTCCCCTCGAACCTCAACATTGAGCCGTTAAATTCTTGACAATCCCATTCCCGCACTGCTGCGATTACGCCGAATTTCCCCGATCCTCATTCTTCAGTTCCCTTGGTTTCTGCGTCTTTCCCACTGTCATTCGGATCGATCGCACAATTGGGATCGCGAGCCAAAAACTGCTTTACTGCAAGTTGGCGGTTAGTCATAAACTGACCCCAAGCGCCGGGAAACATCTGATCCAAGGTTTCCACCAGCGCCCAAACTTCAAGATTCATCACTTTGTAATAAAAACCGTGAGAATGCTGAATCCTAGTCAGCATTTCGTCTACCTCAACAGGAGGTAGCAGCTTCGGATCGCGTAAATTATCGCCAAAGGCGCTGGACTCATGTAGGGGCATGGTTAAAAATTTAACAGCTTACTGATTGTCGGTCAGTTGATTTTAGATTTTAGATTTTAGATTTTAGATTTTCGCTTAGAAATTGATTCCACGGATGAATCTGGGGGGGATTGTATCCGTCTCAGGCTCAGGTTAAATTTAACTTGACTTGCCCGCGCTCGGCTACAAAGCACCGATCGCCCGATCGACCAAACCCATAATATATGTTTATTTATACCTAAAAGCTCAGGATATTTCTACGTATAGCGGTTCGATCGCGTAGTGAGGTATGCTCAATGCCCAATCCCTCCGCTTCGCTGGGCCCAATGCCCTATGCCCACCCTTCGACTTCACTCTTCGGGCAAGATGCCCAATGCCGCATAGTAACTCATCTGAGAGATCGAAAGGCTATATCTGCATCCTAGCATCAGAGTTCGTCTAAAATCTCAATTAGCTTGAGGGCTGCGATTGCTTCGTCGGCTGTCAGTCTCAGCAATATCCTGACTTGGGCTGGCGTCGCGCCAGCGTCGATTCCTGAAAGCCGATCGCCAGATTTATCCGGGGGTCAACAAAATGGTAGACTGTTAGTTTGAGTACAAAGCGAAAGTCAAAACTAAAAAATTTTCAGAAAATATCGCCGCGCACACAAAAGTGCAAAAGTGATGAGCCTGGGAACCAAAAAAACCAAGATATTAGGACTGCAAAGTCTTAAGAATCTCCCTCTGCACAAAAAACGGGAGTGTCATATAATCGCCACATATCAACCTGTCGAGATTCAAGGGCTAAAATAGTTCAGATCGGCACGGCCCAAAGGCGTCAGGAACCCTTATGCAAAACTCTATGCCAAAACACTACCTGTGGGCTGTAGGTGAAGGGATCAAAGCGTGTAAACCAGGCGATCTAATCGGAGGTCGCTATTTGGTCAAGCGCGATCGGCTTCTTGTCGATACTCAACCCGAACAGTTGCCGGAACTGCCCGAAGAGATTCCGAGCGCGATCGTTCCTTATTTGAGATTGTTTGCCTATCAGTTGCACGTACCTCAAGTATACGGGCTGGTATCGTCCCAGACGAGCAAACTCTCAGGAGATATCTGGCTGCTGGAAAACGCGCCTATTGTGAAGGTGACGGAATCTTTAATGCCGGAATTGGCGGACTCCTGGAAAGGAGCCTCCGCCATGCGACAGCTAAATTGGCTGTGGCAAATTGCCAAGTTGTGGCAGCCTTGTATGGCTCAGGGCGTGGCTTCCACCCTGCTGACTCCCGAACTGTTGCTGGTGTCGGGTCAGTTAGTCAGGTTTCTGGAATTGCAGCCCGATCGCAAACCGCCTAATTTGTCGCAGTTGGGCAAATTGTGGCAGCAGTGGATCGATGATGCTCACCCCACGATTGCCAATTTTTTGAGGCAACTTTGCCAGCAAATGGTCGCCGGTCAAGTGCGCCAAGGCGAACAACTCATGGGCCAGTTGGATAAAGCTCTGGCAAAATCCGGTCGATTTTACGATCGTCACATTGAGATTGCTACGGGCACAGATGTGGGCCGAGCCCGGGCTCATAACGAAGATGCTTGCTATCCGCCGGATGGTACGGTATTTGCCGGACTCCCTGGCGTGTCGGCTTGCGCGATCGTCTGCGACGGTATCGGCGGACAAGACGGTGGCGAAGTCGCTTCGGAATTGGCGATTGCTGTACTTCAGGAAAAATTGCAGCTTCTTCCCCTGCATCAAGCTAATTGGGACCCGCTGAGCCTGACTTCCAAGCTCGAACGGGCCGCCTGTGCCGCTAACGACAAGATAGCCAGTCGCAACGACAGCGAACACCGCCAAGGCCGCCAGCGAATGGGCACTACCCTTGTCATGGGTTTAGCTCACATTCACGAAGTCTACGTCGCCCACGTCGGAGACAGTCGGGCTTACTGGATTACCCGCAACGGCTGCTATCAAGTTACTCTCGATGACGATGTAGCTTGTCGTGAGGTGCGTTTGGGTTACTCGCTATACCGCGATGCTTTGGAACAAGTCGCCGCCGGCGCTCTGATTCAGGCTTTGGGCATTACTTCCTCCAACACTTTGCACCCGACAGTGCAGCGATTTCCAGTAGATGAGGATTGTGTTTTTCTGCTGTGCTCCGACGGTTTGAGCGATAAAGACCGGGTTGAGGAATGTTGGGAAGCGGAAATTTTGCCAATTCTCGACGGTAGCATTAATGTGGCGAAGGCGCGCGATCGACTGATCGAGATTGCTAATACCAAAAACGGTCACGATAACGTCACCGTGGCTTTAATTCACTGTCAAGCACATTTGAAGGACAATGGCGATACATTGACAGAATTGTCTGTCGCACCTTTAGATGTGCCGATCGAACTAATGCCCGACACCGAAGATATGCCAACCGATTTGACCGGCAGCACAGCCCTGATCGAGGCTAATTCTCAACTAAAAACGCAGTTAATACAGCCACCAGACAGAGGCAAAAGTCTATTTTCGCTGTTAGTAAAAATAGTTTTTTTGTTAGGTTTGGGAGGTGTATTTGCTTATTTTTTCATTCCTCCGGTGGGTCGGGCGATCGATACTGCCGGGGAGTCGATTTTCGGTAAACGCGGTTTAATTAATGCTAGAAGCGAGCCGGAGAAAACTGTTAAACCAGTATCTTCTGAACTCAATTATTTAGAAAAAGGCTCCTTTGTAGAACTCAAAAATTCTGGTAGTGGGGAATTGGGCGCTCCGGGCGATCGCTTGGATTTGCGATCGGCAATCGGTGAGTTGACTGTCAAAGGAACAGTCCCTGCCGGCAGCGTTTTGCAGGTGACAAACAAACAGCTTACGCCTCAAGGCAATTGGCTGGAATTAAAAGTTTGTTCGCTTCCTGCAATAGTGCCGTCGAACTCTCCCAAACCAAAATCAAATAAAGATTTTTCTACTGTTTCCCAACCAGCAATCAGTCCATCTCCCGCGGAGGCTAGTCCCTCGCCTTCGCCGGACATTAAGCCAACAGTTGCAGTAGAAATCGCCAAACTGCAAGCGGGAGAAATCGGATGGATTCAGGAAACAGATGCCGTTTCTAAAGTAGCAATTAACCCAACTCCCAACCCCACTCAACAGGGGAAATGCGCTGTTGGTTATGACTCAAATTCCAATTCTAATTAATTCTCGTCGGTCATCGCTCATTAGTTTTTTTGTTATCCAAGTTTGGTTAATTACTCGCAATCAAGGGTGTTTCTTCAGATGCGATCGCGCGTGGGGAATGCGAGTCCGCAGCATGAAAGCCTATGCAAGTCCAAACGATCGAACGAGCAGAATAAAAGCCTATGCAAGTCCAAACGATCGAACCGTCAAGCGCTTTATTTGTGAGTGAGATATGTCGCTAATTCTGGAATTTCACCCGCGCGCTGCCACTCGGCTTCGCCCAGCCGTACTTTGGTGCGATCGGTAATCTTCTGCAAATCTCGCAATTGCTTTTTCGTATAAGGCCCCTCGGCTTTACCGCTGCGGAATACGTACCATTGAGCCTGTTCTGGTTTGGGCTTTTTCGTTGGTGACGATCGCTTTTGAGGTGGTGAAGTTGACTTTCTGACAGGCCTCATCCGAGTATTGCCCAACTCGGCTGCAAGCTGGTTGAGTTCGATTTCAACTGGATCTGGATCGGATAAATTAGCATTGGACGATCGCCTTTTAGCTGAAGTTTTAACTGAAGGCTGACCCCTAGCAATGTCTACTTCGCCACGCGAACCCCAGAAATGCCACAGCACAACCCAAACTAGCGCCACGATATATCCTAAAATCTGTTCTTCTGCTTTTAACCATTCTGAAGGTTCTCCAAACAGCCGATAACCGATCGCACCAAATACGATCGCGATCAGATTGAAATAAATTAGATAGGTAGCATCATTAGCAGCTAAATGCCAACTCGTTGTATGGCGAACAAAAGATTGACTCGCTGCTGTTTGATTGTGTTTCCAACTTTTTCTAGCTTGAATGTGACTGTATCCGGGAGAGTCAGCGGGCCACCATGTCGCCGCCCAATTAAGCAAATGCGCCGACCAATGATGCCAAACTGCATATCCAACTATACCGCTCCAAAACACGCAAACAACTAACAGAAAAGTTGTCAGCGGCAGTAGCTTTATTGGCACCATTTCGACCGTGACAATAGTTAGTAAAAAAAACGGAGTACCAGTCAGAATTGGTACAAACAGAATTTCCAATATCTTTAGCAAATAGCTATAGAAAATTCCGAGGAATTTGACCAGAATTTTGATTCGCTTGGCAAAGCGGAAGTGATACAAATAAGTAGATGCGATCGCACTTCCTAGAATTAAAGCAACAATCTCGCCCGAAGAATTTCCCATCGGCACCATGAAAAGGGCGATCGCCGGAATTCCCATAACAATAGCAGCAGGCAGCGTAGCAAATGCGATAATGCCTTCCCTCCAGTGCAGCCAAGCCGATACTGTTGGTGTCGGCGAGTGACTGTGGCGGCGGATTTCCACCCACTCAGCAAATTTACTTAAGCCCCAATGGTAGAAAGCAAATAACGGTATCTGACACAACCAAGCAAAGGCGATCGCACCTTCAAAATCTGAATTGCTGATGCTGCGCCAGTACGCTGTGTTAAATCTGTAGTAGTAATAATATCTAGGCAGCAGCACCCAAATAATCAGCCAAAAGCCAATGCTTAAGGCAAACCCTTTTGCCCATGATGCAGGATAGGGAAGAAACTTGGGCCAGTTATTCATGATGGCGACAATTGGAAGAGATTTCAATATTGTCCCACTACACTTGACCTGCGGCAATTGATTTATAGCCTTTCTGTGCTCTCATATGAGGTACTATCCGGGATAGGGCATGGGGCATTGGGCGAGCGCGAAGCGGAGGGATTGGGAAGAAGGCCCGCGCAGGGCATACCTCACCACGCGATCGAACTGCTATAGCGTTAACTCTTCCCACCGCTAGGGTTGTGTCGGGAAACATTAGTTTTTTTCCATTCAGTCAAAAACAATCTCAAAATTATCTGTGTTTATCTGCCATTATCTGCGGTTTTAGCATCAAGACAATCGATATTAAATTTGTATTGCATAAGTCCTCGATTAATACATCAAGCGCCGATCAAAGGCAGATTGACCCCGATCGACGCAAATAATTTTAGATAATTTGTGAGTGAAAAAGGTGTATTGCAAATTAAGTAATTAGGAGCTTGCAAGTACGGTTTGTCTAAAATCTTCGCGATATTAGTTGACCTGATGAAATACTTGGGTCATTTTTTGATTGACAAATAGCAATGTTTATAGTATGTAAGCGATAAAATGGTGCTAAATTAATTTAGCTCCGGCAACGACCGCGCCGGAAACAAAAGGTTACAATCAAACATACATTCTATTTCGATAACAATACTGTTTATAGCTTGAACTCTCAGTGTCCTACAACAACACCTCAACTCAATTTCAATTTGATTCAATCGACAGCGCCCTCGCAGACATGAAAGCAGGCCGGATGCTGGTAGTAGTCGATGACGAAAATCGCGAAAACGAAGGCGACGTGATTTGTGCCGCCCAATTCGCCACTCCCGACAATATCAATTTTATGGCAGTGAACGCCCGGGGTTTGATTTGTCTGGCCTTGAGCGGCGACAGGCTCGATCGCCTGGAACTGCCCCTGATGGTCAGCAAAAACACGGACAACAATCAAACAGCCTTCACTGTCAGCATCGATGCAGTTAACGGCGTCAGTACCGGCATCTCCGCCGAAGACCGCGCCCGCACCATCCAAGTTGCGATTCACCCGGACACTAAACCTCAAGACTTGCGCCGTCCCGGTCACATTTTCCCGCTGCGGGCGATCGACGGTGGCGTTCTCAAACGCGCCGGCCACACCGAGGCCTCGGTTGACCTCGCCAGACTCGCTGGCCTCTATCCCAGCGGTGTCATCTGCGAAATTCAAAACCCCGACGGTTCGATGGCGAGGTTGCCGGAATTAATCGAGTACGCTAAAACCTACAACCTCAAAATCATCAGCATTGCTGACTTAATTAGCTACCGACTCAAGTACGATCGGTTTGTCCGCCGCGAAACAGTCGCCAAATTGCCCACAGAATTCGGCAATTTCATGATTTATGCCTACCGCGACACTCAAGACGATTCAGAACACGTTGCTATTGTCAAGGGCGACCCCGCAGAATTTAAGGACAAACCCGTGATGGTGCGAGTGCATTCGGAATGTCTGACCGGCGATGCTTTGGGTTCACTGCGCTGCGACTGTCGGATGCAGCTACAAGCAGCGCTGAAAATGATCGAAAATGTTGGTTCTGGTGTCGTAGTTTACTTGCGCCAAGAAGGTAGGGGCATTGGATTGGTCAATAAACTAAAAGCTTACTCGCTGCAAGATTTGGGATACGATACCGTAGAAGCTAACGAGCGGTTGGGCTTTCCTGCCGATCTTCGCAACTACGGCATTGGAGCGCAAATGCTCAACGATTTGGGGGTGCAAAAAATTCGGTTAATTACCAACAACCCACGCAAAATTGCTGGTTTGAAAGGTTACGGCATTGAAGTAGCCGATCGCGTCCCGTTACTGATAGAAGCCACAGATTACAACTCGATTTATTTGGCAACAAAAGCCGAAAAACTCGGTCATATGCTGCTGCAAACTTATTTAGTAACAGTGGCGATTCAGTGGAACGAAGCGAAGGAAGAAGGAAGAGGTTCGAGGGAAGAAGGAAGAAGGAAGAAGGAAGAGGTTCGAGGGAAGAGGGAAGATGGAAAAGAAGAAGATTCTGCCATCCAAAATCGGTACGGACACTTGGAAAAACTGCGGGAATTGGCGGCCAGCCAAGATTTGGTGCTGAAAGAAGAAGCGCGGCCGGTGGGCGTAGCTTTGTTTGGAGAAGGCTCTCTGATAGTTCACCTCGGCTTCGATCAAGCCGGACTCGCAGCCCCGGACTGGTACAAAGACCAAAACCATCCTTATGTCAAGGCGATCGGGCAAATTCTTCAATCCATTAGCAAAGATCCCAATTTGCAAACATTAGAATTCCTGGTTTCCTCCGGTGGAGACCCGCTCAAAACCCTGCAAGTAGGGATCGATCGAGAAACCTTCCCCCTAGCACAAGTCGCGTCCGCCTGCGCCAAGCTTCAACCCCAAACAATTTATAGTTTTTCGGCTATTCCCGATTCAGGCCTGGGAATGTCAAGCTAGGTTCAGCATTTAAAGAGAGCGAATTTGAGATGGACATGAACGTTGGTGACTTTCTGCACCGGCTCGACCTCCGGGGACAAGCGCTTAAAGGCACCAACCTTAGCGGTGCGGAATTCCGAGGAGCCAACCTTAGAGGCACTGACCTCCGAGAAACCAACCTCAAAGGCGCTATTCTCAGGTATGCAGACCTGATCGAAGCAGATATGACCGGCGCAAATCTCAGTGGGGCGGATTTAACTGAGTCACTGCTCAATGTAGCCAACCTCACCAAAGCCGATTTGACCGGTGCTGTCCTCCGAGAAGCTACTCTGGTAGGAGCCGAACTCCATCAAGCCAACCTCAAAGGCGCAAGTTTGATCAAGGCCAATTTAGTTGGAGCAAATCTCCTCCAAGCCAACTTAACCAGAACCAACCTCAGCGGAGCCGATTTGCGCGGTGCTCAGATGACCGGCGCGATTTTAGACAAAGCCGTATACAACAACCGGACAATTTTTCCTGACGATATCAATCCAGCCGCAATGGGAGCATTTTTGCTGGCTCCCAATGCGTCGCTCCCAGGATTAAATCTGATTATGGTAGATTTGACTGAAGCGGATTTAAAGGGAGCCGATTTGCGGCGGACAAACTTATACAAAGCTATTTTATTTGGAGCAAAGCTCGATCGGGCAAACTTAGCAGGAGCCAACCTCAGTGGAGCAGATTTGAGGGAAGCCAGTTTGATCTCTACCATTTTAGAAAAAGCTGTTTACAGCAACCAAACATTGTTTTCAGAAGGAATTGACCTCCGTCTCGGCGGAGCTTATTTAATTGCTCCCAATGTATCGCTGCAAGGGGTAAACTTAACCGGAGCCGACTTAAACGGATCGGATTTAAGCGGAGCTAATTTGAGCAATTCTAACTTAAGTTCGGTCAATCTCAAAAATACAGACCTTAGCAGAGCTAGCTTAAAAAAAGCTTACCTCAAAGGTGCCAACTTGGAGGGAACAGATTTAAGAGGAGCCGATTTAAGCAGCGCCATTTTGCACCAAGTAAACTTGAGTTCTGCAGACCTCCGGGGTGTAGACTTAACAAGGGCCGACCTCAGCGGCGCTAATTTAAGCGATGCCGATTTGAGGGAGACAGATTTCACCGGAGCTACTTTGCTGTTCGCTAATTTGAGCGGGGCAGACTTGAGAGGTGTAGACTTAACAAAAGCCGACCTCAGCGGCGCTAAGTTAAACGAAGCAGACCTCAGAAAAGCAGATTTGATGAGAGTAAATTTGGAGGGAGCAGATTTAACTGAGGTAGACTTGAGCGACGCTCATTTATTCCGAGTTAATCTCAGAGGTGCTAACCTGAAAGGTGCTAACCTGAAAGGTGCACATTTGAAGGGCGTATCTTTGACCGACGCTTATTTGAGCGAAACAGATTTGACCGATGTAGAGCTGAGTCCGAGTTGTTTTGAACCGTCATTAGAATCGGAATGGTAATTAGTCATTAGTTGTTAGTGGTTAGTTGTTAGTTGTTAGTTGTTAGTTGTTAGTTAGGAATGAAAATTTAATAACTTAATTGCTCGTATTGCTGGTTACTTTCGCTCTGCCTGGTAATGCAGGTGCGGAGGCTCTGCCTCCTTCTATCTCGCGGCTTCTGGAGGACTGTAGGAGGTGCTTAAGTTATTAAGTTTTCGCTCCTGAGCCTGAGCAGTTAACAACTAATAGCTGTAAATTCAAAAAGGCGGACAAAAAACATCAGGTAACACTTAACAAATAATTATTGTAAAACAAAAACCACCGCCAATAACGAATAACGAATAACCAATAACGAATAACGAATAACCAATAACAAATAACCAATAACCAATAACTAATAACTAATGACTAATGACAAACCGTTAGGATCTGTGATTCAAGGTTCCCTCAGTAAGGGATTAGAAGTGCGATTGCACGCTGATGTTTCGGTGGAAGATATGAGGGTGGGGAAATTTTTAGTAGTGCGGGGGGTGCGATCGCACTTTTTCTGTATGCTAACTGACGTGTCTCTGGGAACATCCAGCGGACGCATTTTATCCAACCCTCCCAACCCCAACGACGATTTTTTGATCGCAGTGCTCGCAGGTAGCAGCACCTACGGTACGATCGAGCTTTCGCCGATGTTAATGCTGAGTGCAGAAAAAGAAAAATCTCAAGCAATCTTCGATCCCAAAAGCAAGGGATTCCCTGAAAAGGCGACGGCGTTAGGCAATTTGGGTTCTTTTGAGGCGCAAAGCGGGGCAGATATGGAACTGTTGCCGGTCAAAACTATTCCCAGCCACTTTTCCCAGGTGTTTGATGCTAAAGAAAGCGATTTTAGAGCGGTTTTTGGCTGGGAAGATGACCCGTACCGTCGCAATTTTGCGATCGGCAAACCGATTGATATGGACGTTCCTGTGTGCTTGGATTTAGACCGATTTGTGGAACGCAGCAACGGAGTTTTTGGGAAGTCGGGAACGGGTAAATCTTTTCTGACGCGCTTGGTTTTGTCGGGAATTATTCGCAAGCAAGCTGCTGTCAATCTAATTTTTGATATGCACTCGGAGTACGGGTGGGAAGCGGTTTCCGAAGGAAAACAATTTAGCACTGTTAAAGGTTTGCGGCAGTTGTTTCCCGATAAAATTCAGATTTATACGCTAGATCCAGAATCGACAAAACGTCGGGGAGTTCGTGATGCTCAAGAGTTGTTTTTGAGTTTCGATCAAATTGAAGTGGAAGATATCTCGCTGGTGCAGCGGGAGTTGAATTTGTCGGAAGCTAGTATCGAAAATGCAATTATTTTGCGTAACGAGTTGGGAAGCGGCTGGATAAATAAGTTGTTGGATATGACGAATGAAGACATCCAAATGTTTTGCGAAGAAAAGCGGGGGAATAAATCTTCGATTATGGCTTTGCAGCGCAAATTAGAACGTTTGAATGATTTGAAATACATTCGCCAACGCTGTCCAAAAAATTATGTGACAGAAGTTTTGCAGTGTTTAGATAGTGGGAAAAATGTAGTAATTGAGTTTGGTTCGCACTCGGATTTGCTGTCGTATATGTTGGCGGCAAATGTGATTACTCGGCGCATTCACGCATCTTACGTGAAGAAAGCAGAGAAGTTTTTGCAGAGTAAGAATCCGTGCGATCGCCCGCAACCATTAGTAATTACCATTGAGGAGGCTCACCGCTTTCTCGATCCGGCGATCGTGCGATCGACTATTTTCGGTACGATCGCCCGCGAAATGCGAAAATACTTCGTAACTTTGCTAATTGTAGACCAGCGTCCCTCCGGTATCGACGGCGAGGTGATGTCGCAAGTCGGCACCCGGATCACTGCTTTGCTAAACGACGATAAGGACATTGATGCTATCTTTACCGGCGTTTCAGGAGGCCAAAGTTTGCGATCGGTTTTGTCGAAACTAGACTCGAAACAGCAAGCATTAGTTTTGGGGCACGCCGTACCGATGCCGGTAGTCGTGCAGACTCGTCCCTACGACGAGCAATTCTACAGGGAAATCGGGGATATTGACTGGCAAGAAATGCCCGACGAACAAGTATTTGCCGAGGCAGAATCTGCTAAAATGGATCTGGGATTTTAGGTTGACAACTCCTAGATTAATTGGAGGAATTACGTAACTTTTAGTGTAAATTAATCCCAATCGCTAAAAATTGGCTCCCGCTAATCATGAAGGAAATAGCTAGTTTTTGCCTGAATTATAAATCCATAGGCTTGGTATAAGAGATTCCAACAGGGAAAATCCCTGAACAAAAGACATTCTTATTTGCTTCGTACTTCGCAATGACAATCTTAATCCAAGCCTATTGAATTATCAATGAGAAAGTGTGGCGATCGACAGTTAAATAACATTAGCCCTCATCTAGGAAGCCCGTATCTACACCCCTCCTATCCTCGAACCTCAATTTCCACAACTTAAGATAGATAAAATTTAGGCATTTAAACGCAAGTTCTAAGGATTTGAACATTTTTTAGCGGCTAGGATTAGGAAAGAGCGATCGTCTCTAACTTTAGGAAAACCCCCAATCAGAGTTTAAGTTATATTAATTGCTTGTGACATTCTCGGCTGTCACAATCGATTGTCAGGGAATTTTGCAACATTCCATATATTTTTTGATACAATATAGGGTGGCTTTGCGGCGCAATCGCTAGTTTGAAAGTCCCAAATATTAAAATTCCCGTCTGTTGAATTCCAGTATAAACAAACACAACTATAATAAACAGGAGCAGTGTATGTACGGTTTAGTTAACAAAGCGATCGAAGAAATGGTTTGTTCTCGCTTCGGAGAAGAGACTTGGGAAACCATCAAAGAGAAAGCAGATGTAGACATTGACTTTTTCATGACAATGGAAGCTTATCCAGACGATTTGACTCACCGGCTAGTAGACTCCGCCAGCGAAGTGCTAGGAATGAGCCCAGACGAGATTTTACAGGCTTTCGGGGAATATTGGGTAATTTATACCGCTTCCGAAGGCTACGCCCAAATCCTCGATCTGGCGGGAGATAACCTGCGGGAGTTTCTGGCAAACCTCGACAATCTCCACGCCCGCGTCGGGTTGAATTTTCCTCAGCTTCAACCGCCTTCGTTTCAGTGTACTGACAACTCCGAAAATAGTATGGAACTTCACTATTACTCTCACCGCCAAGGGTTGGCACCAATGGTGAAGGGGCTGTTGAAAGGGTTGGCGTGCCGATTCCAAACAGAGGTAGAAATTGAGCAAACAAGCGATCGCACTCAGGGTGCAGATAACGACGTGTTCTCCATCCACTACAAATCTAACTGAAGCTATAGCCTCGATCGCAAACATGAGCTATTCATCAATTAATTAATAATTGCTAAATTTAATACCATTTTTCTAAAGATATGCTATGGATTAAGTATTAGCCCCCCCAAAGCATCGGGGGGATTGGGGGGGGTAATATCTAGCGCTACTTTATGAAATTGCTATAAAATCTAAACTCTAAACTCTAAACTCGTACCTCATCTTTTTATCGAAAAGCTATATTATGGTTCCCCCTGCATTTAGTTCTCCTCCTTTGATATTTGCAAAGGCTTTTCCATTTCATTTAGCATTTCGGAGACGGGAGACTGAAATTATCCATTTGGGAGATGTTTTAGCTCGAATTTGCCCAGAATTATCTTTAGGAAGTTCCCTGAAGGAACATTTTCGGATCGAACGCCCCAAGATTTCCGTAGAATTTGACGTGATTCGAGAAAAGTCGGACTCGATGTTTTTGATCGAATATTTGCACAGTAAAATCTTACTTAAAGGGCAGATGGTGCCGGCGGAAAATCCAGAAATCATCTTTTTCCTCGGTTCTCCTTGGATCGAAGACTTAGCCGATCTCACTCCGCTGGGGCTGACAATTAACGATTTTGCTCTTCACGATCGGGTAGTGGATTTGCTTTTATTGTTGCAAGGACAGAAAACTGCCTTAGCGGATGCTAAAAAACTCACTGATAAATTAACTAAACAGCGAGCTCAATTGCGATCGGCATTACAGGAAGCAGAACAGGCGGCGAATGCTATGGCCCAAACTCAACAACTCAAAAAAACTCTCCAAGAATTGCAGCAAACCCAAGCGCAACTGATCCAAAGCGCTAAAATGTCTAGCCTGGGTGAACTTGTGGCTGGTGTAGCTCATGAGATTAACAATCCCATCAACTTTATTGTCGGTAATCTCGACTACGCCAGCGATCGCATTCAACAATTGTTGCAACTGATCAAGCTCTATCAAAAATACAATCCCGATCCTGCACCGGAAATTGAAGCTTATGCAGATGAAATTGAATTGGATTTTTTAGATGAAGACTTGCCTAAACTTTGTTCTTCCATGCGGGTGGGTGGTGACAGAATTCATAATATCGTGCTGTCGCTGCGTAATTTTTCTCGCCTAGACGAAGCGGAAATGAAGTTTGTCGATATTCACGAAGGGCTAGATAGTACCCTGCAAATACTGCAACATCGCCTCAAGGCAAATAATGGCCGCTCGGAAATTGAAGTGATTAAAGAATATGGCCCTCTGCCACTTATAGAATGTTATCCAGGACAGCTCAATCAGGTGTTTGTCAATCTACTTGGCAATGCGGTAGATGCTTTAGAAAGCCAGAAGCAGGAGGGCCCTCAGATTCGGATTCGCACGGAACTTTTGCCGGCGGACGATCGCGCCAGAGTGTTAATTTCCGATAACGGGCCGGGATTTAGTAAAGAAGTTGGCGATCGAATGTTTGACCCCTTTTTTACCACAAAACCTGTAGGTCAGGGTACAGGCTTGGGGCTCTCGATCAGTTACCAGATTATTGTTTTGAAACATCAGGGGTTGATTCGCCCTGTTGGTGTACCGGGAGAGGGAGCGGAGTTTTGCATTGAAATTCCCTTGAAGCAAAAAATTATGGCTGATGGGATCTAAGCCAGTTTTTAAGCTGCGATCGCCCTCAAGAATTATCTGCCTATGAGGGGGAGATTGGTAGAGGGGGAGATTGGTAGAGGGGGAGAGGGGGAGATTGGGAGCTGTCTCTT
>NZ_JADEWT010000133.1 GCF_015207505.1 Tychonema sp. LEGE 06208
CGTCATCAGTCATTAGTCCAACGTCATCAGTGCTGTCGCCTCGGAGCTTTCGGTACAACGTCATCAGTCCGAGGGAAGAGGTCCGAGGGAAGAAGTCCAACGTCATCAGTCATTAGTCCAACGTCATCAGTGCTGTCGCCTCGGAGCTTTCGGTACAACGTCATCAGTCCGAGGGAAGAGGGCGAAGCTGAGCGGGTGAAAAGAGGGAAGAGGGAAGAGGGAAGAGCATTATATATCTTGCAAAAGTCAAATTCACCCCCCGCAAGTCCCCCCTCCCGCGGGGGGAAACAAGAATAATCTTGCCCCCTACCCGCGAGTTCGGGGAGGGTTGGGGTGGGTGAACTGTATTTTTGCAAGAGTTCTATTGGTTTGTAGTGCGGACTGAAGTCCGTACTACGAACCTTTTGTGCAATCTCAAATCCCAAATTCCCTCATCTTCCGCCTTGGATAATAATGTATGCGCCCCAACAAGCAGCAGCAAAAGCCAAAATCGCAGACCAAATCGGATGTCCGCTGTTACTGACTAGGCTGCCTTGACTGCGGAGGGTTTCGAGGTCGATCGCCACAGTAGCACCCCGACGCAGCCAACCAGTCGCCAGAACTGGTTTTCCGATCAAATCGCTGGGGCGAGTAGGTTGCGGCCACAAAGAACCACAGGGCCCAAACCTTGAAACATAGTGCAACCTCACCAAACCCGTCGCCGTTTGCAAAATCAAATCCTGTCCCAGCCAATTTTCTATACCAGTCCTACCCAAAAGCTGCCCGGAAAGCTGCACTGGTTGAGCATCTACGGGCAAAACATCGGGATTTGATAAAATTTCCGGTAAACTGGGCGAAGCGGTTTCTCGTGGCGTAATGTCGGGGAAAAAATAATTGATCCGCATCAAAGTACCGATGCTAAATCCGATCGGCAAACAGCCCCAAAAGATCGATCGATCGCCCAAAAGCCAATCCAGCCGCCAAATACTCGTCTGCGAAAAAATCCAGCCAATCAGCCAAAGCAGCGCCACCAGGCCCAAACTCATGGGAATTCCAAAAAACGGCGCGCCCTGTAAAAATAGTTTTGAGTCTTTAAATTCGAGTATTGATTGAAACAAAGATAATTTTCCTGGCTTCGGTGATTCCAGCGACAGACTCGCCAAATCTAACTCAGTCTCGATTTTCCAGAATTGCGCGTAAAGTTCCAATAGCTTCAAACGCTCTCCCAGCAAAGGATGCGTGCTGTTAACCGTCAGCCAAGCGCGATCGGGATTGGTGACATCCCACAGCAAAATCTGTGACAGCGGCGCGCGCAACGCAGCAGAACCAATGGTTGCAGCTTGTCCGACTCCCAGGGGTAACAACAAATCGAAACTTTCAAGAAAAAAGCTAGTTTGTTGTTGCTGTTCGATATTTGCAGCAATGCCGATCGCCATTTTACCAAGCGCCCGCGTCAAACCGTTAGGATTGCCCGTAATTTCCGCAGCGGTGCGATCGCTAAAATACACCCGGCGGCGCGACAGCCACAACATCGGCCAGCGCAACAACTTATAAATCCCGTAACTAATAGCAGAAATTGCAGCGGCCAAATTTCTCACAGCAAAACGCAAAAACTCGATCGTCATTAAATCACACAAACGTTCTTGCCAGTGCGCCACCTGCCAATAAATCAAGTAAGGAATCTGAATCACCAGCAACGCCAGCGACATCGGCGCAAAATCCCAGTGAGAAATGTGACTCAATTCCCGCGCAAAAATAGTCGCAATTTCATCATCCGTCAACTGTTCCAACAGCCCGCGACTCACAGCAATCCGAGCAAAACGGGGCAAACAGCCGTAACTGAAAGCCACAGGAACATTTAGCGGCAAGAGTTTCAACACAGGGGTTGGCATATTTTGCTTGGTACAAAAACTGCGGAGTACCCGACTAGCTTCTTTGCTGTGCTTGGATAAAACTGAGCCGCGCAGGGTTTCGATGCCGCAAAATAGTTTTAGCAGCGCGTCTGTCAGCCAGGGAGATGAGGCCAAAAGCAATCCAAAAACTATCTGCACAAAGGGAGTTGGATCGCGGTAAAAAAGTTGGATCGGCGCGAAAATAGGCAGTCTTGTAAATATGTAAAACTGAAGCAATAGAAAATTAGCGTTTGTCAGCAGGAATTGCAGGACAAATCGGGCGAGGAAAAATAGGGCGATCGCGCTTACAGCAGCCCCAATCCAAAAATTCAGCAATTTGAGCGGTTTCAGGGGCTGCGGGTTTTTTGTGCGCCCTGCTTCGCGCCAAGTCAGTTGGTAAGTCTCTGGGCTTGGGAGTTCGATATTTGTTGCGGAACCGGAACTGTTTTCGCCGCTAGTTTCTGCATGGGTTGCGGTTTCTGTGGGGGCGGTAGATGGTGGGCGATCGCCCTCTTCTGAGGTGGGGCGAATCGGTGGTTTGGGGGGTGGAGGTGGCGGTGAAATATGTGTCGATTTGGTCTTTTCTGGCGCGCTAGTCGGGTCTAAGGGTGAAAATCCGGTTTTTTTGTCTGCGGTTGGTCGTAGCGAAGCGGGGCGTAAGCCATCGCCCTTAAGCATTTTTTTCGCTGATTCCGTTGCTGAATCGAAGGCGACAAAGCCTGTTTCTGGGGGAGTTTCCGGTGGTTTTGGGGGGAGAGGTGGGGTTAATTCGGTTAAAGTGCGATCGGCCCAGGTTTTGATTTGAGTGTTGGGGATTTTGGTGAGGGAAGTGCAAAGGGCGATCGCGCTTTTGAGATTACCGGTTGCTTTGTACGCCGCCACTAATCCCATTTGGGCGCGGATTCCGGGCGGTTGATTTGCAGCGCTTTGGCTGACGGATTCTAAAAGGGCGATCGCGCTTTGGTAATCTTTTTGTTTCAAAGCGGCTAACCCAGCCTCTAGAGACTGTTTCAGAGATGAATCCGCCGAATTTGGATTGTGTGGAGATGCCATGACTGTGCTTGCGATCGCGTCTTGTCTAAGATAACCTCACCCGAAGGCACTTCGGCAACTATAGCCCCATACCCTTGAATTAACATTTGCAATAAACTTCAGCTAACAACAGACCTTTTATACTCATTCATCAGATATCCTAAAATTATCTGCGTTCATCAGTGTTTATCTACCTTAAATCTGCCATTGCAATATTAATCCATAAACCACCACACCCGAACAACCATGCCAATTGACGACGAAGATTTTGAAAGCGAATCGATCGCGGGCGATCGCCAACTGCAACTGTTCACAGACAGACACGAATTTACCCGCCGATTTGCCTTTTATTTAAACGAATACCCGCCCCGCGAACAAATTTTGTATTTTTTCGGGGATGGAGGCAACGGCAAGTCACTGCTGCTAAAACACTTGGAATTTCACTGCTGCAAAATATTTCCGTCGCAGGATTGGCAGCGATTGCGCGAAATCCCAGAATCACAAGCCGCCGAAGTTGCTAATTTTGTCCGCAATGCCGCCCCGAAAACCTACACTCCCATCCCCGCAGTCAGACACGATTTCGGATTGATTCCGATCAAAGAAGATAAACCGCAAGATAGATTTTACGGCTTGCTGATGCTGCGGCGAAATATCGCAGAAACCACCAAAAAACATAAATTTAAATTTCCCAATTATGATTTTGCTTGCTTTTGGTATTTATTGAACAAAGGCGAGTCTGACGCAACTCTCAGCCAACTTTTCCCCGATGATGTCATTCAATTGGTGACACCAGCCATTGAAACTTTTGCAGGATTTCCGGTGGTGGCGCAAGCAGTCGCCGTGATTAAAGGCATAGTTAAATTGAGCGGGATTAAGGGAGTGATGAAATTAATTCAACAGCGCCTCGGTGTCAGCGATGAAAAGGCGGATGAAATTCGGCGCAAAGATATTGATACTGAATTAATGGACTGTTTGCCGAAATTATTTGCCGGGGATTTGAATGCGGCAATGGCTGGCAAAAATAAACCAGAACGCCTTGTCATGTTGTTCGATACTCACGAAAAAATGTGGGAGGAAAAACGAAATTCTCAAGGCGCAACTTTTTGGTATCAAGATGAGTGGTTTCGGCGGTTGTTGAGGGCATTGGATTACAAATTGGGGATTGTAGTTGTTGTGGCGGGGCGAGATTGTCCGGTGACGCAATTGCGGTGGCCGAATGCGTCAAAGTTTCCGATTCCTGCAGATTATATAGATGCACAATTGGTGTGGCATTTGTCGCCCGCCGATGCGAGGGATTACTTGCACAAAGTGGAGATTTACAAGGCAGATTTGGCAGATGCTGTGATTAAATATGCCAGCGTCAATCCCGCTGATAATTTGGAGAATTTGCAGGTACATCCGTTTTATTTGGGTTTGTGCGCGGATGCGGTGCTGGCAGAAAGAAGGCGGGGAATTGAGTTGCTGGCGTCGGATTTTGCGCGGATTCCGAAGTTGGAAAATAAGACTGCGGAGTTAACGGATCGGTTGCTGACTTATGTGGATCGCGAAGTGCGATCGGCCGTGCATTCGCTGAGTGCTTGCCGCGCTTTTGATGAGGATTTGTACGTGAAATTAGGAACTGGTTGTCACTTCCAGGCAAGCAGTGCAAATTTTGAGATGTTGACTGGCTTTTCCTTTGTTTGGGAATCCCAAAAGCGGGGGAATA
This sequence comes from Tychonema sp. LEGE 06208, assembly GCF_015207505.1. Lineage (GTDB taxonomy): Bacteria > Cyanobacteriota > Cyanobacteriia > Cyanobacteriales > Microcoleaceae > Microcoleus. Next base: position 4,609 of record NZ_JADEWT010000133.1, read on the forward strand.
ATTGGTATCGGATTCACGATTTGTTGCGGCGCTTGGATGCCGATCGGGATAATCCGAAAACTCGCAGGGCTCATGAGGTTTTAGAGGGGCATTATCGGGAAGTGGGGGATGCGGGTGAGGCAATTTTTCATGCTAATCGCTTGGATTGGCAGCGGGGTGTAGAAGAATGGAAAGAGGTGTTTGATGAAGCTTTGGACAAGAGTCGCTATAAGGAATGCGAGGCGCTGCTGGAAGTTAGAGATGAGTTGTGGATTAAAAGTGATTATTGGCTTGGTAGAGTTTCGCGATCGGAGGGAAATTACTATGCTCGGTTGGCTCGATATGTAGAGGCAAGACAGGAATATTTAGAGGCAGTTGCAGCCTGTAATTCTGCTTTACTTATTGCACCGGATGATATCAATGCTCTCAATAACAAAGGGAATGGGCTGCAAAGTCTGGGTGATTTGCAAGCAAAGCTAAGTGAATTTGAGGCGGCAAAACAGTCTTACTTTGAGGCGATCGCTGCCTATAATTCTGCTTTACTTATTGTACCAGATGATATCGAGGTTTTCAAGAACAAAGGGATTGCGCTGAAATGTCTGGGTAATTTACAGGCACAGCTAAGTGAATTTGAGGCGGCAAAACAGTCTTACTCAGAGGCAATCGCAGCCTATAATTCTGCTTTACTTATTGCACCGGATTATATCAATGCTCTCAACAACAAAGGGAATGCGCTGCGACGTTTGGGTGATTTGCAAGCACGGCTAAGTGCATTTGAGGCTGCAAAACAGTCTTACTTTGATGCGATCGCTGCCTTGAATTCTGCTTTACTGATTGCACCGGATGCTATCTGTGTTCTCAATAACAAAGGGAATGCGCTGCGAGGTCTGGGTGAATTACAAGCACAGCTAAGTGAATTTGAGGCTGCAAAACAGTCTTACTTTCAGGCGATCGCTGCCTGTAATTCTGCTTTACTTATTGCACCGGATGATATCTGTGCTCTCAACAACAAAGGGAAGGCGCTGTTAAGTCTGGGTGATTGGCAAGCAAAGCTAAGTGAATTTGAGGCTGCAAAACAGTCTTACTTTGAGGCGATCGCTGCCTTGAATTCTGTTTTTCTTATTGCACCGGATGATATCGGTGTTCTCAACAACAAAGGGATTGCGCTGCGAGGTCTGGGTGATTTGCAAGCAAAATTATCTGAGCAACAGGAAGCACTCAAGAATTGGCAAGAAGCATTGGAAATGTTTAATCGCTCTTTAGCCATTGCTCCTAATAACGATTGGACTCGCAATAGACGCGATTCGCTGCAAAAATTTCTCGATAATTTTGGTGATGATACTGTCAGCAGTTAGCTCGATCGCAATTAGTAAAGATGCGGCATTTAGGAGGCGGATTTGTCCAGTTAACTTACACCAAAAGTTCACAGGATTTATGCACTTAGACAAAGAAACCGGGTTTTTGCCCGCATCTACCCATCACAACCAACAATTGTCGAAAAAACCCGGTTTCTCGGCCATTCGCGCCTCCTCAAAGAAACCGGGTTTTTGCCCAAATCTGCGAATCACAACCAATATTGTCATAAAAACCCGGTTTCTGGACAACCCTGCGTAAGTTTTGAATTACTCGCTGACAAAAACGCTTGCTGTAAGTTGACTTTGACTTACACCCTGCACGATACCCAAATAATTGCTACCAGACTTAATCGCCGTAGAAGCGACGCTTGCGCCGCCATCCAACTGCAAACTCACAGCTTCAAAAGTCAAGTTGGCAAATCCGATACCGTCAGTCAAACCAATCTTATCTCCGATCGCAAAATCGACGATCGCATCGGCACCAATTAAACTAGCCGAAGCCGACAAACCTCCTGCCAATACAAACGTATCATTACCAGCACCCCCCGTCAGAACATCTTGCCCGCGATCGCCCGCCAACAAATCAGATCCGTTACCGCCAATCAAGATATCATCTTCTTTCCCACCGCGAATAGTATCATTGCCGTCAGATCCGATCAGTCGATCGTTATCGTTATTACCGCTGATAAAATCATTCCCAGCACCGCCATCAATTGAATCCGAATCTTTGCCACCCCATAAACTATCATTGCCGCCAGCGCCGTTAATTGTATCAGCACCTTGCATTCCATTAATGTTATCAACACCCTCTCCACCAGTGAGAGTATCTTTACCAGAAAGAGCAAAAATTGGCAATCCCGCAGCATTTGCCGGTATTTGAGTATCGGCATTATCTGATAAGAAATAATTCCCGTCGCTGGCTGTATTCTTTGGCCCTGCTGTCGGGCGACCCTCCCCTGTAGCATTCGGTATTGGCGAATTAATTACTACTAATGTGTTGGGAGTTGGTGTCGGAGTTGGTGTCGGAGTTGGTGTCGGAGTTGGTGTCGGAGTTGGTGCGGGATTGACACTACCGTCAAGCGAAGTAGCAAAAACTTGCGTCCAATAATGATTAAAATTGACGCTACCAGTATCGTTTGCTAAGAAATAGTAACCAATTCCTATTTCTTTGAGATTCGGGTTAAGAATGTTCGTCCGGTGGCCGCTGCTGTTCATCCACCCTTCAACGACTTGTTCAGGTGTAGAATATCCTACACCAATATTTTCCGCTGCAGCTCCATCCGCAAATTTATAGCCCGTTGTAGTAATGCGACTGGTGAATGACGAACCATCTTTGCCAGTATGGGAAAAGAAGTCTTGCAGTGCCATGTTTTGGCTGTGAGTTTGCGCCGCACTCAGTAACTGAGTATTTAAAGTTAGGGGGGAAAAACCTAATTTGCTGCGTTCGATGTTAGTAAGTTCTAAAACTTTATAAATAAAGTCTTGATTAGTTGTGGGTTGGGAAATTTGAGAGACCGATCGCTCTCCTGTTACAATGTCTGCAGACTGAGAACCGGAATTTTGTTGTTCGCTCATGGGATGATTAAAAATTTTAAGACTTGGTGAGTGTTGGTAGATGGCTTACCGTCTTAATGATAGTTTCCCGATTATTAGTTGGCGGCCTACAATTCAAGCATTGTGTTAATCTCTGCCGCTGCTGTTGTATGTATTTTGATTATAGCTGTTGTGAAAGTGCAAATGTCAAGAGTTTGGCTGGAGTTTTGTTGATAATTAGTCCGATCGCCCTTTGCATCAATACAAATGGTAGGATTTGAGACTAACAGGTAGCGAAAGTTGCAGGGGCGGCGAATCGGGGGCGAAAAACCCGGTTTCTGGGAGTTTTGCATCCGGTTACGAAACATTTCAAAAAAAACCGGGTTTCTGAGTTCGGCGTGTGAATCGCGCGCGGGAGAAACCCGGTTTCTAGAAGTTTTGCATCCGGTTACGAAACATTTCAAAAAAAACCGGATTTTTGAGACAACAAGTGCGATCGCCCTTGCTAAGTTTTTACTAGAATCATCACAAAAAATTGTAAATTATACCATTTTTCTCAAGATATGCTGATGAAGTCTTAGCCCCCCCCCGATGCTTTGGGGGATTGGGGGGCTAATATCTAGCGCTACTTTATGAAATTGGTATAGCCTTTCAAGCTCTCATAGGAGGTACTATCCGGGATAGGGAATAGGGCATAGGGCATACCTCACTTTTGTGAGAACCGCTATATTAATATCGTTTCCGGTTGCATCGGAATAATAAAATCTTGTCAACAGTTAACACTCAACCATTCAGTTTTTCCACCAGTCAACAGTCAACAGTTAACAGTCAACAGTCAACAGTCAACAGTCAACAGTCAACAGTCAACAATCACCTGACAGTGCAACCGGAATTGATATAATTCAAAATCCCCAACTCAAAACTCACAATTTCAAACTATTCTCCTGTCCGATTTTAGCCTCCTGAGCAACTTGCTCAACCTCATCTTTGGCGAGAATTTCCAAAGCTGCTGCAGCTTCGGTGCCGCCCAACCGCCCCAAAGCTTGAGCGACTCTGTAACGAATTTGCCAATCTTCATTAGAAGCGCAAGGAAGCAACAGCGGCACCGCGCGTTTATCTCCCAATTCTCCTAATGCACTGATGGCTATAGTTTGGATCAATTCGTTTTCAGAAGCTATGGCATTTTCTAACATGGGAAATGCTTTGGGATCTCCCATTTCTCCCAAAGCTGCGACGATACTCAGTTGCACCAGCCATTCAGATGTACTGCTATAAACTTGCTCCAAATCTTCTAAAGCAGAGGTTAATTTCAAAGCGCCCAAAGCATCGGCTGCTGCTGCTTGCACGTCGGGTTCGGGGTCGTTGTGCAAGCTGTTAAGCAGTACCTCTAAAGCGTTCGGCAGATTCTGCGTGCCGAGGGTTGACATTTGGCTGACACCAGCGTATCTAACGCGGACGTTTTTGTCGCCGATCGCAATTTGAATCAACTTATAGGCGATCGCAGGTTCTAATTCTCGCAGTTGGTTGACACCTCGCAGCCTTTCGCCAAAATCCTCGGAATTCAACAATTGTTCGACAGACTCAGGGGTAATACTCATGGAATTTTTAAATTGGGAAAAAGGTAATTGGGAAGAAGGTAATTGGGAAAAAGGTAATTGCCAAAAGCGAAGGAGATTGAAGGAAAGATCGACTTATTTTTTGATACAATCCTTCAAGGAAAACAATTAATTAAGATTCGGCAGCCATCGACCGGATAATATCTCCCCTAGTGAGGATGCCGATTACTTTGCCTTCTGTATCAACTACCGGCAATCGGTGAATACTGCGATCGTGCATGAGTTTTGCAGCTTCTGCGACAGATTCGTCGGGCTTGATGGTAACTGGATCTTTACTCATCGCTTCTCCTACTGTTTGTCCTAAAGCCTTGTGCAGTTCTCGCTCGTAACGCGAGGGATTTTCTAGATAGATCACGCTGTCGAGTACCATGATGTAAGCGGGCGGAGTTACGCCGGTTTCCCGCCACATCAAGTCGGTTTCGGAGATGACTCCTACCAACAAGTCATTCTCATCTACGACGGGAAGACCGCTAATACGTCGATCGGCTAAGATTTTAATCGCTTCGTTCAAAGGCATTTCGGGACGCGCTAAAATCGGCTCGCGGCTCATCACATCGGCTACTGTTTTGGGCATGATTGGCGGTTGATTGACTTTTTGCTCTAAATCCGATCATATAGGGAAACCGTGACACAGGCCCAAGAAAGGCAGCGAAGCCGAAGAGATTTGTTACCAACTAGCAGCACCCAAAAAGTTTGAATGCCAGAATTTGAAAGCTTTTTTTCGATCGCCCTCACGAATTCTGCAGTTTGTCTAGAAGCACGCGGGCGATCGACCCCACAAGATTGTTAAGATATCTTAAAGAGCCGATAAATCCTTACCGATGCCAGAATCTCCAGCCCCAGCACCAGAATCCCAACCAGAAGAGCGCTGTGTATTAATTTGTCAGTATCAATCCTGCCTCAAAAGTGGTTCAGCAGAAGTGCTCGCTGCCTTTGAAGCCCAACCAGTTGCAGGAGTGACAGTTAAAGCCTGTAGCTGTCAGGGACAGTGCAACACGGGCCCAACTGTGCGAGTCACCCCAGACGAAACTTGGTATTGTCGAGTTAAACCGAGTGATGTACAGTCGATCGTGGAAGAGCATCTCAAAGGCGGAAAACCTGTAGAAGCGCTGTTCAATCCGAGAATTCATATGCGTTATTATTATTAAAATTGAATTGATGGAAGTGCCAATTCCCAGCTCTCGCGCATCTAATTTTAATAGTTATTACAGCAGATTGCAAGTTTATGAAGTACACCGAGCGCTCCCCGTAGGGACACGGCATTGCCGTGTCCCTACAAGGGCTAATTTGAATAGTTATTGTTATGGAAATTGCGCTGTGAAAATCAAAGGAATTGCTGTTAGTTTGTTGGTGCTATTGTTGGGGAGCACGTCGGCGGTAGTCGCTCAAACGCCTGCGGTTGCTGGAGATATTTGTCCTGGGGAATTGGGGGCGAAAGTAGATGCGATCGCCAACCGTCCCGAATTTAGCCGATCGCGCTGGGGCATTTTGATTCAACCCCTATCTTCTACCGCTACTCTCTACAGCCGCGACGCAACCAAATATTTCATTCCAGCATCAAATGTCAAACTGCTAACCACAGCCGCTGCTTTGCAGAAACTCGGTGCAGATTTTCGGATTAAGACATCGGTTTACAGCGGCGAAAATGGGAGTTTGTACGTTGCCGGTAGGGGCGATCCGAGCATTGCTGAGCCTCAGTTGAAATCCTTGGCGCAGCAGTTGAAACGGCGGGGAATTAGTCAAGTAAACGAGTTGATTGGCGATGACAGTTATTTTCAAGGCAGTGCAGTCAATCGCAATTGGGAATGGGAAGACGCGCAAGCTGGCTATGGCGCGCCCGTTAACAGTTTAATTTTCAATCAAAACGCGATCGAGCTTGTTTTGTCTCCGCAGAATCTCGGACAACCTCTAAAAGTTACTTTTGCCGAACCAAAGTTAGCCAATCAGTGGCAAATTCAGAACAATTCAGTCACAGTCGCACCCAACGAATCTGAGTTTATTGAAGTTGGCAGAGAGTTCGATCGCCCCGCAATTCGAGTTAGCGGACAGTTGAAAGTTGGTGCAGAATCTGAATCAAGTTATGTTGCAGTTGTCAATCCCGCTAATAATTTTTTACAAAATTTTCAACAAGTCTTGACGGCGGAGGGAATTCCGGTTAAACAGGCTTTAGTTACCTCTGTTGCTAGCAATTTGAACCAAGAATTAGCAGCCGTTGAATCGCCGCCGCTGGCCGAATTGGTGAAGGAAACTAATCGGGAAAGTAACAATCTTTATGCAGAGGTTTTATTGAGATTGTTGGGAAAATTCACAGTCAAGATGTCTCTACCACAAGAAGATACTAATGAAACTGGTTTGAAGGAGTTAAAAACAGCTTTAACTCAATTAGGTGTAAATCCCAACAGCTACATATTAGCCGACGGTTCGGGACTTTCCCGACACAATTTAATTAGTCCCGAAGCCTTGGTGCAAACTTTGAGATTGATGGCTAATTCACCCGCTGCGTCTGTCTACCGCGCCTCGTTGCCGATCGCAGGCGAGAACGGCACTTTAAAAAATAGATTTAATTATACATCAAGCCGCGTCAATTTGCAAGCAAAAACTGGAACTTTGAGCGGAGTTTCGGCGCTGTCGGGATATATCGAAGTTCCAAGTTACGAGCCGCTGGTGTTTAGCATCATCGTCAATCAATCTGACCTGCCACCTTCAAAATTGCGATCGGCAACTGACGAAATTGTGCTATTATTGAATCGCCTCCGCCGCTGTTAAAACTACAAATTTCAATCGCTCAATTTGAAATAAGTAGTTACACCTAAAAAACCAGACACTCCAAAACGCTACAAGTTTTAAGTTTAATTAGATTCCAGCAGCGGGGATCGAAAAGCAGCTAGAATAAAAGCAGAAACATTAAAACCATTCGGTCGTTTCAGCCGACTAAGTAAGTAATGGCAAAAAAACAATAGTACCTTGTAGGGCGGGCGCGAGTTAAGAATCACGAGATACAAGCGAGAAAATCGAGGCAAAACCCGCCCGACACATCTAATGTTTATTTGTACTCACCTGCTAGCAGTCGGCGGGTTCCGTACTTCCCGAAACATAAGTCTAACTTTTAATTTATGCAGTCTTTAGATTCCGAACAGCAACACATCTTTGTCGAAACCAACAATATCCGCTTGCACTGCGTTTCCCAAGGAGAAGGCGAGCTCGTTGTGCTCCTGCACGGGTTTCCAGAGTTTTGGTACTCTTGGCGACATCAAATTCCTGCCTTAGCTCGTCATTTCAAGGTTGTGGTGCCGGATTTGCGGGGCTACAACGATTCCGACAAGCCGGAAAGCGGTTATGATTTGGATACGCTGAGTGCTGATATTCGCGGTTTGATCGATCGCCTCGGCTATAAAAAAGCTCACATTGTCGGTCACGATTGCGGCGGTGCAATAGCGTGGCATTTAGCTCAAAAATTCCCCGAAAAACTCAACCGCTTAGCAATTTTAAACGCTCCGCACCCGCAGCGATTAGTGCAGGAAATGGCAAGCAATTTAGACCAACTCCGGCGCAGTTGGCACATTTTGGCTTTCCAAGTTCCCGGCATCCCCGAATGGTTGATCCGGCAAAATTTGAAAGATTTTGTGCAAAATATTTTTCAGGGTCAAGCTATTCGCAAAGGAGCTTTTAGCGCTGAGGAAACTAAGATTTATCAGACTGCTTTAGAAAAGCCGGGAGTGTTAGCTGCGGCGATGAATTATTACCAGCAAATGTTTCACCCGCAGCGGCTTTGGCATTGGGGGCAGAAATTAGAACCGGTCACAGTGCCTACTTTGGTGCTTTGGGGAGAAGAAGATGCGTTTTTGAGCCACACACTTGTAGAAGGTTTAGATCGGTTAATTACAGCTCCGTTTAAGTTGAAATTAATCCCTAATTGCGGTCACTGGGTTCAGCAGGAAGCGCCGCAAACGGTGAATCGAGAATTGCTGAATTTTTTAAGAAATTCTTCTCGTCCTTTGGCTTTGGCCTAGGTGGTTTGAGAGCGATCGCTCGGAATGCGAGTCCTCTGATTTTTCTGAGGATTAAAGTGCGTGTAGGGTGCGTCATATCAATTCCGGTTGCACTCATACATGATGTTAACTGTTAACTGTTAACGGTTAACAGTCAACAGTCAACAGTCAACAGTCAACAGTGAATTTACTATTCCGATGAAGATAGGATTTGATATGACGCACCCTACTATTTAAGAGTCCCAAAGCAAATTTTCTTGAATCAACAGTGCAATCATTGCTGCTCTGGAACAAACACCGAGTTTCATAAAAATCCGCCTCACGTAAGTAGCAACCGTCCAGTGACTGATATTTAAATTTTTGGCGATACATTTGTTTGGCTGGCCTTGGGCTACTAATTGGGCGATCGCCCTTTCTCGCGGACTCAGGCTAATTTCCGGTTTTTTAATTGTGCTTTGCATAGTTTTGCAGTGCAGTAACGAGTTAAAAATCTAATCAATTAATGGTAGAATCCCCAGTTTTTCTCTGACTTCAGATAAGGGAGTTTCCCAATCCGATTCAGGGTTCCAATCAATTAGCTTCGCGGCTAATTTTCCATGTTTTAAGCCTTTGATAATTTGTCCGATCGCGCATTTGCCACTGATCAGTCCAATTAACACTAAAATTGCACAGGAAGGGCGAAATACTTGAGCGCGAGTAAACGCTTGCAGTACAAATTCATCTTCTGTTGAAGGCGAAAGATTAGTCAAAACGTGCCAAACATCGTGGTTGCGCTGAATCCAGTCTCCCGAGGCGATCGGCTCAAACCCTTGTTCGTCAAGAAATCGCGCCACTGAGTGGCCTAACGTTCCTGCCGGCAGTTGCCGCAACTTGTCCAAATCTATTTCAAAATGTCGATCGCTCTCAATTTGAGGATTAATTGTTTGAGCCATCTTTAATATAACGTCTAATTGACCGTCAGCCATGATTGATTCTCCCTCCTACAAGGATTTAAGTTTATGGCAAAATAAATTCGTCTCGATCCCGTTCATTTTTGCGATGAAGCAATAGGATTTTTTTGGCATTTCAGTTGAGAAATCGTACATTAAGTCACAGCAATTAACTTTCCGTACCTTTTATATTTCTTTACAACTAGCCTGAGATTTGAAATTTGCCAGTTGTCAAAATCTGGCTAGTGTTAGTTACCGCTACTTACGTATATAGCGGTTCTCAAGTGTGATGAGGTATGCCCGGTTTGGCCGGTTTGGCCGATCCCGGATGGTACCTCATACCAGAGCACAGAAAGGCTATATGTCTTTATTCTGCTGCTAAGTATTTGCACCTGCAATGAGTCAGAAGTTGAAGGGTACAAACCGATGGATGCGGGTGCTGGGAAGTGAAGAGAGTTGCACAGAGGTGAAGTAGGGTGAAGTTTAGCCTCAACCCGCGACGCGCGCGGTAATACGAGTGCGCTGTCGCTCAAATGAGTGACACTCGATCGAGGGACTGGTGAAGTATGCGCCTGCTAGCTATAAATAAAGTAGAAGTTCATAAAATGTATTGCCATGAAACGAGTTAATCTTTGGTTTTCAGCCGGAGTTTTGGCATTAATGTGGTGCGGTGCTGCTAGCGCTACAACTTATATTAATCCCACCACCAGAAAAACTACTTTAAATTTGTCAGAAAAAGTAAACAATCCTAACGGTTTTTATTTTACAAAAGTAGGTCATCGCGATTTTTTTGGCAATATTCAAATTACCCGTTCCGAAGGAGCAGCAGGATCTTACTATTACAACGGAACTTTTAAAGACAGTTCGACTGGGCCCGGCAGAAAGATTATTTGTTCTGGAGATATAGCCATTGTCCGCCGTCAAGTTGGAAGGAGCGGCCAGTTGGGAGCAGAAGTTACTTGGAAGGTGAAAGGAGGACAAAATTGTACTTCTGTTGGCCAGACATTTAAAGTAAATTTGGTCGAGCTTTTACCGCGTTCAAATGCCAGCGGCGACTATACTGCTAGCAATGCTAATACTTGGTTGAGCGAAACTTCTGGTTCTGTAACTTGGCCAGCTTGGCGAGTCACGTCGCGGGATGGAGAACTCAACTGTCGCCAGACACCAAACGGAGCAATTAAACGAGTTTACCGCGCGAATCGAGATACAATTTCTGCTGAACTCAGGGGAGCAAATGCGATCGCGATTGCCAACGGTGAACCCTGGTTGCTGACAAGACAGGGCTGTTACGTGCGCGCTAATTCTCAATATTTGCAGCCTGTTTCTTTACCTGAGTAAGGGTTGAGAACTGCTATATATAACCCATCGCAGCAATAATACAATAAGTAGGTTGGGTTTCAATACAGAAACCCAACCTACTATTGCTAATGACTAATGACTACTGACTAATGACTACTGACTACTGACTACTGACTACTGACTACAAAATTTAGACTTCTTCTAAATCTTGTACATCCTCATCGTCATCGATATCCTCGTCATCAATATCCGGCTCGACAGGAGCGACAGAATTAGCAGAAACTACAGCCCCAGTATCAAGTCGTTCCCGCACTAGCCGCTGGATCTCATCTTTAAATTCGGTATTTTCTTCCATGCGCCGAATCACGTTGTCGCGTCCTTGAGCAATGTTGTCTCCGTTGTAACTGTACCAAGAACCTTTTTTAGTAATTACTCCCATTTCGTCTGCCAAGTCAGTCAGACAGCCTAAAGTAGAAATTCCTTTGCCAAATACAATGTCAAATTCGGCAATGCGGAAAGGCGGAGCAACTTTATTTTTAGCAACTTTAACTTTCGTGCGATTGCCGTATTCTTCTGTACCTTTTTTCAAGCTTTGAATGCGGCGAATGTCAAGCCGGACGCTGGCGTAGAATTTGAGTGCGTTACCGCCAGTGGTTGTTTCGGGGTTGCCGTAGGTTATGCCGATTTTCTGCCGCAATTGGTTGAGGAAAATGACGGTACAGCCTGATTTGCCGATGTTGCCGGTGATTTTGCGAAGCGCTTGACTCATCAAACGCGCTTGCAAACCCATGTGGGAGTCGCCCATGTCGCCTTCGATTTCGGCGCGGGGCACGAGGGCGGCTACGGAGTCAATGACTACGATATCGACGGCGACGGATCGCACGAGTTGATCGACGATTTCCAGGGCCATTTCGCCGGTATCTGGCTGGGAAACTAGGAGATTTTCAATATCGACACCTAATGCTGAGGCGTAGGTGGGATCGAGGGCGTGTTCGGCATCGACGAAGGCTGCGATACCGCCGGATTTTTGGACTTCGGCGATCGCGTGGAGCGCTAAAGTAGTTTTACCGGAACTTTCCGGGCCGTAAATTTCAATGACTCGGCCTTTGGGTAAACCGCCACCCAAAGCGATGTCCAGTGTCAGGGCTCCGGTGGGGATGGTTTCTACCTTCATGCGAGTGGAGTCTCCCAATCGGACGATCGCTCCTTTGCCAAAGCTGCGCTCGATTTGGGACAATACGGAAGTTAAGGCTTTTTGCTTTTCTGAGTTTTCAGCAGTTTTTGTAGAAGCTTCTTTTTTTGCCATTTGCGGTACGCGGGTAGACCCCTTGCGGAGCTTGTTGATTAACTGTACAACACGTATGTTAGCAGTTATTTTTGGGGTCTGGAGGTTCTGGGAGGATTTGGTTTAAGATTCTTGATGGTGGCTTGCTTGAGACTGCTCCAGCTTCCACAAGGCTCTTGTGTAGAATGTATTCGGCATCTGGCAGAGGGTAGAATTATTGTCGGTTGGGGTATGTACTGGGTATCGATCGCTCTTTAAGCTGTTGTGCATCCCAATTGTGCATGGTGATTGAGGGGGAGATGGGGAGACGGGGAGATGG
>NZ_JADEWT010000134.1 GCF_015207505.1 Tychonema sp. LEGE 06208
TAATGACTAATGACTAATGACTAATGACTAATGACTAATGACTAATGACTAATGACTAATGACTAATGACTAATGACTAATGACTAATGACTAATGACTAATGACTAATGACTAATGACTAATGACTTACCAGCAAAATCAAGCAATTATCTCCACTTTGCCACTATCCAAATCGTAGCGCCCCCCAACAACTTTCAGCTTGCCCGCTTTCACAGCTTCAGCCAAAATAGGCGACGAAGAACTTAACTTCTGCACATTCATTTTCACATTAGCTCTGACTGCATTATCCCACGCATCGCCTTTGTCACCTTTTGTGCTATCAACTGCCGGTTTAATCGCCGCCACCAAAGTCCCAATGTGACCCGGCACAGCCTTCCCATCTAAAGCAGCTTTAACCGCACCGCAGCGTTCGTGACCCAAAATTACTAATAGCGGAACCCCTAATTCTACTACCGCATATTCCATGTTTCCCAAAACCCCATCGTCGAGAAAATTTCCAGCTACTCGGATATCAAATAAATCACCCAATCCTTGGTCGAAAATAATTTCGGGAGCAACCCGCGAATCAGAACAAGCAAGGATGGTTGCAAACGGATGTTGACCCTGCGCTACTTCGACAATTCGCGATCGGGCTTGGTCGGGAAATGTCCGTTTTTGTTCAATGTAGCGTTGATTCCCCTGCATCAATTTCTTGAGAGCACCGTCGGGAGTAATCTCAGAAATAATCTCTGCAGCATTTGCAGCTTGGGCTTGTAAAAACGCAGGTGCAATGCTTGCCGCCAGCATCCCTGCACCAGCCCTCAACATTAAATTTCTTCGCGAAATCCTGCCTGTTTTTTCGCTTTCAGTCATTACTTGCAACTCAGTTCAATTTTTTGTACTTTAGTCATGGACGCACCCCAACAAAAAAACCGACTTTTTAAACTCTCCCAAGAAATTTTTAAACAAATATTTTAGTTAAAAACCCGGTTTCGGGTCGCCCGTGCCTAAGTCCTATATTTTATAGCATAAGAGTTACCACAAGATCGGCAATAGCGACCTAAATTATTTAATTATTCTTTACAAATAGCTAGGGCAAACATTACACTTCAAAAAAATTGCCCAATTTTATTTCAAAAAGTCAACAGCCGTCATCGTTCTGCCGGCAGAGGATGCTATAGTGTATCTAAAAAGACAATTATTTATAAATAAATCCAAATGTCTTACGTTGCCAGCATTCATATCTATCCAGTCAAGTCTCTGGACGGCATAGCAGTCAGTCAAGCTACTATTCTTGCTAGCGGAGCTCTAGAAGGCGATCGCTCTTTTGCAATCTGCGACGCAGCCGGAGAATTTATTAACACTAAGCACAACAGCGGAATCCATTTTCTGCACTTTTCATTTGACATCAAAAAAAGAGTTGCCGGCCTAAAAATTAAAGACACCGAACAAGAAATTTTTTTTCATGTAGATAGAGAACGCCCCGAAATAGAATATTGGTTGAGTAGCTACTTCGGTTTCTCCGTTCAATTAATTGAAAACTTGCTGACAGGGTTTCCCGACAATACCGCAGCACCGGGACCAACTATTGTCAGTACCCAAACCATTGCCGAAGCTGCATCTTGGTTTCCGAGAGTTTGCGTTAACGAGATGCGACATCGCTTGCGAGCTAATATTGAAATAGGAGATGTCCCGGCTTTTTGGGAAGACCAACTTTTTCCAGAAGCAGACGAAATTGTTAGGTTTAAAATAGGGACAGTAATATTTGAAGGCATTAAACCCCGTCAGCCCTGTCTCCTATCAACGCGAAATTCTGCTACGACAGAAACTTATCCAAATTTGAAAAATTTACTAATAGCCAAGTACAAGGAAATTATGCCTGACTTGGCAAAAGATGGGGGTTTAAATCACTTGAGCAGACTGATAGTTAACACGCGAGTACCACGGGAAGCCGCCGGAAAAATAGTACGAATAGGAGACGAAGTTCAAATCCTCAGAGTCACCAAATCTCTATTTAATGCCATTCCTGATTAGTGGTACAGCACGAGTCTGATTAATCCAGCGGCAATTCCAAACTAAGCTTACCCAACACACCAGTTCTAAAATCATTCAACATTTGTCGCGCCGTTCGTTCGACATCTCCTTTATATCTGTCTTTTGCTACCTCGTGCAAATAATCTTCACCGTTACTAGATCCTAAATCTACTTTATACCGGGATTTGAAACCAGATACTGATACTAAAGTGTCATCATCCGCCTCAAGTTTTAGGATCAAATCTACCATAGCCGCCGCTACTACTTGATTGTCGTAAGCAGCTTCGCCAATATCTTCGCAAATAGCTAATTTTATGGCATTTTCTTGATTGTTAATCCGGGTGGGGATGATTCCGGGGGCATCTAATAACTCAATTTCGTCAGAAATGCGAATCCATCTGAGCGATTTAGTTATTCCAGCTCTGCGGGCACTGTCCACTACTCTCTGTCCTAACAGCCGGTTGATTAAAGCAGATTTTCCGACATTTGGAAAGCCCATTACCACCGCCCGAACTGGACGGGGCAGCATACCTCGATCGAACCTGCGTTTATTTAGCTGCACCCCAGCCTCCTGGACAGCATCGGAAACATCGTGTACTCCTTGGCCGTGCTCGGCATTGGTAAAATAGGCGGTTTCTCCCTGGGACTCAAACCATGTTTCCCACGCCTCGCGGGTTCGAGGCGTAATCATATCCATGCGGTTGACCACCAATACTCGCGCCTTACCGCCCACCCAGCTAGGCATTTGGGGGTGGTAAGTCGCCAATGGAATGCGGGCATCTCGGACTTCGAGCACCACATCTACTCGCTTTAGCTGTTCTTTTAATGCCCGTTCAGCTTTGGCAATGTGACCGGGATACCAGTGAATTTTCATTAGTTATTAGTTATTAGTTATTAGTCATTAGTCATTAGTCATCAGTCATCAGTCATCAGTCATCAGTCATCAGTCATCAGTCAGGGCGGGTTTACAAATACCTTGGATTTACATAATAGATACGGATGAACCCGCCCCTAAAGAATCTACGTTTATTTAGTCGGACATGACATCACACCTGACTAACAACTAATGACTAATGACTAACAACTAATGACTAATGACTAAGGCACAATCAAAACTGCACAAGGAGACAGATTGATCACCCGATTGGTAACGCTGTCAGACGCCCCATCATCGGTTAAACCCATCCCGCGACAGCCCATCACAATCAAATCAGCGCCAATTTCGTCAGCCACATCACAAATCGTGAAAGCCGGTTTGCCTTCTCGTTCAATGATTTCAGCTTCAATTCCCTGCTGGGAAAACATCGACTGGGCTTCCGAAAGCAGTTTGGCCACTGCTTCGGGCGAACCCATCACCTCTGGCGGCGCGTCGCCCTCCTCGGCTGGGGGCTCGACTACCGACAGAATAACTAAACGAGAAGCGTAGGTTTTCACGATATTGACAACCTTTTCGGCAGCTTCGCGGGCTTCTCGGCTTTGATCTACAGGAAATAAGACGGTCTTGAACATAGTTCGCATTTCCCGGACACGGACTCCGATAAAATGTTTACGTTGAGCCAAATCAGTGCCGTTTGTTTCATCTTCCGTTTTGTGTGCGGGCGCGGTTGAATGCGTCCGAGGCCCCAAGTGCAAGTGACGAGTGCCACCATTTCAACGGAATTAGACAAAAACACAAATATCTAGGAGGTTAATCCTGTGACAAAAAAAACTGTAGCAAATTTATCAGCATCAGACTTATCGGGCAAACGGGTATTGGTGCGGGCGGACTTTAACGTGCCGCTCGACAACGGCAATATCACTGATGATACTCGCATCCGGGCTGCTCTGCCGACTATTCAGGATTTAGCATCCAAGGGCGCTAAGGTCATTTTGTGCAGTCACTTCGGGCGTCCCAAGGGTGTGACGGAGAAGTTGCGCTTGACTCCGGTTGCTAAGCGGCTGTCGGAATTGCTGGGGAAAGAGGTCAAAAAGACTGACGACTGCATCGGCGATGAAGTGGCTGCTACAGTGGCGGCGATGGCTGATGGCGATGTGGTTTTGCTGGAAAATGTCCGCTTCTATCCCGAAGAAGAAGCAAATGACCCGGAATTTGCCAAGAAGTTAGCTTCTGTGGCCGATTTGTATGTCAATGATGCTTTTGGTACGGCTCACCGGGCTCACGCTTCTACTGAGGGCGTTACTAAGTATCTGAGTCCTTCTGTGGCTGGGTTTTTGATGGAGAAGGAATTGCAGTATCTCGGTAGTGCGATCGACAATCCTCAGCGTCCCTTAGCTGCTATTATCGGTGGTTCCAAGGTTTCCAGCAAGATTGGAGTCATTGAAAAACTGCTCGAAAAGTGCGACAAATTGCTGCTGGGAGGCGGCATGGTGTTCACGTTCTACAAGGCTCGCGGTTTGAGCGTTGGTAAGTCTTTGGTGGAAGATGACAAGCTGGAATTGGCGAAGTCTTTGGAAGCTAAGGCGAAGGAACGGGGAGTTACTTTTCTGTTACCTACTGATGTGGTAGTTGCTGACAAGTTTGCTGCTGACGCTAACACTCAAACTGTCTCTGTTGAGAACATTCCCGATGGTTGGATGGGTTTGGATATCGGCCCGGATTCTGTGAAAACCTTCCAAGATGCTTTGGCCGATTGCAAAACAGTAATCTGGAACGGGCCGATGGGCGTATTTGAGATGGAGAAGTTTGCTGCTGGAACTGAAGGAATTGCCCATTCTTTGGCGGGAATTACTAAAACCGGCACTACCACAATTATCGGTGGCGGTGATTCGGTAGCGGCTGTGGAACAGTTGAATTTGGGGTCTGAAATGAGCCACATTTCTACTGGTGGCGGTGCTAGTTTGGAACTGCTAGAAGGTAAGGAATTGCCTGGTGTTGCAGCTTTAGATGAGGCTTGATTGAGTTAAGTAGGGCGGGCTTGGCCCGCCTTGCTGTAAGCAGGTCTAAATCATTGGCTGCGAATGCTGTTTTTTTTTACCGCAGAGAGCGCAGAGAGCGCAGAGAGGGAGAAAAGAGAGAAAGAAATGGGTTGAAATTCTACTGTTTGCGAGTACGATCGATCTGAAGTGGCAGTGAGGTTTGTTTGTGAAACTTAAAATCTTGGCAAGTATAACGGCAACTGTAGCAGTTTTAGCGCCGTTTTTGCTGGCAGCTCCCGTCAAAGCTCAAAATCCAGATCATGTCCGGCGGTTGCTGGAAAGTAAGGAGTGTGAGGGCTGCGATTTAAGAAATGCTGATTTGTTTAAGGCGAGTTTGTACAGAGCAAATTTAAGGGGTGCTGATTTAAGCGGAGCTAATCTCTACGAAGCTAATTTGCTAGAAGCTGATTTAAGTGGTGCTAATTTGGCGAATGCTAATTTGGTTAATGCGGAGATGTACGGTGTTGGCTTGGACAGTGCTAATTTGCGAAATGCGGATTTGTCTAATGCTTTTTTGGGGCGGGCAAATATGACGAGAGCTGATTTGCGCGGTGCTAAACTTTTTAATGCTAATTTGGGTGAATCTAATTTGCTGCAAGCTAATTTGTCGAATGTGGATTTGAGGCGTTCGCTGCTTTTTAGAGTTAATTTGAATCGCGCGAATTTAAGCGGAGCGGATATGTCTTTTGCTGACGTGCGCGATACTAATTTGCAGAATGCTATTTTGTCAAATACTCGGCTTGCTAAAGCTCAATTGAGCGGGACAAATATTGACGCGGCTAATAATGCGCGGCAAGCTGATTTGGAACGTGCTAACTTGCGGGGGACGAATTTGGGGCCGGGGGTTTGTGTGATAACTACTTTTCCTGATTGTGTTGGGAATTTGGAGTAATTCAGTCCTAGAGTGCGTCAGCCGCGATTATTTTAGCAGCTACGAGAGCGTTTGACCCGCTGGCGCACCCTGGCTCTATCTATAGAGCTTCTTAGGTGAGTTCTGTCCAGCACGAGCGATGACCAATTACGATTACCAATTACCAATTACCCATTACCTCTCTTAAATCAGAATGGGTATATGAGCTAATTTTGAGGTGGTTTGTATCCCCTTTCTAGGGCGAATTTCACAAGCTGGGCGCGATTTTCTAACTGTAGTTTGCTGAATATGCTGCCTAAATGAGCTTGTACGGTCCGGGGGCTAATAAACAGCCGATCGCTAATTTGTTTGTTAGTATAACCTTGGATAACTTCCCAAAATACTCTTTCCTCGGCTGGTGTGAGAGGCAAAGGTGCAGGATTTGGCAATACGGCCACAAGTTTTGGCTCCAGCCTAGCGCTAGAAGTTTGCAGCAGTCGGACAATCTCGGCGTGAATGCGGTGAGAGCGCTCTAATTGTCCCTTCACTTTAGCCAAGATTTCTTCAGACTGAAAAGGTTTTACCAGATAATCGTCAGCGCCGATCGCGTGACCCTCAACTTTTGACTCAATCTCGCCTTGGCCTGATAAAAATATAAACGGCACTAACTGTCCCAAACGGGTAGTACGCAAGCGCCGGCAAAACTCAAACCCGTCCATTTCCGGCATCATCACATCGGAAATTACCAAATCAGGAGGGGCATTTTCAAAAATCGAGAGCGCCTCAATTCCAGAAGTAGCGCATTCCACCCGGTATCCTTGGCTTTCCAGGTACATTGCTAAGACTGTTTGACAGTCTGCTTCGTCGTCAACTACTAAGATTCTTTCCATGACAGCCTTGCACCAATTCCCGTTGACAGTTTTTAAAACTGCGGCTCCCAAAGTAGGAACTTAAATGAGTTTACCTGCTGCAACTTGATAAAGGCTCCCAATTTCAAGACGGCACAATTCCTCAAATAGTCCAATTACCGGTGCCGCTCCCACATAATGGGAAGAAGTAGAGGAATATTGGGGAAAATCTCCTTTTTTTATTTGCCTATCCCAAAAAAGTACAACTTTTTATGAAGCATCGTCAACTTTTCCGCAGAAAATAGCAGCTAAAAGCCAGAATTTTGTTTTATTATACACAAATCTTGCTAACATTTAGACTATTCCTAGACTAGACATGGAAAGGTTTTTAGATTTTTCTGGTTCCGACAGGGGTACAAAGGGCATAAAGTGAGCAGTTGCAGCCGCCGCGGGCGGCGCGAACAAACGCTGGTCGGCAACTAAGATACTTTCAAATATCGGTGCGGGTTCGGGGCGGCTGAACAGATATCCCTGGATGATATCGCAGTTGTGCTTTTTCAAAAAGGCTAGTTCTGCTTCTGTTTCTACGCCTTCAGCAATTACTGTCATGTTTAAACTGTGACCCAGTAAAATTACTGCTGTAGTAATAGCAGCATTTTGAGAGTCTTCATTGGCATTGCGGACGAAAATTCGATCGATCTTTAAACTGTCAAAGGCAAATAGCTTGAGATATCCTAAAGTAGCATAACCCGTGCCGAAGTCGTCGATCGCAATCCGAATTCCTAGAGCTTTAAGTTCGTTTAAAGTAGCGCCTGCGACTGTCGCATTTTCCACTAAAGCGCTTTCGGTCATTTCTAATTCTAAATTAGCAGGCTCCAAGCCTGTAGTTTCCAATATTTGCACGATTCGCGCTTTGAGTTCCGGGTCGGATAACTGTCTGGCCGACAAATTTACTGATATCCTAAAGGGCGAAAACCCCGCCGCCACCCAACTAGCGGCTTGAGCGCAAGCTGAAAGCAGTACCCACTCGCCAATCTGAATAATTAAACCTGTTTCTTCGGCTAAGGGAATAAATTCGGCGGGAGAAATTATACCTCGATCGGGATTTTGCCACCGCACCAAGGCTTCAGCACCGATGATTTGTCCGGTAGCAATATCCACCTGCGGCTGATAGTATACCTGAAACTCACCTTGTGCCAAAGCGCGGCGCAGCAGAGATTCCAGAGCCAACTTTTCAGGAGAGAAGACTGAAGCATTGGTAGATTCGTTAACTAAATCTTTGAGTCTGGCTTCTGCTTGGTGAAGCGCGAATGTCAGCGGTTGAGTAATTCTTTGCCGTTTCGAGATGCCAGAAGCAATGGCTCCGAGCAATTCAGCCTTAGTAAAGGGCTTTGTCAGGTAATCGTCGGCTCCCAATTCCATCCCCCGACGAAAATCGGTTTTGGAACTTTGAGCCGTGAGAAAAATAAATGGAATTGTTGCGGCTAGAGAGTTTTGTCGCAACGTCCGCAACACGTCATAACCGTCGATTTCCGGCATCTGCACGTCGCACAAAATTAAATCGGGGATTTCTGAAAGTGCCATCTGCACCCCAAATCGACCGTTTTCGGCGACAATCACCCGATAGCTTTGAGATTCCAGGAGTTGCAGAAGAGTTTCCCGGATTAATTCGTCGTCCTCAATAACCAAAATTTTGAGCATGATACTTAGATTACAGATGGCACTATATATCAGAACCTGACTAACTCTAGCATACTCAAACTAACGAGCTACTGATTAGGCCAATTAGCCAATAAATTATTAGCCAAATGGCTAATAATTTTGCATCTGTTCTTAAATCACAATCGAATACCTGACAAAATTGGGAATAGTTCGATATTTGTCCAGTTTTGTCAGGTCAGAAAACTGCGGCGCGATACAAGTTTTATAAATTATTATTACAAGCTCGCGGAGATTGAGCCTCAAAAAATGTCGCCAACACTTTCTGCGAGCAGATGGTGGCAATTACTTATATACTTCCAGGTCATATCATATCGGGTCGATCGCCATAACAACGATTCGTAGTGTTCACTTTAGTCCACTCTCCGGCTGCGGACTAAAGTCCGCACGCGCGAGCAAATTTTAATGCTAGCTCATCAGGATAGGCTCGGATACACCGTCTTAATTCAATGGCTTAGTGGAGTTCTCACAAAACTTGTTATCTACAATTGCAGAATTGATGCTGACAGCCTGCATTGATGACGCAACGATTTTGTTTTGCGGAACTACAACTGTCTTTTTACACACAAGTTCGCTGCTGCCTACAGAGGCAAAGTTCCAAGCATAAAATTCGGGATTGCTTACTGTTGCACTGGCGGGACGCAAACCAAATGCTGTCACTAATACTAATCCCAAAGTTAATAAAGCTACGATCGCAAATCTCACCATATTATTTTTTTGAATCTAAAAATTCACCAGCTCAGGATTACCTTATTATTGCCCGATCGCCCTCAAAGCGTCAATAGCCATCAATCGATTTGAGATTTTAGATATTTCGGCTTGCTTCGGCTGCGCCAGCCGACAAGTCGCGAGGGTACAAGTTTTAGATTTTAGATTGATTTGCAAATCCATCTTGCATATAAAGTTTGGGGCGACCAGCGACGAGTGTCTGGGGCTTATGTCTGTTTTTGGGCGGGGGTTATAGGATTTGAGATTAAAAGACTTGAGCTGCATCAATATTCGATATTCGATCGCCCTTTTAACCGCAGATTTTAAACGGATAAACACCGATAGACGCAGATCGTTCCATGACTGAAAGCGATGGAGTGCAACTCGATTCTCAAGAATTGAGGATGATTGACTGGATATGGATTAGGAATTGCCCGACAGTTGTATAATTTGGAGAAAATTGTGTTATAATCTCTTACTTTGCTGTCAGATTCAATTCGTAGGCGATCGGCTCGGATGACTGAGAAACCACTACGAATTCATAAAAACCAGCATCATCCAGCAATCCCGACCAACTCCGATCCTCTGCATCTTGCAGCAAAGCTCTAGCTTTGGTGGTTCTCCCAGGAGAATACATTGACAGCAGAGTAGATTTTGGCGGCGCTTGCAAATTTACTCGCAAAGTTTGATTTTGAGCTAACCGCGCAATATATGCTTTGCCTTCTCCGGGTTTGAGATTACCGGTGAGGGTTTTGCTGTTAGCTCGGCTGTCAAATTCTACGCTTTCGAGAGTTGCTCCTGCTTGCAAAGCTGCGAGGGTGTCGGCGGTGATTGCTTGCCAAATTTGTCCGATCGGCAAACCGATGATATTGCGATCGCGCGGCTGTCGCGGAAACCAATAAAAGAACTTCGCATCAGCCAAATCGTACAAAGCCCGACTGCTCAAATTCAGCTTGTTAACCTCAGTTTTCCAGCGATCGATATCGGCGGTATCGTAACTCCCCAACCTGGCTCTAGCGTCGCTGCTGAGGTTTTGGAGTTTGTCGAGCAACTCGTCGCCGATTTTCTGCCACCTTTCGCGCCACAGGCGATCGTCCTCACCTTCTTTTAGCAGTCGCCCACCCAATTCAGGGTATTTGGCATAGAAATTTTCGTCTACAAGGTTGACGTAACCGCTATAGAATCGATCGTCAATTCCGAGCCTTGAAAAGCGATCGCGCAAAACATCTTCTTGCTGCTGCTTCGGGCCCCGAGTTTGGGGAATTTTCTGCACTTTTGATTGCAGGTTTAACAAATAATTGCCCGCAAACCAGCCAACTCCCCCCATACCCACAAGCACCGCCACCACAAACAAAACCATTTGCCAAGCAGGCATTTTTTGCTGGTTGTTAATAGCGGCTCGCACAGGAATTCCCGGCAGTGTTGGGACTGGGGCGGGCATGGGTATGGGCGATCGATCCGGCGACGGCGCGGGCGCAAAATTTGGGGCCGGCTGCGGTGGCTGTAAAGGCGGATTGCCGGAGAGAGCGAGCATTACCTCGCGAGCCGAGGAGTAACGCTGGTTCGGCCCGTGAGCGAGCATTTTATCCAACACTAGGGACAAATTGGGAGATAGAGAACATTCAGCTCGCCAGTTCCAATTCAACGTCTGGCTGTCGAGCAACTGATGCGGTTCCTTCCCCGTCAGCAACACCAAAACTGTCGCCGCCAGAGCGTACAAGTCGCTGTGGGGATTGACGATGCCCATTTGCATCTGTTCGACGGGAGCATAGCCGAGCTTGCCGATGCGAGTTGCGGGGGCGGGAGTGCCGTTAGCTTCGGCAAACAGAGATTCTACGGTGGCGGCGACTTGTTTGACTCCGCCGAAGTCAATCAACACCGGCATTCCGTCAGACAAGCGCAGAATCAGGTTGTCTGGGGAGATGTCGCGGTGAATCACTCCCAGAGAGTGAATGTATTCGAGCACTGGCAAAATCTGGAACAGCAGTTGATTGATTTCTGCTTCTATGAACCGCAAACCCTGACGCTTGCGGGCATCCAGCAGGAAGCGGTAGGTTTGGCCCGGTACGTAGTCTTGGACGAGAAATAGGTAGCCTCGATCGCTAATACTGACTCGAAACAGTTCGCGGAAGCGCGGGATTTGATTGTGTTGCAGCTTGTAGAGCACTCCGGCTTCTCGCTCGAAGAGTTCCTCGGATTTTTGTAAGGCGTAACTTCCGTGCACTTGGGGCGCAAATTCTTTTAAAACGCAGGGTTCGTTAAATCGGTGGGCATCTTCAGCTAGGTAGGTGCGCCCGAAGCCTCCGTGTCCCAATTCGCGGACGATGCGGTAGTGGTTGTTGAGAGTTATGCCGGGGTAGATGGGATTGTTCATTGAAACTTGCTGCGTCGGATTTGTACGCTTGACTGAAACTATGAGTTTTGGCCGATCGCGCTAATTAATCTTGACATAGTGTGTCAGTGTTGATTGACCGATCGCCCGCCACGGTCATCTCCTGCGGTTATTGTTGTTCAAAAAGGCGGTTTCGGGCGCGCCAGTTGGTCGGCTGTGCGATTTTGGCGACCTCGAATACACCAAGCCATCAACCGTTTTTTTTGCAAGGAACCGGGCGCTAAATTGTATCGGGATCGATATTTAATTCTCGCAGTTTCGCGGCCAGGCGATCGGCTCGTTGAGTCTCCCTTTCTGCAACCTCTTCTAAAGTAGGAACAAGCTCTCCTTCAGCAGTAAAAAAACGCAATTTTTCCCCACAAATTCCCAGACTCAAATCGAGCTGCTGACTCCGCAGATGCCCGAATTCGTTAGGTGCGATTGCTTCATATTCCCCGTCAAGTAAATGAAACCCAGCTAACTCTAAAGTTTCTGCGTCGAACCAAAAGTAATCGTGAGTGCGAAAAGTATCTTGATAGAGTTGTTTTTTAAAGTTTTTGTCTATATTCGCTGTTTTGGGCGACAGGATTTCAACGATAATATTCGGGTACTTTCCCTCTTCATCCCAAACAACCCAGCTTTTCCGAGTTTTTCGTTCAGTTCCGAGTACCACAAAAAAGTCTGAGCCTCGGAAGTCCTTCGATTTGAGTTGCTTGGAACAGTAATAAAGGGTGAGGTTTCCCGCAGCATAGAAATCATTTCTATCTCGCCACAGCCATTCTAGACAGTTGAGCAGTAGGATTATTTGTCGCAGGTGCAGTTCTGTTTCTACGGAATGTTCATCACTATATAAATCGTCGGGCGGAAAGATAAAGTTTTCCGGTATCTCTTGTTCTGGTATTTCTTGGGTAGTAGCTAATTCTGCCGTTGCGGACATGGCTGCTGGGTGAGGAGTAAGAGGTTATCTGTCTATTTTAGCAAGCTTTTGATATCTCTGCCGAGGACTAGACCTCTTGCAAAAGTCAAATTCACCCCCCGCAAGTCCCCCCTTATTAAGGGGAGAAACAAGAATCATCTTGCTCCCTCCCCGCGGGAGGGGAGGGTTGGGGTGGGGGACTTTGGATTTTTGCAAGAGTTCTACTATTCTGAAATCCCGATCGCGCTTTTGTCTAAAAACGCGATCGAACCCCAAACAATTAGTCTTGAAATATTAGCAATTACCCCTTGATTGCGCGTCAGATTCTCTGAGAGCCGCCAGAATTTCCGGTCGTTTCATGCGCGCGTATCCCGGCAATTTCCGGTCTTTGCCGAGATCCTTTAACCGCCTCAGTGAAAGAGCCTCGTAGTCTTCCTCTTGGGGCGGAAACGGCAACTGCAACTGCAACTGCGGTAGCTGAGGTTTTTGCTGCGCCTTCGACTGCTTCTGACGCTGCGCCTTCGGCTGCTTTTTACCCTGTATTTGCGGCGGTATTTCTGAGGGCGTCGCACCGTCGGAAAGTTGGCTGCGGAGTGTAGCGATTTGATTTTTGAGATCGCTTTCTACATCTTCAATCGCCTCGGAAACAAACTGATTAATAATTTGGACTGTGCGTTTTAATTTTATTGACAGCAGCTTTTCTAGTTCATCCAACTGGATCGACGCACCTGCCAGATTTGTCTCAGAAATTACCGCCGATTTCGGAGAATTATCGCTCCCCGACTGTTCATTTTTTTTAGCCAATTTATCTACCTTTTCGTGAAATGTTTTTTCAACTTGTTCGAGCCGACGCTGAATTTGTTCTATTCTGTCACTCTCAAAATTAGGCTGAATTAGAGCTTTTAGTTGCTTTTTTAGTAAATCTTCATTTTTTTTAACAGATTGTTCTATTTGTTTAGTTAGACTATCGATTTTTTTTTGAAATGACTGCTCAAATTGTTGCAGTAGAGTCTCAAGTTGTGAGGTTTTCTGAGTCGGTTGCGGAGCTAAATGTTCCATTTCCGATCGAGCAGCAGCTACCTCCTCATCCGTCATTTCAAAAACCCAAGCCCACATTTGCTCGGTGCCGAGTTCTTTCGCAACAATACACCAATCTGAGCCGCAGATTACTTCATATTCTTCTTCGTTGCTGTAAGCTTCTGTAGGACGTACAATTAAAGGAATTAAGTTGCTACCTTGCTCGATGAGGCTTCTTCTGAGAGCTTCGCGGCGTTCGCGAGGGATTTCTCTCCCCTCAGTCTCAGGTACCGCAATTTGCGAAGTATAAATCTGACTGTGACTAATTGGCTTAATCCGTAAATATTCAACTATTCGGTTTTGATCTTGCGATCGATCCATCTTGTTACAAGTCCCCTTTTGTCATCAAAATTATGGTGTTTGGGTAATTATGTATATTTGCACTTTACAGCCTGCGTTTTGAGTGATGCGAGATTAACCCAATAACTCTCAGCCATAAGGTGCGAGACAAACACCTTAGCCAGACTGTGCGCTCAGGAGGACATATCGCCGCAGTGCTTTACTGTGCCGCTGGCTGTGCGGTGAGAACCCGGGCGATCGACAAAACAGACTGCAATTCCTAAAAAAAGCGACTGTGATGAGTTTAACTGGCTGTGGGACACAAATGATACACCGCTTTACTCATCTTTACTTTTTTTGGAGTTAGGGCGAGCCTCTGCGAGGGCTTCGCTAACAGGCTGACGTTGCGAGTTGCGATCGCAATTCTGCAATAAAAGATATTCTTTCGCTAATTCTGTACAAAAGATGCTACAATACTCTCGATGGCGATGGAGCTCGCCAAAACCGCCTAAATAGTCATTCTTTCCTTGCGTTAATTGAAAGACTAAAAGGCTGATGGCTCCTACTTTTCTGGCTTGCTGCCGGAGAGTAGGGCCGTGAAAACTTCTCACTAACTTCTCACAGCTAGCAAGCCTTTGTCCATACTCAGGAACTGGAGAAAGGAATCTCATGTTAGCTAGTGTGCTGTGGATTTTATTCATGGGCTTTTTTACGGGTCAAATTGCGCGCCGCTTAGGTGCTCCGCCTCTGATTGGAATGATTTTGGTGGGGATAGTTTTAGGGCCGCAAGTTAGCGATGTCCTGAGTCCAGAAGTGCTGAAATCGGCGGATAATCTACCAATTGTGGCAATGATAATTATCCTGATGAAAAACTAACAGCAGTAAGTCCTACTATATTGTTAGCAGCAGTGGATACTTATCCCTTTTGTACAAAAGTTTTGTTCGAGGCAGCAAGCCTAGCGCGTCGTGTTGATGGTGAAGTAATTGTGTTCTACGTCATTAATATTGTGGAAAAAGAAGCTGTAGAACAACTGGGCGATCGCACTCAAAAATTACTTTCAGATATCCGTCATCAACTTATTAGCATTAATGCCTCCGTTTCAAAGGAAATTATTCGCGTCGCTCAAGATTAGACTTGC
The DNA here is from genome assembly GCF_015207505.1 of Tychonema sp. LEGE 06208. Taxonomy (GTDB): domain Bacteria; phylum Cyanobacteriota; class Cyanobacteriia; order Cyanobacteriales; family Microcoleaceae; genus Microcoleus. The sequence continues at coordinate 14,837 of NZ_JADEWT010000134.1, forward strand.
ATTACCAAAGTCATAAACTATCTTGAAAATCATCTGCATCGATAGTTGTTGCATCTGCTTTTAATTAGCCTTGAATTTATCGATCGAAGATTTATACAAGAGGTCTAGTATGAGGTGACAGAGATTGTGATGGAAAAACGGGGACATAGACTTTGCGAACAAGTGTTATATCAATTCCGGTTGCACTCATACATGATGTTAACTGTTAACAGTGAATTTACTATTCCGATGAAAAGAGGATTTGATATTAGTCAGTTTTGGAGCGCAAACGACGATAGTAAAATAGTTTGATTCCCCCGTAATTCTGGGAAAATATCGCAACAATCAACCCTGATTTGGTGATATTTGCAACAGAGGTTTCGCTACTTTAATATTCACCAAGATTTAATTCAAAAATAGGAATTTTTCTCGTGAAATGGTTTGAGCAATTTGAGCAATTCATTGCCTTAGTCAAAATCAGTAAGTGGTTCATCATTTCTTGTCTAGTTGGTATTCTTTCCGGCTTAGGTTCCGCTGCTCTCCTAACATCTTTAGAGTTGGCAACAAATTGGCGAGAGTCTCATCTGTGGATTATTGCCTTATTGCCCCTGGCTGGATTCTTAAGTGGTTGGATTTATCATCGATATGGAAAAAATGTAGAAGCTGGAAATAATCTTTTACTCGAAGAGATTCATAACCCGAAAAATATTATTCCGTTGCGGATGGCTCCGATGGTACTGCTAGGTACAGATATAACTCATTTATTTGGGGGTTCTGCAGGTCGTGAAGGGACAGCACTGCAAATTGCTGCATCACTCGCAGACCAATTAACTAAAATATTCCGCTTTAAACACGCTAATCGACGAATTTTATTAATGTCTGCTCTCAGTGGTGGATTTGCTTCCGTTTTCGGAACTCCCTTAGCTGGAACTATCTTTGGTTTAGAGGTTTTAGCAATTGGAAATATTCAACATGATGCTCTTTTTCCCTGTTTAGTTGCAGCAGTTGTGGGCGATCGCATTACCTTAGCTTTGGGTCTGCATCATACAGCATACCGCCATGCTACCTTTGTACCCACAATGACTCCAATGGGGCTAATTTCTGCAATTGTCGCTGGTGCAATCTTCGGAATTGTGGCGATGATTTTTGCCAGACTCACTCATAAAATAAGCCACTTTTTTAAATCAAAAATATCCTATCCTCCTTTTCGTACTGCGATCGGTGGTGCGATTGTCGCACTGAGTGTGTGGGCGATTGGATCGACTAAATATATCGGTTTGGGTATTCCTACCATTGTCGATGCGTTTAACACTCAGTTACCGCCTTGGGATTTTGCAGCAAAAATAGTGTTAACTGCATTAACTTTAGGGGCAGGTTTTAAAGGAGGGGAAGTGACTCCTCTATTTTTTATTGGTGCAACATTAGGCAATGCTTTGTCATTAATTTTGGCATTACCAGCACCTTTATTGGCAGGAATGGGATTTGTTGCTGTCTTTGGCGGTGCGGCGAATACACCGATCGCCTCAACTTTAATGGGAATTGAACTTTTTGGTCTCGAATCGGGGGTATTTATTGCGATATCCTGTGTGATGAGCTATGTTTTTTCTGGTCATGCCGGCATTTATAGTTCACAGCGAATTAGTTCTAGTAAATACTCTTTTATGCCAATGCAAGAAGAGTTAAAGTTGCCAAATCATGCAAATAATTCTTGTGATACAGAAAAAACCATCAAGTAGTCGCGGCCGTTAACTTTATTTGAGATAGTTCGGTTAATCGGATATGCTGATTACTGATCCTACGCTGTTACATAAACCCGTGATCGCGATGCTAGTCGCTTTGGTATTAGTCATTTGGCTGGAAAACGCTACAAAGCAAATCAGTTGAGCAGCAGGTTGGTTTTTACTCGCGGCTTATCCAGTCTTGCTGATGGCCATGTTTTGCTATGAAAGGCGATCGGTTACAAAACCGTTACATAAGACTTACCCAAAGCTACCCAGCTTTATACAAAGCTGGACTTTGAACCTTACTTCCTGTTTCATTCTGGCAGTGTCGGCACTCACCAGTCCGCAGGCTATCCCCGTCTAACTGACGG
>NZ_JADEWT010000135.1 GCF_015207505.1 Tychonema sp. LEGE 06208
CGGTGGGGGTGGTGGTGGCGGATGGAGCACCAGCAATTTTGGTGGTATTGGTGGCAATGGTGGCGACTTTGGGGGTGGCGGTGGCGCGGGATTGGGTATTGGTGGAGGGCTCGGTGGCAATGGCGGCTTTGGCGGTGGTGGTGGCAACGGCAGTCGCGCTTTGGGTGATGCCAGTACGAGTCCCTTAAACTTTGGCGGACCGGGCGGTAACGGTGGCTTTGGTGGTGGCGGTGGCGGTGGCGGTTCCAGCCAATTTGGATCGGGTGGTATTCCCGGTAGTGGAGGAAGCTTCGGCGGTAACGGCGGTAAGAGTGGCGGCAACAGCGATGCCTATGATTTTGCTGGTGGCGGTGGTGGCGGTGCTGGACTGGGGGGTGCCGTTTTTATTCGCAGCGGTTCCCTCACCCTAGTCAACAGCAAATTTCTCAATAACACGGCAACGGGCGGGTTGGGCGGCATCGTCGATGCTAGTTCTAATGCCAAATCCGGTGCCAACGGTCAGGGAAAGGGCGGGGCGATTTTTGCCGTGACTCCTGAACTCGCCGGTGCGGCTGGGGTGGCTGTCGCGCCAACGGTGACGGCAATTAATACTTTGCCTGCCTTCAGCGGGAACAGCAGTGCGAATGCTTCGCGGAGTCGTACCGATAATAGCGATTTTTTTGGCAGCATCAGCGTCCAGAGTTCGATCGGCAACCAGCCCCCTGTAGCAGAAAATGATAGTGCGATAACTTCTGCTAACACTCCAGTCAAGATTGATGTTCTCTCCAACGACATCGACCCCGATGGCAACCCCTTAACAATTAGTCTAGTTGCGAATCCCACTCAGGGGACGGCAGTTGTGAACAACAACGGTACGCCGAACAATCCCAACGATGACTTTATTACCTACACTCCCGATGCGAAATTCAACGGCGACAGCTTTACCTATCGCGTCAGCGACGGCACAACAAAGAGCAACATTGCAACTGTTTCCCTCCTGTCAGATGCTGGAGTGACTTATCTGGTGACAAATACCAATGACAGCGGCCCTGGTTCGCTGCGACAGGCAATTCTCAATGCCAACGCTCATCCCGGCACAGATACGATCGCATTCCAAATTACCACTTTCATCCAGATTCCGCGCTTACCATTCCAAAAACCGATCGAGATCCCGATCGCATTTACCAATCCTCAAACGATCGATCTCAAGTCTGCTTTGCCGACAATTACAGATGCTGTCACCATCGACGGTTGGAGTCAAGGCGGCCCCGGATTCCAGGGCGCGCCGCGAATTGAACTCAACGGTGCGGCATCCAATTCGGCGATCGGACTTGACATTCAAGCCAGCAATTCCATCGTCCGAGGACTGGCAATTAACCGCTTTTCCGACGAACCCTCCTACAATCGGGCTGGCATCAAGCTGTCGAACGGGGCAGCCAATAACTGGATTTACGGCAATTACATCGGTACCGATTTAACTGGCAATATCGTTCGCAGCAACGGCGGGAATGGTATTGAGATCGATGCTTCAGCCGGAATCCAGAATCGCATCGGCACCAACGGCGACGGACTTAACGATCCTGCCGAAAGAAATGTAATTTCGGGCAATCTCGTTCACGGAATTACGATCGCAGCCAAGTTCACAACCGTAGCGGGCAACTACATCGGCACCAATGCAGCGGGTACGGCAATTCTGAAAGCCAACAACCTCTCCTATGACGGAGTTGTCACCTTTCCAGGTGCTTCCGATAACACGATCGGCGGTACTACCGATGCGGAACGCAATGTGATTTCTGGCAATTACAGAGGTGTCTCCATCGGCGGTACAAACAACGCGATTCGGGGCAACTACATCGGCACGGATGTCACGGGTACAAAAGACTTGGGCAATATTGCAGAAGGTGTGGCGATCTTTGGTTTCGCAAATACAGTGAGCGATCGTAACATCATTTCAGGCAACGGTGGCAACGGCATATACATTATCGATCGGGCAAACAAAGTGCAGGGCAACTTTATCGGTACGGATAAGACAGGTACCGTTGCTTTGGGCAATAACCGCGATGGTATAGCGATTCAAAGCATAATAGGAGGGATCGGCACTGCTGCCAACAATATCATTGGGGGAAATACGGCAGCGCAACGCAACCTGATTTCCGGCAACAAAGGCAATGGTGTGAGTTTTTGGGGCGTTGCTACTGCTAACAATTTGCTGCAAGGCAATTATATCGGTACTCAGCTAGATGGAGTCAGTCCCTTGGGGAATCTAGCCAACGGTGTAGCGATTTTGGATGGGCCTAACAATAATACGATCGGCGGTATCGATCCGGAAACTGGAAATGCGATCGCTCACAACAATTTAGCTGGAGTTGCTGTTAACTCTGGCACGGGCAATGGGATTTTAGGCAATAGTATTTTCAACAATAATAGTTTCGGTATTATTCACTACGAAATTAGTAACGAGCGCAACTCTCCCACCATCACTTTTGCCCACTCCAATGGCAAAAATACTGAGATAAAAGGCACTTTAAATAGCACTCTAAATCAACAGTTTAGGCTGGAATTCTTTGCCAACTCCAGTCTCGATCCGACTGGCTTTGGCGAAGGAAAAACCTTCCTCGGCTCTAGGATTCTCACTACGGACAGTAGCGGTAAAAATAGTTTCAACTATACCTATGGTAGTTCCCTACCCGTCGGTCAATTCATCACAGCAACGGCGACCGATCCTGCTAATAATACTTCGGAATTCTCTAAGGGATTGGCGATCGCCAACCAGTTGCCTGTAGCAAACAACGATAGTACGATCGTGGGCCAAAATCCAGTCAATATCGATGTCCTGTCTAACGATACCGATCCGGATGGCGACTCTTTGATTCTCAACATTGTTACCAATCCGGTGAATGGGACGGTAGTAGTTAATCAAAACAATACACCGGACAATCCCAAGGATGATTTCATTACCTATACTCCCAATATCCAATTTAATAATAATGTTGGAGATAGCTTTAGTTATCAAGTCAGTGACGGTCAAGGGGGTACAGCAACAGCTAATGTAAAATTGATTTTCTCTCCGTTGATTGAGGTTGAGATTCCCAATCTAAAAAACTCTCCGATACTCTTTCCAGGCACACTTCCCATACTCTTTCCGACACCAACTCTGGTGATATTTCCAACACCAACACCATCTCCAACACCGACACCAACACCAACACCAACACCATCTCCAACACCGACATCAACTGTGGTGATACCTCCAACACCAACACCCACACCGACATCAACTGTGGTGATACCTCCAACACCAACACCAACACCGACATCAACTGTGGTGATACCTCCAACACCAACACCCACACCATCTCCAACACCGACATCAACTGCGGTGATACCTCCAACACCAACACCCACACCATCTCCAACACCGACATCAACTGCGGTGATACCTCCTGCGATCAATAAGTCACCGATCGCACTTAGCGACAGTGCAACTGTAAATGCTGGCAGCGCGATCGATATCGAGGTTCTCGCCAACGACAGCGACCCCGACGGCGACCCCCTGAACCTCAGCATTTTCAAGACTTCAGACAACGGCAAAGCAGAAGTCAGGCACAACGGTACGCCGGACGATCCAACAGACGATTACATCGCCTACACCCCCAATCCCGACTTCAGCGGGGAAGATGTGTTTTTCTATCAAATCGACGACGGTAAGGGAGGCGTAGCTGTTACCAAAGTGGAAGTGACAGTCGATCGCAACCACTCGCCGATCGCATCTGGGGATGCTGCGACTGTGAATGCTGGTAGTGCGATCGATATCAACGTCCTCGCCAACGACAGCGAACCCGACGGCGACCCCTTGAACCTCAGTATTTTCAGGCCTTCAAACAACGCCAAAGTCGAAGTCAACAACAACGGTACGCCGGACAATCGGCAAGACGATTTCATTACCTACACTCCCAATCCCGACTTCAGCGGCCAGGATATCTTTCTCTATCAAATCGCAGACGGCAAGGGAGGTTCGGACGTTACCAAGGTTGAGGTGACAGTGAAAGCAGTCAACAAATTGCCGATCGCGATCGACGATCGCGCCACCACCCATCGAGACACTGCTGTCAACATTCCAGTGTTAGCAAATGACAGCGATCCAGACGGCGATCCCCTAATTTTGACGGTTTTGACCAACGGAGTCGGCGGCAAGGCTGAGATCAATTTTAACGGCACTCCAGACAAGGCTGATGACTTTATCACCTATCACCCCCACCGTGACTTCTGGGATGACGACAGTTTCACTTATCAGATTGATGACACTGGCGGGGGAACAGCGACAGCTACCGTAACGATCGAGTTTGCCAACAAATTGCCGATCGCGATCGATGATAGCGCCACCACCGATCGAATCACTCCCGTCAATATCCCCGTATTAGCAAATGACAGCGATCCAGACGGCGACCCCCTGATTTTGACAGTTTTGACCAACGGAGTCGGCGGCAAGGCTGAAATCAATTTTAACGGCACTCCAGACAAGGCTGATGACTTCATCACTTACCACCCCCACGGTGACTTCACCGGTCAGGACAGCTTTACATATCAGCTTGACGACAGTCACGGGGGGACAGCGACAGCCACTGTTAACATCACCGTTAATCCGATTGCAAATCCCCCGATTGCCCCTTTACTTTTGAACGGTACCCCCGATCCAGATACACTGATGGGCGCGGAGGGTGACGACACCATCAACGGCGACGCTGCGGATGACTTCATCGATGGTGAGGGCGGCAATGACCTCATTGACGGCGGTTTAGGCAATCTCGATCGCATTTTCGGGGGTACAGGCGACGACACCATTACCGACCCCGACGGCGTAAATGATATTCAAGGCGGTGTTGGCAATGACAGCATCAATATCACTTTTGCTGAAACCTGGGATGACAATACTAATCCTAACGATACACTGCGTTCCGATGAAAAAATTATCGGTGGCACCGGTAACGACAGCATTACTGTCACCATGAACGACTTTCGTTTCTTTATCAACCTCAAAGCCGATGAAGCTGCGAGTTCCAATGCTGATGGTAATGATGTAATTAACCTCTTAGGAACCTACGCCAATTCAGTTGTTGACATGGGAGGTGGCGAAGATACATTTAATGGTGGCGTAGGTGATGACAGTGTTGTCGGCGGCGATGGCAATGATACGCTAATTGGTGGTGATGGCAATGATACGCTAATTGGCGGCGGTGGTAACGATCTACTTGCAGGGAGTGCCGGCGATGACTTGCTAACTGGTGGTAGCGGTGAAGATCGGTTTTTGTTTAAATCGAACGGTGTTTTTAATACTGCTGATTTTGGGAGCGATCGCATTACTGATTTTACGACTGGCACAGACAAAATTCTCTTATCTCAAACTGCATTCGGAGCAATCACTTCAGCTAAAATTGCCTTTGTAGATAGCGATTTAGCAGCAGAAACCAGCGATGGATTAATTGTTTGCAGTCGCGCCACAGGCAAGTTATTTTTCAACCAGAACGGGACACAAATTGGTTTGGGAACTGGTGCGCTATTTGCCACCATTGACGGTACTCCGTTGCTGACCGTCAGCGACTTCCTGATTGTCAATTAATAATATCATGTCCGATCGATCGGACATGATATTATTATGCTAGTCGCAATTACGGCATTCAATATTTTAAAATATATTGAACTCATTTGCCACAAAGATACCGAAAAGATACAATACTAAAAGCCGGAGGATTTGGACAGTTTTAGACCCCATTTTTCTGATAACCAATCCCCAATACTTCGGCTTCGCCGATCGCAAGTTGCCCGTGCCCGCCCCCAATTACCGATACAGACAAGCATCGCAAACTTAAATAAATCGGAGGTTTAAATGGTAACGCTGCAATTGAGACAAATCAGTGTACCGCCTGGACATAGAGTGCTGTTCCATGATGTAAGTTGGCTGGAATTTGAAGCAATTTTAGAAGAGTTGGGAGAACACCGTGCTTCCAGAATCGCTTACATTCAAGGAATTTTGGAGATTAGGATGCCACTGCCAGAACAGGAAAAAGCTAAAACGATTATTGGCTATTTAGTTAATATTTTGTTTTAGGAACTTGAAATCGACTTTGAACCATTTGGTTCTACTACTTTTAAGCGAAAAAGTATGTTACAAGGAATTGAACCGGATGAATGTTTTTACATTCAAAATTCTGCTCTAATGATTGGCAAAAAGCGCATCGACTTAACTGTCGATCCACCGCCAGATTTAGCAATTGAAGTGGATCTAACTTCCAAAACTCAACTGGATGCTTACGAGGCGCTGGGAGTTCCTGAAATCTGGCGGTACGAAAATAACCAACTGATGATTAATGTGCTTGAAGATGGGAAATATGTTGAATCGGCAATTAGTCCAACATTTCCCAATTTGCCAATTATTGAAGCTATTTCTGAATATTGCGAACAAAGTCAAACAGCGGGGACGAGTCAAACTCTCCGATTGTTTCGCAAGTGGGTGAGAGAACAAATCCTGTCAATTCCGGTTGCACCGTCAGGTGATTGTTGATTGTTGACTGTTGATTCGGGGTAGGAAAACTGAATAATTGAGTATTAGCTGTTGACTCGATTTTATTATTCCGATGCAACCGGAAACTATATCAGAGTTTGAGGACTAAAGTCCTTATTACCAACTTGAGGGCTAAAGTCCTTACTACCAATTTGCTACAATCTAATTGCTTTTTTAGTTGCGCTGTTGAGTGATAGAGAGAGAGTAAGGGTGTTGACCTTGAGCCCGATCGCCCACAAAAATAAGATAAGTCCCCTTGTCCCCATAACCAGAAAATTCTACGTTCCCCGCACCAGCATTCGCCGGTAGGACGCAGAAACGACCCCTGGGCCCCTGAATCATCAAACTCGGCGCTCCCGCCGTTTGTACTGCAATTTTCCAGTAAGGCAAATCCTGCGTTACTTCGATCGCCTGGTTCGGCCCGGCGGCCACGAAACCGCAGTCGCCGCTATTGTTTGGGCCGCCGGAGACTCCTGAAACACTCAGCGGTTCGCGAAATCCCGGAGCAATTTGCAGGGGTTGGCTCCGAAGAGCCCCCGGTGCAGTTAAAATCATTCCTAGGGCTAGGATTGCGATCGAGCCAAAGCGCAGTCTGGGGCGATCGCACGGATAGCATATCTTCATTTTTATCCTTATTTATCCGAACACAATGACGGAAGGTTCCACTTCTTTGACGGTAGAGGATAATGAGCGGTTCCGAACACGCTAATGTGACTCTTATTAATGTGACCGCCCTAAAACGATCGGCGTACAGCTAAACTAACTCCCAATTTTTTTTATGAATCCTCAAAATAAGTTCAATTTGCAGCAAGCGATCGCACAACTAAAAGCTAAAGTAGAGCGATCGTCCCTCATCCAACAAAATCCAGATAGCTATCAAGCGCTCGGAACCTTCTACAATCAATTTCTGGAAAAGTTTCAAAAACTCCCCAAACCAGGACAAGTGGCAGTGTTTGCTGTCGGGGCGATCGTGGTTCTGACAGTCTTCAATAGTATAGTACAGCTAATTTCGGCCCTGATGAGTCTTGCCGTTCTCGGAGTGTTAATCTACATAGCGTACAAATTGGCAATATCTGCTGATTCGTCCAACTAACGACTAAAAATAGGAAATTATAAATATGGCTAACCCAACCGCATCCGGTGATGATATTAATCAACCCGATCCGTCTCCATCTTGGCAGACAAAATCCCAGCAAATGCCACTGCTGGTTCGTAGGTGCGGCGCTTGGGCCGTTGAAATTTCCTTAATTGCCGCCAGCGCCCTCGTTCCCTTCAGTATCGGGGCATTGGTCAACAAGGACGCTCAAACCGTACCCCTAAATTCCTCTGTAGCAGCAACATCGGAAACTGTAGCGCGTATTTTGGGCGTACCCGTGCGCGATCGCAACCCCAGAGTCGCACCCCTAACTAATCTATTCTGGTCGGGGGCGCTGCTAGCACCGCTAGTTTTAGCGGCGTGGCAACTATTTTTGCTCGCCAGAACCGGCCAAACACTCCCGAAACGCTGGTTTGCCGTTAAAGTTGTCACAGCTTTTGGTACTCCTCCGGGTTGGAGGCGAGTGCTGATTCGCGAAAGTTTGGGGCGCTGGGGAGTGCCTCTGAGCGTAGCCTACGGCATTTGGCGCTTATCCGGCGCGTTTCCTGATTTAATCATTTTAGGGGGGCTGAGCGGCTTGGCAGTGCTGGCAGACGGCGCTTTTGCATTCCGCTACAAACGACAATCGGGACACGATCGCCTCGCGAATACTTTGGTGGTCAATGCGCGATCGATCGAACAATCTGCCAATCCTGTCAACAATCAAGATTGGACTGAGGAAGACGCGCAGATTGCGGCTGTGGTTTTGACTCGCGAAACCAATGTCAAAGAAGAACCCAGTTTGTGGAATTGGATGCGCCAACATCCAGGCACAACTTTAGTGATAGTTACCATTGGCAGCGCGGGATTAATTTTAACTTTGTTTGTTGGCACTTTGATCTACACTCAAGGTCAAGCAAATATGCGGGATTCTCGCCAGCGGAACGACGAATTATTTGTGGCTTTAGTGAGTAAATTGTCTCCGGCTTCGCCCAGCGGAACATCGGGGAGGCGATCGGCAATTTTGGCTTTGGGGGCGGTGGAAGATTCCCGCGCCATACCGCTGTTAGCGGATTTGCTAACCCAAGAAGACAGCAGCCCGATGCTGGACGCGATCCAACAAGCTTTAGTCAGTAGCGGGCCGAAAGCTTTACCTGACTTGCGGCGATTAAACCAAGGGCTCAGCAACGAGCTCGAATCCCTGCGCTACCGGGGGAAAGCCTCGGAACGCGAGTTAGCGGCTACCCGTCAGCGAACAGTGCAAAGGGCGATCGGCAAAATTCTCACCGTGTATAGCAGCCAACTCAACGGCGTCGATCTCAGTCGCACCGACTTAAGTCAAACTCCTGCCGGCCCCGCTCAATTCACCTTAGTATTAGACAAAGTGGACTTATCAGGAATTAAGCTGAAAAACACCAATTTAACCAATGCCAGCTTCCAAGGAACTCGCTTTTACGGCACCGGCGAAGACAGGCGTCCGGGTACATTTGACGATTGGATTTCCGACTTAAGCAGCGCTAATTTTGAAGGAGCAAATTTAACCGGAGCATCTTTAAATAGTGCTCTAATGAACCGCACTACTTTTGTGCGCGCTGTCCTGAACAAAGCTAATTTGTCAAGCGGAAATCTGAATGGAGCTAATTTTAGCAGTGCTCTTTTAATTGGCGCAAATTTGCAGCAAGCAATATTAAAAGATGCAGCTTTTACGGGTGCAGATATCGGCAGCGCGAATTTGTCTGGAGCCAATTTATCAGGCGCGCGTTTGGGCAAAATCAAGGGCCAAGGCGCTCAGTTATCCTTGACAAATTTGTCTAAATCGGAATGGCAAGGTGCAGATTTATCCGGTGCAAATTTGAAAAGTGCGAACTTACAAAATGCCGATTTGAGTTCTGCTAAACTCGCCAACGCCAATTTTCAAGATGCTCGGTTGCAAGATGCTAATTTGCGGAATGCCGACCTGAGTTCGGTTGATTTTAGGGGTGCAAATGTAGCGGGAGTGAATTTTCAAGGGGCTGTATTTCAGGGTAAAGCGGCTTCCGATCAGTTTATTCAAAGTCCAGCAGGTACTAAATCAGGTAGGTTCCAAGGAGTTGATTTTGCCGAGGCTAAAAATTTAGATAAAAATCAAATTGCTTACATTTGTTTGCAGGGGGGTATTCATCCGAAGTGCTCGCAGAAGAATTAAGAATTGATTTGTAGTGAGGACTCAAGGGGAGCATTTCATTTTGGTAAAAAGCATTTTTTGTTTGAGCGCTGTTCTCGCTCGCTTGGTGATAAAAGCCCGTGCGAGCGAGGACAGGACTACAAAAGCTAGCGCGCTTGATGCTCCTTCTTCCTTCTTCCTGATGACGTTGGACGGAAAGCAGTTGCCAGTTGTCAGTTGTTATTTGTCAGTTGCCAGTTGTTATTTGTCAGTTGCCAGTTGTTACCAATAACTAATAACTAATAACTAATAACTAATAACTAATAACTAATAACTAATGACTAATGACTAATGACTAATGACTAATGACTAATGACTAATGACTAATGACTAATGACTAATGACTAATAACTAATAACTAATAACTAATAACTAATAACTAATAACTAATAACTAATAACTAATAACTAATAACTAATAACTAATAACTAATAACTAATAACTAATGACTAATGACTAATGACTAATGACTAATGACTAATGACTAATGACTAATGACTAATGACTAATGACTAATGACTTCTTAAGCAATAGCATCCGCACCGACAAGTGTCTCGAATTGCGCTAATAGCGTTCCATCAGCATTGTTTGCAACTCCAAAAATTTTAGGTAACTGACCTGTTTCAACGAGAACTTGTCTCACTTCTCCGTTAGATATATCAGCTAGATTTTTGTTATTTAGAATAGCATTAATGGCAGCGATACCGACACCTTGACCAACTACGGCGTTGAATTCAACAATTCTGCCGACAGAACAGGCAAACCCTTCAAATCCAGAGCACGGACTGACAACTGCCAGGTTAGGAATGTTTTTCATTAATGCGTGGCGGATGCCAATATTGAAGGTAGGCTGTTTAAAACTCAGACTTTTTAACCACCCTAAACTGTTGGCTTTTTCCCCCATACCGGGGATGCCTCCGCGTACATCAAAATGATAGCTAAATGTTGCCAGTGCTTGATTAGCCGGTACGCCACCTAACAGCATTTGTGCGCCCGTTAAAGGTTCTACAACTCCTGTCACATTGCCTGCGTGTCTGATATACAGTTCTGAGGCAGAAGTAACAGAAGTAGCCCCCAAACTCCTCAGCCAAGTTGCTACGAATAACATCTCTTTTTGCATATTAGCCGTCGGTTTGCTACCGCTTTTAGCTAAGGCTTCTGCTTCGCTGCTGGTGACTGCAAATAATAGCGCGTTCCACGAAAGTCTGCTATTGGGAAGTATTGCGATATTTCCCTCGTCTAAAATTACGCCGGTTTCAGGAAAAGATAGCTTTGTTCCTCTAAAGGAGTGGTAAGCTACAGACAGCGCGGGCGATCGCACGTCGATGTAATCGTTGCCCGCCCACAGAGTTTTGAGATTTCCTCTACTGTCGAGCATTTCCTGTCGGAGTTCTTCTGCTAGTTTGACATCCTTGCCTGCAGCGTACAGCAAAAATTTTTGACTCTCAGAATCGGCGAGGTTTGTGAAGCGTTTTAGATAAATGTAATCGAGTTCTTTGAGTCTTCTTGTACTGAGTCCTTGGGTTTCAAAAACGAGGGTGACTGGAAGTTCGGAGTTTGGCAGACCAAAGGTTTCAAATCCCTTTAGCTTTTTCGCGCCGGCAGCTTGAGCTAATTCGCCATTGACAGTGGCATCAATAAATTGCTTTCCTGCATAAACTATGCCTTTAGATGTGGTTATGCTGGCAATTCTTTGGCGTTGTTTATTGACTGATTGAATTTCTACTTTGCTGAGGAGATCGACGCCTGCTTGTGACAGCATTTCTTGCAGTGCTGCGCTGGCTTTGCGGGGATCAAGCGCGATCGCACTGACACCGGATTTTTGCAGAAACTCTTGATAGATTGTCGCCGGTGAACCAAAGGTATCTAACTTTAAAGATTGTCGCAGTTCTTGAGCTAGCTGACATCTATCTAAATAAGCAAGGCCGCCTCTGACTAAATGCCCGCCAATTCCTTCTTGCAAGTTTGCTTTAGACATCAGCAAAACCCGCGGATAACGCTTTGTCCGGCGGCGGTATTCTCGGGCTGCTGAGATAACGGCTAGAACTCCCGGAACTTCATCCCCAAAGCCGATGACATCGTAAAAACGCAGATCCATGACCATTATTTAATAACCTCTCCTGATTTTCATTGTTTTGAGCTGTTTTTCAAGGTTTGCTATCAAACTATCTGTCTGTTCCAAATAAGTCCGCATCTTTCCTAATTTTTTTGATAAATATTCATACATTCCCGGACGCGGAAACCGGGTTTTTCGAGAAAATTATCGGTTGAGGGCGATCGGATCGGGCGTGGAAAAATCAGATGGGCGAGCGCCCGCAGAGTACCTCTGTGTCGCACTCTTGACTGCAATCAGCTTATATTATCAGGATCTATCCCCAACTCTCGCAATCGTTCAGCTAGTCGATCGGCGCGCTGCGATTCCTGTTGTGCGCGCTGCGATTCCTGTTGTGCGCGTTGCGCCGATTCTTTCACCTGTTCTTCTGGAGTAAAATAACGTTTTCCATCAGCATCGTACCAATACAACCACTCCCTTGTCACCCCAGAATAATTGCCCCTTTCACAGCCAATTCCCAAACCGATCTCTGGCATCCAAACTATATTTCCCGGCTGTAATTCATACTTGCCCTTGACTAACTTATGCACTTCTAAACGGGGTTTGCGGCGGCGGCGAGAAGAATAAATGACATAGTAAAGTATGCCTAAACTTTGATATTCTTCCAATTTGGCGGTATATTCGTTTCGATAAGTTGGGGAAACAACTTCGAGGACAAAAGTTGGCATCACTTTTTCCTCCCACACCGCGTAACTGGGACGCAATTCTTCGTCATAAAACCGTTGCACCCCTAAACTCAAGAAAGCATCTGGCACAATCGGAGGTTTTTCCGGGTGATGGTAAAGACCCATATCTATACCAAAAAACCAGTCCATGCGTTCTGCCCAAAGTATGAGCAATATTGCTTTTAGCAATCCTGGGATTAATTCTTGCAGTTCGTTATCCACTGGTGTTTCATCTGAGTCTGGTAGTTCGTCGGCTGAGGGCCAGTGCGTCGGGAAATTGTAATTTAACATGGCGGCTTTCCTCAAAACTTACTTAAGATTATAGCGTTTAGTTGTTTAGCTATAATTTTGTATTTTGTAAAGATTTTAACGAACCGCGAAGACGCAAAGGACGCGAAGGAAGATAGATTAAGTTGTGTTCGCTGGCAGTTTTATTGTTTGTCATTACGAGGAACGAAGCAATCCTAAGTCTTGGCGATTGCTTCGTTCTTTGCAATGACACTTGAAGCTGTCGGACACAATCTAAGCTAGTTAATATGAAATAATTTTGGTAAAGTATTCGGCTGAGAGTTGCGCGATCGACTATACTAAGCTAATCATTCGGTTCTAATGGGGAGCAGCCATTAGAGGAAACGGGGAAAGTTCGGTGTAAGTCCGGCGCTGTCCCGCAACTGTAAGGAAAGCCATGTCGCTTTCTGAGTCAGGATGCCCGCCGATGTGTTTGTTTACATAGTCTCATCTGCGAGGTTCAGCGTGAAGGCCAGAAATCGGAAATTAGTCAGCCTGGGATTGATGGCTGGCTTGAGTTGTTATATTGTCCTCGGTTCGGCAACGCCCGCCGCAGCTATGCACATTTCGGAAGGTTTTTTGCCGGTGCAATGGGCGGCGTTTTGGTGGATAGTGGCGTTACCTTTTTTTCTAGTTGGTTTGCGATCGATCGCCCGCATTACCAAAGAACACCCGGAACTTAAACTGTTGTTAGCTTTGGCGGGTGCGTTTACTTTTGTGCTTTCTGCTCTAAAAATTCCTTCGGTAACGGGTAGTTGTTCTCACCCGACGGGTACTGGTTTGGGGGCGATTTTATTCGGCCCTTCGGTGATGGCTGTACTCGGCGCTTTAGTGCTGCTTTTTCAAGCGGTTTTGTTGGCCCACGGCGGCTTGACAACCCTGGGAGCCAATATGTTTTCGATGGCAATTGTTGGCCCTTTTGCTGCGTATTTTGTCTATCATTTGCTGTTGCGAACTGGTAGTCAGCGGGCGGCAATTTTTTGTGCTGCGGCTTTGGCGGATTTGCTGACTTATGTGGTGACTTCGATTCAATTAGCGTTAGCTTTTCCCGCAGCCAGCGGTGGTTTTGTAGCTTCGTTTCTCAAGTTTGCTAGCATTTTTGCAATTACTCAAGTACCCCTGGCTATTAGTGAGGGATTGCTGACTGTATTGGTTTGGAATTGGCTGCATTCCTACGGGAAGCCGGAGTTGGAAACTTTGAAGTTATTGAGACAGGAGTCCTAAGTCATGAGTCAGAAAAATACAAGAAATCACCAATCTACTGCGCGAGAAAATTGGATTTTGGTTGGTGCTGTGGTTGCTCTTGCTGTTCTTCCTCTAGTATTTGTTCGAGGTGAATACGGCGGTGCTGATGGGGAAGCCCAAAAGGCAATTACCGAGATTCAACCGGGCTATGAACCTTGGTTCAAGCACTTTTTTGAACCTGCTAGTGGCGAAATTGAAAGTTTGCTGTTTGCGTCTCAAGCGGCGATGGGGGCTGGCGTAATTGGCTACGTGATTGGGTTATATAAAGGCCGATCGCAATCTCGGCAAAATTCCGATCGCAAAACCTTGGAATGAACCATCAGATTGATAGTCTGGCTTATACAAATAGCTTGCGCGGTTTGCCGCCATCTCACAAACTATCATTTGCGATCGCCCTTTTAATCCTGTCTCTAGTTTCCCATGTAGCGGTGCAGTTGTCGATCGCCCTCTGGTTGACAATCTGGATCGTGGTTTATGCGGGAATTCCGGCGAAACTCTATCTGCGGTTGCTGTCGGTACCGCTGGTGTTTTTGCTGACGAGTTTGCCTGCTTTGGCGATGGGTGCCGTTGCTGGCGATCGAATCCCGGAAATTCAGTGGGATATTTGGCAAGGTTGGGGAATTAGCACCGGCACTTTTTATCTCTATGCGAGCCGCACTGGAATATACCAAGTGAGCTTGCTGTTTGCCCGCGCCTTCGCATCCACAAGCTGTATGTACTTCATCCTGTTGACAGTACCATTTACCGAAATTTTGCAGATTCTGAGACAATTACGCTGTCCAGAATTGGTCACAGAACTGCTATTACTAATGTACCGCTTTATTTTTAGCTTATTGGCGATCGCCGACGAACTTTGGACAGCCCAAAACTCCCGCTGTGGCTACCGCACTTGGAAGCGGGGAATGCACAGCTTAGGCATTTTAATCGGGCAATTGCTGCTGCGAACTTTAGAAAACTACCGTCAAGTTTCCCTGACTTTAGCCTCGCGCGGCTTCAACGGAGAACTTCGCGTTTGGAACTCCTACCCTTACAAACCCTCGCGCAGATATACATTTGAAGCCGTGTTTGGCTGTACAGTTTTAACTTTGTTAAGTGTAGTATTTCAAAGTTGAGAAGAAATTAGGAAATGAGGACACGGCACTGCCGTCTCCTCTATATTATTCCGGTGCAACCGGAATTGATATGAATTCCCTGCCCGACTGAAGATATGACTTTTATGAACATAATTAATGATTTTTATGAATTGACTCCCCAAGAAACCTGTTGAATAATTGTACTCAACACTTATCTTGTGGAAATCCTATGATAAATAAACGCATCCTCAAAAGAATAGTTTTTTCATTACTAGCATCATTAACCCTACTGTTAGTCACAGTGACTCATGCCACAGCCCAACAGCTACCGTTTTACTGGGATAACATCAATGTTGCGATCGACGTTCAGACAAACGGAGATATGTTAGTTACTGAAACGCAAAAATATGTATTCACATCAGCCTACAACAATGAACGATATCGTTATATTCCTTTAGATAAAGTCGATGCAATTAAAGATGTGACAGTTGCCGAAAATAATCGCATAATTCCTAGTAGCACTGGAACAGAAAATAATCAACTTTGGATTCGTTGGCAACATGAATTAAAAGCGCCAGAATCACATACTTTTGTTATCAAATATCGTGTAGTAGGTGGATTGCAGTTAGAGGGTGAGAATACTCTAGTTTATTGGAAAGCTATTGCAGCGGGTCGGAAAGCGCCAGTTAATACTGGAAAAGTTACGGTAAATTTACCAGATGCTTTGTCAGGGAAAGTTCTCTCGTTTACGAATTTCGGTGCAGCAGCGGTTCCCCGTCAAGTAGATCCTAAAACCTTTGAATTTGTGGCAAGTCAGGCTATTCTACCGGAACAAGAATTAGAAGTGCAAATCGCATTTCCGCAGGCAATTCTGAATATACCTCAACCTGGTTGGCAACAAGGTGGTAATCACGGAGGAGAAGGCTTTTTCATCAATAACATAATAGCTGTAATAATTTTACCGCTAGTTGGTTTGACATTAATATTTTTTCCGTTGATGATTCTTCTCTTTGTGTTGACTTTCAGCGTCATTATTTACCAAGGAATCAACAAAGCAATCAATGATCGACAATGCCCTGAGTGCAAAACGTTCAATCTTAAACGGACTTATCAAGTTTTGATTCCTGCAACTACTAGCACTTCAGGAAACAGGTATGTTACCCATCACTGTGGAAATTGCTCTTACCATCGGGAGTACGAAGAAGTAATTCCAGTCATTATCATTAGTAG
>NZ_JADEWT010000136.1 GCF_015207505.1 Tychonema sp. LEGE 06208
TGACTAATGACTAATGACTAATGACTAATGACTAATGACTAATGACTAATGACTAATGACTAATGACTAATGACTAATGACTAATGACTAATGACTAATGACTAATGACTAATGACTAATGACTAATAACCAATAACCAATAACCAATAACTAATAACCAATAACCAATAACCAATAACCAACAACCAATAACAACTAACCAATAACAACTAACAACTAACAACTAACTAATTCCCTATTTGCGATCGCAATTTCCCCGTTTTTAATTCAGTCTCAAACGCCATCCGTACCTTTTCCCACTCCGTTTCGGCTTCCAAAAGCCGATCGCGCGCCGTCCTCGCATCAAAAACCTGTTCCCCTCCCGACTCAACCGCCATGCGGCCCATATACTCCAACTCCTTGCAAACTTCCGAAAAAGACACCGCTCCTAAATTAGCGCTGCTCGACTTCAGCGTGTGAGAAGCCAGCTTCAAACTATCAGCATCGCCGATAAAAATAGCCTCTTTAATTGTTTCTAACTGCTGCGGTGCATCTAACAAATATATCTTAATCAACTCCCCCAAAAAATCCGGGTCTTCATCATCGTCTAACTCGCGGAGACTTTGCAAAACATGAAAATCGATCGGCGAATTTGCTGCAGGTTGAACCATCGAGTGTCCAGCAGCCTCACTGTCAACTTGCTCAGTAATCTGTGGATTTTTTAGTTCAGCAACGGCATCCAATTCATCCCGCTGCAGTGGTTGGCATTTGCCCAGGGCGATCGCCAACTCTTCCCGGCGCACCGGCTTAGTAATATAATCGTCCATACCCGCTTCCAGACACTTTTCGCGATCGCCCTGCATCGCATTAGCCGTCATCGCAATAATTCTCGGCTTCCGATTAGCAGGCCACTCCTGACAAATGCGGCGCGTCGCTTCCAACCCGTCCATCTCCGGCATCTGCACATCCATCAGCACAACATCGTAAGATTGCCGCTTCAGCGCCTCCAAAACCTCCAGCCCATTAGCCGCAATATCTGCCCGATATCCTATCCTGTCGAGCAAATGCGTAGCTACTTTTTGATTCACCACATTATCCTCCGCCAGCAAAATCCGAATCTGAGTAGAATTAGCTCCATCCTGTGCGACAGAATTGCTAGCCACCTGCCTCAAAACCGCAGGTGTCCGCTGCACGCGGTGCTGTTCTTGAGAATTTTCAAAATACTTCAATCCCGAAGTCAAAGTCGCCACATTTGAAACTTCTCCCCTACCACTTCTGCCGGCAACATATCCAAAAACTTGCAGCAACACATTATAAAACTGCGACTGTTTTAGAGGCTTAGTTAAAAAAGCCGAAAAATGTACTTCTGTAGTTTCAAGCTTTTTCCAGACTTCCGCCTTGCTCAAATAAGTAAACAGCACCAAAGGTAGCGGAACTTTGCGAGGGCTTGTAACAATGACATTCGGATTTAGCCCCTCGCCGCCAGACAAATTGCTCAGCTCCAAGGAACGAATCTTCACAGCCAAAGCCACGCCATCCATATCTGGTAGATTCATCGCCAAAATAGCCAAATCTAGCGCCGAGTTTTCTTGGATAATTTTCACAGCCTCAGCACCCGAACTTGCAGCTACGGGTATCATTCCCCAAGCCTCAGCTTGCCGGATCAAAACTTGCCGGTTAATGGCATGATTTTCGACAATCAACAAATGCTTGCCCACCGCAAATTCCGGCAGTTTTTTTGACTCTCGACTTTCATTAGCTTCTGCTGTCACCGTGAAATAAAAAATTGAACCGGAACCCGATACCGACGGTGGATAAAATCCAGCAGGCGGAATTCCTGCGGTACTTTGTCCGATCGCCGAAACAGCAGATTGAGACTTAGAACTTGCCGGACAAACTTGACTGACAACCCACATTTTACCACCCATCATATCGCTCAAACGCTGGCTGATAGCCAGTCCCAGACCTGTTCCGCCGTACTGTCGAGTTGTGGAAGCATCCACCTGCGAAAAAGCTTTAAATAGGCGATCGATCCGGTCTGGTGGAATGCCAATGCCCGTATCTTGGACAGCAAATTGAATCTCGTACTGTCTGTTACTTGGCAACTTTTCCTCCTTAGTTGCTAGCGGTTTCAGAGCTAAAATATTGGTTATTTCCGGCAAAACTTTAGCAGCTACAGGCTCGATTTGCCGAGCGGTACAAGAAACGACAATTTCTCCAGATTCTGTAAATTTGACTGCATTTCCTAGCAGATTTACCAAGATTTGGCGCAGCCGTGTGACATCTCCTAAAATGTTTTTTGGAACAGAATCGTCAATAAAGTAAGCCAGCTCTAAACCTTTTTCTGACGCTCTCGGAGCCAGCAATTCCAGAGATTCTTCTATGCAGTTTTGCAGGTCGAAGGGGCTACTTTCCAAATCCATTTTGCCCGATTCAATCTTGGAAAAGTCGAGAATATCATTAATAATAGTCAGCAAAGCATCGCCGCTGGTGCGAATTGTCTCTACAAAATCCCGCTGTTCTGTAGTTAGTTCCATATCCAGCAGCAAACCGGTCATCCCGATTACCGCATTCATCGGAGTGCGAATTTCGTGACTCATCGTAGCTAAAAACTCGCTCTTAGCTCTGTTAGCAACTTCGGCCGCTTGTCGCGCTTGCTCCAAAGCTTCATTTTGCTCTACTAACTGTTGCTGTCGGTGAACTTCCTTTTCTAAAAGTTGGGCTTGGGCTAAGGTAATTCCGACTTGAGCGGCAACATCTTCTAACAGTTCAATTTCGTCGGGAGTCCACTGGCGAGTTGCATCGCACTGGTGCAAAGTAATAATGCCATTCGGTTCGCCTTGATAGGAAGTGCGAACCGCCAACATAGATTTTAAGCCGATGCGGCGGCACATCGGCACGGAAGATTCGAGCAAAGGATCGGCAAACACATCGGGAGATGCTAGGGCTATATCTTCAGCGAGCAGTTTTTCTGTGTAGGGGTTGTAAGTGACAGAAAGTTCTAAATCTAAAGCTGATATGTAACCAGGTTCGAGGTATTCTGCGACGCAAGGAAGGTGCGGATAAGGTTGGGAAAGGTAGGTGTGAATTGTACAGCGATTGACACCGAATACGCGCCCGATTTGGGTGGCGGTTGTCTGAAAAATTTCTTGAGTATCTAAGGTCGATCGCACTTTTTGAGTGATTTGTTTGAAGAGTAAAACGCACTGGTACTGACGCTGCAAAGTGTGCTCGCGTTCTTCGCGGGCAATTTCCGCGCCGATATAATTGCCCATCAATTTTAACATTTCAAAATTCAGCGGTTTCAAAGGTGGTTTAGCGGAGCTCGAAGTAAAGCTCAAAGTGCCAAAAATTCGCCCTTCCACTATTACCTGCGTGCCGACAAAAGCCTCCAACCTGCGGACGGCGTAAGCCGGGTGGTTCTTCCACTGAGTAGTGCCGGCGGATTCGATAGAAATAGGTTCGTTCGATCGCAAAACCTCTCGTTCAAAAGTTCTACTCAAAGCAAAACCATCTCCTTTGGCAAATCCGAAGGGGAAATTTGACGGTACATAGGCGGCGATGACTTCGTAGCGATCGCCCAAAACCCTGCCCAACAGCCCGATATCCATCCCAAACTGACTGCAACCCATCGCCAGCAACTGAGCAGTGCGCTCCTCAAAGGAGCCTGACGAGCTCACCATTACCTCGTAGAGCGATCGAATTGCTCGCTGGCTTTCCCGCAATTCCTCAACGCCTTCGACGCGGCTGCAGACATCGTGCAAAGTTCCTAAAATTCCCGCTATTTCACCCTGGGAATTCAGCCGGACTTGAGCAAATATTTCTACCGAAATAAAGCCCGATTCAGGATGAATGTCTAATTCATTTTTCACCGAGTCCGAATTGTACTTAAATCGCAGTTCTCTCCGACAAAATTCCGATTTTCCAGACAGCAAAGACTCCAATAGATTTTCACACTGCGGGCGTTCATCTGGATGAACCCAATCGAAAAAATTAGTGTGCAAACTTTCGGCAACCGAAAAACCAGTAATTTCAGTCCAAGCGCGGTTGAGAAACGTCCAAACTCCCGCCGCATCCATCTGAAAAATTACTGTTGCTTTCAAAGAATCAAAGACTTGGAATCGATCGGGATCTGCGCCTTTGAGTTCTAACTGCTTATTTGGAGTAATATCTGTATGAGTTCCGACCAAGCGCAGCGGTTTGCCTGCAGCGCTCCGCAAAACTTGACCCCGGTTCAGCACCCAGATAGTGCTGCCGTCTTTGCAGTACATCCGATATTCTGCTGCAAAATCCGCTGTCTTTTGTGCGAAGTGCTCTTCTAAGGCTGCCTTTACTCCGTTAATGTCATCTCGGTGGATGCGACTCCACCATTCCGATCGGCGATTCGAGATTTCCCCTGCTTTGTAGCCGAGCATTTCTTGCCACCGCACGGAATAAAAAAACTCATCTGTTTCGAGATTCCAATCCCAAATCCCCTGATTGTTGACAGTAGCGGGGAGATTTTGGGGCTGCCGGAAACTGTTTTCTGCAATTTCAACTTCCTGGTGGCGATTTGCTGCCGGAAGCTGTATTTGGGCGGCGAGTTTTTTGTATTGCGCGTTGCTAGATTCTAGTTGTCGCTGCAAAGCGATCAAGCTAGAATGCAGAGATTTTGAATCTAGCGCTTGTAAAAGGATAGTTTTAGGATTGACAATCCCGATCGGGTGATTGCTTTCGTTAATGACTAATAATGGTAACTGGTAGTAGTATTTTTGCAGCAGGGCGACGGCTGCTTCTAGGGTAGATTGCGATCGTACCAGCGGCGGCGAGCTGTTGCAAATCGCTCCCGCTTTAATTTTGTTCGAGTCTCTTCCCAACGCCTGCAACTGCACGATGTCCCGCGAACTTACCACCCCAACGAGTTTGTGCAGGTTGGGATTTGTAAATTTGGAATTTGTAGCACCAGTCGAGTTTGGTTCTGGGGTTTCAGTAATTAATACATAGCTAACATTGTGTCGGAACATCAGTTGCGCCAGATAGCGAACTGAAGAACTAGCAGGAGCGTGAATAATTCGTCCTGCTGCGATTTGAGGAATTTGATAAAGTTTAATTAAACTCGCCGGCAGCTCTAATTTCGGTTGTGAACTTGGCAGCGGCGGAGGGAAAGCGAAGGTAACAGGTGGCGGATCGCTGCTTACTTTTTGTGGCGATTTCCCAAGTTCTTCCAACAGTTCTACCAAGCTTTGAGAGCTAATTAAACCGACAAGTTCTTCAGCGTCGCTGACGACGGGTAAATGACCAATCTGATATTTTTCCAGCAGATTTACTAAGGCAAAAAAGTCGGTAATTTCCGATTCTCTGGCTACAGTTACGGTTCTGATCATGATTTGCTCGATGGCAAATCCCCTCAAAGCAGCGCCGATGGAATTTAGCTGTACCACATCTCGCGCCGTAAAAATCCCCAACACCGTCTGCCCGCTCCCATAGGGAGCTTTTGAGCCGCCCTGATGCAGCCCGTTGCCGAAGGCCTTTACCGCACGCGGTAAGCCGTTGTAGAAACCCGACTGTTCCCGCAATCGTCGGGAATTCCCATTGCTGAGATTTTCCAGTTGAGAATGCTCGCGCGGCTCTACCACGAGGACGTAACTGGCTCCTGTGCTGCTCATCAGCTCGATCGCCTTTTCTACGGGCGTCTGAGGGGTGACGGTAAGGGGATTGCGGTTGATGACCTGACTGAGAGAAGGAATAAACATCAGCGGGCATAAGAGTGATATTTGTTAGAAAAACCCGATCGCGGGCAGCAGCTTGATTGAGAGGCTTTACCCGCGAGCTTTCCAAGCACGGTCAAACTTTCTGTACCATAAAATTCACCCCTACTTCCAGCATCTTGGCATTTAAAATTAATTCTGTGCCAAATCCTGACAATTGGCGGGTAACGACAAGTCAGAACCAATGCTATCTGCCACAGGGCGGACTTTTAACTGGCCGGCAATTCCTCGCCGGGCCTAACTACTGCGGGTTGACGAGCAAGAATTTCTGCGATTGTCTAGACTGCACCCTACTTTCTCGCCCTCAACGGAACTCTCGCTCAGATTCTGTTTGAGGCAAGATACCTATACACTACCAATTTACCAGCGGCCGCAGGCTTGTTACAAGATTGCCAATTAGTAGGTATATAAACTGTGCAATTAGGGGGTGGGAGAAGCCAGAGGGAGAGAACGGGAAAGGGGGAGCTTTGAATATATAGCCTTTCTCAAAAAGGTGAGGAGTTGAGATTTTAGATACTTCGGCTTCGCGAGCGTACAAGTTTGAGATTTTAGATTGGGGGATTGAGAAGTCGATCGGTCAATACCTCATTTTTGGCTCGGACTTGTATAGATTTTAGATTAGGGAATTAGGGAATGGGGAAATTGAGGGAATGGGGAAATTGAGGGATTGAGGGATTGAGGGAGCGATCGGTCAATCCCTCATTTTTGGCTCGAACTGCTATCAAACAAATAATTGCTATAATAACTGACTCTGTTATTATAGCAATTATTAATAATTGCTATAAATTCTCAATTATTAGACATTTTTATTTTAAATTACCGTCTACTGCGGGGATGTAGCGATCGCACCCGCAGCAGTACCCGATATTTTAATTGCGACGGCGTTTTGAGCAAAAATTGCGATCGGGCTGCACAACTCAAGAATCGGGGCGATTAAAATGCCTATAACTAAACTTATAATTATGGTTTTTGATAACACTTGAATGCTGACGTTGGACGTTGGACGTTGGACGTTTAACCCAAAGCAAGCAGGGACAGCACTAATGACTAATGACTAATAACGTTTGCGAGCGGGGACGCTAATGACTGATGACTAGCCTTCGACTTCGCTCTTCGGCTAAAATGACTAATGACTAATGACTAGCCTTCGACTTCGCTCTTCGGCTAAAATGACTGATGGCTGATGGCTGATGGCTGATGACTTCAACCAACGCTGAAGTTCCCCAGCGGCCGTAGCAATTACGACCGCCAATCTAAAATCTAAAATCGATTGACGGCTGGTGAAAGTCTGTTGTCTCAAATTGGGGTACAAGGCTGGAGTTTAGGTTGAAAAAGCCATAGAGTTTAGGTTGAGCGCGATCGCTACTTTGGATGATAATGAGTATTTTAGAATAATTAATAATTTATATCAACTAGCTTCCTAGGATTTACCGATTTTGCTCTCTTCTCGGCAAAAGCGGACGATCGATCTTTGTAATCGCAGTTACTATGGATGGCTAAGGTTGAAATCCTTTGCGGGTGCTGTAAGAGATGTTTCAGAACTCCACAGTATATGTGTCTGGGTTGTACGTGGCATAAGTTGCTCGATCGGCTCTGTTAGCGCAGTGTTCGAAGAGGAGCGCCCGCTGTGTAGTCGCAGACACCGTTGCAGGTGGCTCTTGAGAATCAAGTGTTAGTACCAAGCTATTGATAATAGTTAGCTATAGTTGACACTCAAATGCCTAAGCGCGATCGTCTCTCAAGAAAGCTTTAAGGGGCTTTTTTGTGGGTGGGGTTCAAGGTAGAACTCGAATAACGAGCGAAACATATTCGAGTTTTACCTTGAAAGGGTTTATTTAACCTATTTGCAGCCCGATCGTTTGTTGGCGAACCCGCCCCTAAAGCTAGTTGAAAATAGCCTTTGCAGTTCCTCGATTAAGGTTTAAAAGGAGTATATTTGCCACCCAAACCTTCTACAATTGTCCGAGTATTAGCAATCATCATTTTCTGATAAGTATCAGCCTCACTTCCCGGTTCTCCCAAACCATCAGCAAATAATTCTCTTGGCGAAACTTTCACCTTGGCTTCCTTTGCCACGGCCTCAATTAATTTAGGATTAATTGTAGTTTCAGCAAAAATTGTCGGCACTCCAGAAGCCTTAATTTCTCTAACTAATTGAGCCACCCGCGTTGGTATTGGCGCTTCATCGGTACTAATACCTTCTAAGGCTCCTACTACTGGAATTCCGTAAGCTTTTGAGTAGTAACCTAAAGCATCGTGAGTTGTAACAAGCTTGCGCTGTTTGTCAGGAATTGTGGTAATCCCTGATTTAATCCATGTATCTAGTTTTGTCAAACTTGAGGTAATTTGTTGAGTCTTTGCATTATAAACAGGTGCTTGGTTTGGCAAAATTTTACCGAGTTTACTGTTAATAACTTTTGCCATTGCCATGGCATTTTTAGCATCGTGCCAAATATGCGGATCTAGAACTTTTTTGCCGTCTTCTTCAAGCTATAGTGCTTTGGGTACTGCTGCTTCACCGACAGCAAGTTTCGCAGATTTATTGGAACTTGCTTTAATTAATCGAATTAAACTTGGTTCAAAATTATAACCGCTGTATAAAATCAACTTTGCTTGCTCAATTGCTTTGCGATCGTCTGGTTTTGAGGTGTAAACGTGGGGGTCTGAACCTGCATCTATCAAGCATTTGAGGTCAATAGTATTGCCAGCTATTTCCTTCGCTAAGCCGCAAATAACTGTAGACGTTGCCACGACTTGCGGACGACTTTGGGCGACAATCGGATTTTTATTCGTCTGTGAAAAAGTTACCCCCGCGCTACTCGATCCAGCCACCATCATCAAGCCAAACACAGCAAGGCCTTTGAATTTCAATCTTTGTAACATTGTCTGTTTCTCCTTTGTGCTATTATTATATTGTGATAATAATAATCGTTATTACTAAATTTTACTATGTTAGAGGTTCGGCATCTCGCTGTCAACTACCGAGGCGTTTCCGCTGTTGAGGATGTCAGCTTCAGCTTGGCACCGGGGCAAATCGTGGGGGTAATAGGGCCTAACGGCGCGGGGAAAAGTACGATGGTGAAGGCGATTTTAGGGCTAATTCCGACGGAAAATGGGGTTGTCAGGTATCGCGATCGCGCACTTTCTAAGCAGCTAGGAGAGGTGGCTTATGTGCCGCAGCGATCGCAGATAGACTGGGATTATCCGATTTCTGTTCAAAATGTAGTAATGATGGCCCGGACACGCCATAGGAGTTGGTGGCGATCGCCTTCACGTCAATCCAGAGAAATTGTCAAAGCCGCCTTAGAAAGAGTCGGAATTTGGGAATTAAGAAACCGCCAAATTGGGGAGTTGTCAGGGGGACAACAACAGCGAGTATTTTTAGCTCAATCATTAGCGCAAGAAGCTGAGTTATTTTTCTTTGATGAGCCTTTTTCGGGAGTTGACAAAAAGACAGAAGCTATACTATTTGAAGTTTTTGACGAACTGAAAGCTGAAGGTAAAATCTTGCTAGTAATTGGTCATGAATTGGGAGAAGCTTCGAGGAAGTACGACCGATTTTTATTGATAAATAAACAACTAATTGCTGATGGAAACAAGTCAGAAGTAATTACCGCTGACAATATTCAGCGGGCCTATGGCGATTGTGTAATATTGGTGCAACGGGAGATTGACTAATGTTAAATTTACTCAGAGAACCCCTAGAATTTGAGTTCATGCGGAATATGCAAGCAGTAGGCGTTGTGTTAGTAGTTTCTCTACTGATTGGACCGAGTATCTCTGGCTATTTATTAGTTAAAGAATTGCACCAGATGATGGGATTTGGAGCAATTATCGGTGTAATCAGTAGTGTGTCTGGGATGTATATTAGTTATTACTTAAATCTGCCTTCAGGTGCAGCAATTGTGTTAGTTGTCACTGGGTTATTTTTAGTAGCATTACTCTTTAGTCCGTCTCAAGGGATTTTGACTCGGCCATCGATGGTGAGTCGTAGGAGTAAGATTTTGCAGCAGTTGAAACAACTGGGGCGGTAATATTCTAGTCTTGAATATACGGGGGCTTAGAAACCGGTTTTTTTTACAAAAATACTGGTTGTAATATCAATTCCGATTACATTGGAATGATATAGAGGAGACGGCAGTGCCGTTTCCCTACCGTGATTAATTGTAGGGAGACGGCACTGCCGTCTCCTGATTTCGGTAATATTAATAATTCCGATGCTACCGGATTTGATATAACTGGCAGATTCGGTAAAAAACCCGGTTTGTCTGTTGGAGTGCGTCGAAGACTGAAGTATCCGCGCTTAAAAAAATTCTCTTATTTCAACATCAAAGCAACTTCCTTAGCAAAATAAGTCAAAATCAGATCGGCACCAGCTCGTTTGATACTCGTCAAATTCTCCAAAATAATCCGCTTTTCATCAATCCAACCCAACTGTGCAGCAGCTTTGATCATTGCGTATTCGCCGCTGACATTATAAGCAGCTACGGGCAAATTAGTTGCTTCGCGCACTTGGCAGATAATATCCAGATACGCCAAAGCAGGTTTTACCATCACAATATCTGCACCTTCTGCTATATCCAAAGCAACTTCTTTCAGTGCTTCTCGTGCATTAGCAGCATCCATTTGATAAGTCTTTTTGTCTCCAAATTTCGGGGCAGAATCGAGGGCATCTCGAAACGGGCCGTAATAAGCAGAGGCATATTTTGCTGAATAAGCCATGATTGCTGTATCGATGTATCCTGCGGCATCTAAGGCTTTGCGAATTGCGCCGATTCTGCCGTCCATCATGTCGGAAGGTGCTACCATATCCGCACCGGCGGCGGCTTGAGAAACTGCCATTTTTACTAAAACTTCAACAGTCGGATCGTTGAGAATTTTACCAGTTTCGTCAACTAAACCGTCGTGTCCATGAGTGGTAAAAGGATCGAGGGCTACGTCGGTAATTACAACTATTTCGGGGATGTTTTGTTTGATGGCTTTGACTGTTTGTTGCACCAATCCGCCCGGGTTGTAGCTTTCGGTTCCGGTGTCATCTTTTTTGCTGTCTGAGATAACTGGAAAAAGGGCGATCGCATTAATTCCTAACTCCCAACATTCAGCTATTTCTTTGAGCAATAAATCCAAGGAATAGCGATAACAACCAGGCATAGAAGCAATCTCAACTTTTTGCCCTTCCCCTTCCATCACAAACATCGGATAGATGAGGTCGTCAACAGTCAGGTGATTTTCCCGTACCATCCGCCGCAAAGCTGGTGTACGGCGGAGGCGGCGGGGACGGATGGTTGTGAGGGAAGGATTTTGATTGTTTGGAGTGGGAACGGCGGACTCGACGTTATTTGCAGATGACATAGGAACTGGGTGCAATAATGATAATCATTATTATTGCATTATTGCACCCAGTGGTAGCGCCACGGAATTGAAAAAACAACTCCTCACGCCTGTGTGACAAGCTATTTCACCAATCTGTTCTATTTTGAGCAGGATAGTATCGGCATCGCAATCGTAAAATATTTGTTTGACTTTTTGGATGTGCCCGGATGTCGCGCCTTTGTGCCAAAATTCAGAGCGCGATCTGCTCCAATAGTGTGCTTCTCCTGTAGCTAGAGTTTGCTCGATCGACTCTTTGTTCATCCAAGCCATCATTAAAATGGTACTATCTCGATCGTCCTGGGCGATCGCTGGAATTAAACCTTTATTATTAAACTTTAAAGCTTCAATCCACAAATATTTTTGATCCATATTCAGTTTAGATAAGATTTTTTACCACAGAGGGCGCAGAGGGCGCAGAGGGAGGAAAGGAAAAGAGAGAAATATGGTAATCTAATATGACTCTTTTTTCTTTGTTCAGCCTGCAAACACGGAAGTTTTCGCAGACAATTCTAGCTAGTAAAAGCTTGATTTGTGCGCGATTAAACTCATAAATTCTTGACGAGTTCTGGAATCTTCAGCAAACACTCCCCGCATCGCTGAAGTCGCAGTCCAAGAACCTGGTTTTTGCACACCGCGCATTACCATACACATATGAGTTGCTTCGATTACAACTGCTACACCTTGAGGTTTTAGCAATCCTTGAAGTGCATCCGCAATTTGTGCAGTTAAGCGTTCTTGTACTTGCAATCTGCGGCCGTACATTTCACAAATTCGAGCAATTTTTGACAAGCCAATTACTTTCCCGTTGGGAATGTACGCAACGTGTGCTTTGCCAATAATTGGCAGGATGTGATGTTCGCAGGAACTGAAAATATCAATGTCCCGCACTAACACCATTTCGTTAGCATTTTCTGTGAATACTGCTCCGTTGAGCAGTTCGTCCAGAGATTGACGATAACCTCCAGTTAAGAACTGCAAGGCTTTCACAACTCGTTTCGGTGTATCTCGTAACCCTTCACGGTCTGGGTCTTCTCCCAATCCTAGCAGCAATGTACGCACTGCTTGTCTCATTTCTTCATCTGAAACAGGGGGTTGAGATTGGGTAGGAATTGATGACACTACACCATTTGGAGAAGTCAGTTCTGGGCGAGTAGATAAAGTCATGCTTGCAGTTTTTGAAAATGTTTAACAGTGGGTATGGACTTTTACTTGCCATTTGATTATAACAAGATTTACAAAATGTAACATTAAAATATTTAGATTTTTTTGGGATGATTTTTATGGCTGACATTGTAAAACTAGCCATTGGTAGTTACATGATTTTTTTGTCAAAAACTGCAACGACTAACGACAGAATTAAATCTAAAATGTGTCGGATAGAACCCTAGTTAATTTGTAAGGTGCGTCGCTTGCGGGATCTGGGAGAGAAATTGCTTCTTTACGGGTGGCGACGCACCTTACACGGGCCATAATATTGTGTGTACCACATATACATGGAATATGCTGTAAATCTAAAAGCTCTTAGCTATGAACGTGATACTGAGATGGACGCAATCTTAAACTAAGCAATTGTTAAGTTGTTCTCGAATTTGAGCGGTATCTAAGTTGCGACCGATGACTACGAGTTGATTCTTAGGTGGAGTCAACCATTCGTAAGCATTTAGTTCATAGCGCGCGCCGCTAAGTTGAAAAATGTGTCTCATTGGACTTTCTTTAAACCAGAGAATGCCTTTTGCCCGAAATACATCGCAGGGCATTTCTTCGGTGAGAAATTCTTGGAATTTGTGGAGATCAAAAGGTCGATCGCTCTGAAATGATAGTGAAACAAATCCGTCATTATCTAAGTGAGTCGAGTGATGTCCGTGATGGTGATGTTCATGATGGTGTTCGTGATTCTCGTGTTTTTCCTCAGTTTCAAAACTCTCGAAAAGATCGGCTTGCGTCAAACCCACACCCAAAATTAAGGGTAAAGGAACTTCGCCATATTCAGAGTGTAAAATTCTCGCTCCTTCTTTCACAGTGCGAATGTAAGCTTCTAATTCTTCTACTTTTTCTGAAGGAGCTAAATCGGTTTTGTTCATCAGCACGATATCTGCAAATGCTACTTGTTTTAAAGCTGCTTCGCTGTCAAAATGGTCGGTGGTGAATGTTTCGCTATCGACTACAGTGAGTACAGAATCTAGACTGGTTAAATCCCGCAATTCCGTGCCGAGAAATGTCAATATAATCGGCAGTGGATCGGCAACTCCGGTGGTTTCAATTACCATGCAATCGATGCGGTCTTCCCGTTCTAAAACTCGGTATACTGCATCAACTAAGCCTTCATTGATGGTACAACAAATACAGCCGTTGCTCAGCTCTACCATGTCATTTTCGGTAGAAATTAAAAGCTGCGAATCGATGTTAATATCGCCAAATTCGTTAACTAAAACTGCTACTTTTAAATCTTGGCGATTTTTGAGGATTTGATTGAGTAAAGTGGTTTTTCCGCTGCCGAGAAAGCCGGTAATTATGGTTACGGGCATTCCTCTTTTGGGAAAATCGGAAACTAAATCTGGGGTTTGTACAGTGAGATTAGTCATTGTCCCTCGTTGATTAATTGTAGAAGCCCTGCTGTCAATTTGGAACGCCGCTAAGCATCCCAAAGCTCTTGTCGATAGCACTTCCTAGCCAAAATTTAGGTACGATCGCCTGTATCGCACCGAACCGGTTATGATAATCATTATCATAATTTAGATGTGCTTTAAGCGCAAGCCCTAGAATTATTGCTCAGCTAGCTGATGACTCATAAACACTTCACTGTCATCCCTTTTCCAGATAAATCCCATGTTACAAACGGGAATTTAAAACAATGTATTGAGGGCGAGTGCGATCGATAATTCCCTCCTCCTCCAGCCGACACATCAGCCGCGTCACCGTAATCCGCGTAATTCCCATCGCCTCTGAAATCTCCTGGTGAGTCAATCTCAGATCGATCAAAACTCCTTGTGCGACTTCCCGACCAAATTTTTTTCCCAACCAAACCAATAGTTGCAGCAATCTATCCCGCAGACATTCGCTGCGAACAATGCAGAAAAATTCTTGAGTTTGCTGAAGATGTCTGAAAACTTCATCTAAGGATTGATAGCACAAATTTTGAGGAATGTAACTAATTTCTACATGAGTCTTGCACTCAATTTGATAAGGTTGGACGCCTGACAGTGACTGGCCCAGCACGTCTCCAACTCCCCAATATCCCAGCGTGATTGGTGTCCCCTGGTCGCTCCAAGTTAAGGTTCGGACAGAGCCGCGTTCAATTCGCAGCAACCCTTTAGAGGGCACGGGCACTAACTGACGGCGGGTGAAAGTCTGGTGTCTGAAACTAGCGTACAAGGCTGGGGTGTAGGTTGAAAGAGTCATAGGATTGAGGTTGAGCGCCACCGCTACTTTGGATGATGATGTACAGTTTAGATTAATTGATAATTAATATCAATTAATTTGAGGCAATTTGCCGATCGTCCTGTCTCCCAGGCCAGAGCGGATGATGAATATTTGCGATCGCAGCTACTATGGACGGCTAAGGTTGAAGCCCTTTGCGGGTGCTGTAAGAGACGTTTCGGAACTTTACTGTATCGGTGTTTGGGTCGTAGAGAGTATAATTTGCTTGTCCGCTGAGCCGACCCACATTCCCGACTCCGATCGCCCGCCGTGCAGTTGCAGACACGGTTGCAGGTGGCTCCTGAGAATCCAGAGTCTGCAGCCAGTTATTGATAATACTTAGCTGTAATTGATACTCAAATGCTAAGCCCGATCGCCCGCAAAACAAAGTATTGGCATCAGCGCGGATAACGCGATCGAGCATCACAGGCGGCGGAGTCTCCGGGGTAAGCTCATCAGAGGCGCTAACCGTACTCCCGTGAATCAACAAACAATCCAATTCATGAAAACCAAAATTCAAAGAGCGCAACCACTCTACAGTTTTCCGGCTGACAGAATCCCAGAGCAACTTAATCGTATCTGCGCCGTATTTTTGTCGCAATTCTGCCGCATCAGGGCTAGAACCTATTCCGTGTAAGTTGAAACACTGTTCTTCCCACCACCCGATACAAATTTGAGGTTCGATTTCTCCTCGTTTGGGCGATCGGACTCGCTGCACTAATTTTTCGCAATCGGGATTCGGGCCGACTAAATCGCCTAAGATATACAATTCGTCAACGCGAATTCTCAGGCACTTTATGTCAGCTACTACAGATTGATAAGCAGCAATATTTCCTTCTATTCCTGTTAATACTACCCAGTTTTTTATGGGTTTCAACTGTTAGTATTTGTCAAGATTTTTGCGGAGTTTGTTTTGAACGGATCTCTTACACC
This sequence comes from Tychonema sp. LEGE 06208, assembly GCF_015207505.1. Lineage (GTDB taxonomy): Bacteria > Cyanobacteriota > Cyanobacteriia > Cyanobacteriales > Microcoleaceae > Microcoleus. The sequence goes on from NZ_JADEWT010000136.1 coordinate 15,450, forward strand.
AATGTCAAAAAGTTGTAGGGTGGGTTCACCAACAATAATCGCCAAAAACCAATAAGCTCATAAACCGGCACCCACCCAACTAATGACTAATGACTAATGACTAATGACTACCTCTCACAAACATGAGTAGGATCGTCAGCTCTTTCGGCATATTCCAAACCCCTAGCCAAACGCCAAGCAAAAATCGGCGGCCAACCTTTTTCAATAATTGCAGCGCAAGTAGCATGATAGTCATATTCGACTTCTCGCAATGTCGCCTGTTGAGCGTCAACATCATAAATCACGTAGGTAGCATTCGGTCTACCGTGGCGCGGTTCTCCTATAGAACCAACATTCACAATCCGCTTTAAAGGAACAGTAAAACTTAAATCTTTGTCTCCTTCGATGCTCGACCCGCTGACTCGAACCTGCATATTTCCAGCATCTAAAGTACGAACGTAGGGTACATGAGTGTTACCGCAAAACAGCAGGTCAGCATCGGCAGAAAATACCCGCTCTAAGGCATAAAAAGCATCCATTTTTGGCAGTAAATATTCGTGATTGCTGTGGGGGCTACCGTGAACGAAACACCTATTGTATTCTCGCAAACTGTGTGGCAAAGTGGCTAAATATTCCCGCGTTTCTAAGGGGATTTGTGCGTTAGTCCATTCGTGAGCTAATTTGCCTCTTTTTTCTGCTCAAACAGAGGGATAGCTGCATTCGCATGAGTTCAAACCTTCGACAATATCTTCGTCCCAGCAGCCGACGCAAGTGGGAATGTCGAGGGAGCGAATCATTTCTACTACGGCGTGGGGGTAGTACCCTGAAGGAAAGGATCAAGAGAATTAAACTGAATTCAAAGAAAGTAGGCGTTTAGAGCTGTAAATTAGCATTGTAATGATGCACAAAGCGCCAAATGGCAGCAATATGATTTTCTAATT
>NZ_JADEWT010000137.1 GCF_015207505.1 Tychonema sp. LEGE 06208
TCTTCATGTCATTGCTCGAATGGATAAGGTTCGACCAATTACACCAGGCATAGAGTCGAACTCATGCACTGGCTAATTTCATAAATTCCTTTTTTTGTCAACTCCTAATACTGAACCGACGCCCTAGAAAAGTAACTTACCCCCAAGCGGGACACAGACCATTAATCCCGACTTTACTGGAGTTCATTCCCGCCGAATTTTAGTCCTAATATCGGCAAGAGTCCAGGGAATCCAGAAGTTAAAATGGCTCCACCTAAAGGAACAATCAATCTAACCGAGGGAACGAAGAAAAACGAGCTGAGGGTCAAGGGGAAGTCGAACTCCAAGTAGGCTAGACGAGCAGCGGAACTCCCTTAGTTCGGGTAGGACAGACCGTAATTGGTCTGAGGTGTTCAGAAAACATAAGTTAGAGCAGAGCATGATTAGACACAACAGCAATGTTAGTGAATCTTGGAAGACGTTACCGTGGAAGAAATTCCGTTGTGATTTATTCCGCCTACAAAAACGAGTGTTTAAAGCGATTCAAGTTGGAGACAAGCAGAAAGCGAAGTCCCTTCAAAAGCTAATTCTGAAATCTCGGGCTGCAAGAATGTTGGCGATACGTCAAGTAACTCAACTAAATGCTGGCAAAAAGACTGCGGGAATCGATGGAAGAGCCTCACTCACATTTGAGGAAAGGTTTGCTCTGAGTGAAGAACTCAGAGCCAAAAGTAACAACTGGAAACATCAGAAGTTACGTTCAATACCAATCCCAAAAAAGGATGGGAGTACCCGCCTCCTTAAGATACCAACTATCGCCGATAGAGCGTGGCAATGCCTCGCAAAATACGCGCTAGAGCCAGCACACGAAGCAACCTTCCACGCTCGTAGCTACGGATTCAGGACAGGGAGGTCAGCGCATGACGCGCAGAAATTTCTTTTCCTAAATCTAAGCTCAAAAGCCCACGGAATATCCAAGCGAGTCATAGAACTCGATATCGAAAAATGCTTCGACAGGATAAGCCACAATAGCATTATGGAAAGACTCATCGCCCCATTAGGCATCAAGACCGGAATATTCCGGTGTCTAAAATCAGGAGTCAATCCAGAATTTCCCGAACAAGGAACTCCGCAAGGGGGTGTGGTTAGTCCCTTACTCGCCAATATCGCTCTCAACGGGATTGAGGAAATACATCAATCAGTCCGTTACGCGGACGACATGGTAATAATTCTGAAACCCAAAGACGATGCGAAGGCAATACTTGATAAAGTCAGCGAATTTCTAGCAGAACGGGGCATGAAGGTTAGTGAAAAGAAAACTAAGCTAACAGCTACGACAGATGGATTTGACTTCCTCGGTTGGCATTTCAAAGTGCAAAACAACGGGAAATTTAGATGCGTTCCATCAGCGGACAATTTTAAAGCGTTCCACCAGAAGGTAAAACACATCGTCAACAACTCGAATTATGGTGCCACGGTCAAAGCTGAGAAATTAGCCCCTGTGGTTAGAGGTTGGAGAAATTACCACCGCTTTTGCAAGATGGATGGGTCTAGAAACTCGTTATACCACATCGAAACAAGAGCATTCAAGGTATTCAACAAGGAAACTAAACAGAATTGCTACACTAGCAAGAAATTACTAGATAAGGCATTCCCAGCAGTCCCTTACTCCGAAAACAAACACATCAATGTTAAAGGTGAGAAATCGCCCTACGACGGAGATATAGCTTACTGGAGTGAGCGTAACAGCAAACTCTATAACGGCGAAACCTCTAAAGCTTTAAAACGGCAAAACCATAAATGTGGAAAATGTGGTCTAAAAATGCTAGGCGATGAAAAGGTACATCTGCATCATGTAGATGGTTGCCATAGTAATTGGAAAATAAATAACCTTTTAGCGGTTCACGAAAGCTGCCACGATTATCTCCACATGAGCAAAGGCGCAAGCCAAGAACATCGGGAGCCGGATGCGGGGAAACCAGCACGTCCGGATCTAACCGAGAGGTGCCGGGGATAATACCCCGCATCGACTCAAACTTAGAGGTTTACAAGAACGATCGCTCCATTATGAGTAAAACTTGTACAACAAATGGATGAATTGATCTGCTTGTGAACAACTCAAAAACCTGTCTTTAGAAATAGAAAGATTAACTTGCTGCTTAACTCAGGGAACTTGAGTGGTCGGAACAGGATGAACGTTGAAGAATGAAAGCAGTACATAAAAGGGAAAATTATGACACCAACTCTCGCATCAGTAGGATATATGCACACTCTTCTCTGTCGCCAGATCGGCATTACCCACCCCATCTTCTCCGCAGGTATGGGACCTGTAGCCGGACCAGAACTCGCGGCGGCGGTGTCGAATGCTGGTGGCTGTGGGGTGCTGGGTGGAGTGTTCATGCCACCCCCGATCCTCCAACAAGCGATCCGCCGCATCCGCGCCCTGACGCAGAAACCTTTTGGGGTGAACCTCATTCTTCCCCTGCTAGAAGAAGGGCAGATTGATGTCTGCCTAGCAGAGCGGGTACCGCTGCTGGTGCTCTTTTGGGGTGATCCAAGCCCCTACATCGCCGAGGCTCACCGACATAATACCAATGTCTTTATCCAGGTGGGGTCGATCGAGGAAGCCACAGCCGCTGCCGCTATGGGTGTTGATGCGCTCATCGTTCAAGGGGTCGAAGCAGGGGGGCACGTGAGGAGCCGCACCTCGCTGTCAACCCTTGTGCCAGCGGTGGTCGATGCGGTTACATCCGTGCCTGTGCTTGCCGCTGGAGGTATTGCTACGGGTCGAGGAGTGGTAGCAGCCCTCAATCTTGGAGCACAAGCGGTGTCTATGGGGACGCGGTTTCTGTGTAGCACCGAAGCCGCTGCAACTCGTGCTTACCAGGAACGGGTCGTCAGCAGCACAGCCGAGGACACGGTGTATACCACGCTTTTCGATGGTGGTTGGTCTGATGCGCCCCACCGGGTGCTACGCAATGCTACGTTCACGGAGTGGGAGGCTGCGGGCTGTCCAACGAGTGGGCAGCGTCCAGGTGAGGGGACGATCGTCGGTACTGTCCCACTGGCTGGCACCACTATGGATGTGCCGAAATATGGGTCGATGATTCCAATCACTGGCTTCATCGGGGATATGGAGTCTGTGGCTCTCTATGCAGGGGAATCATGCAATCTGATTCACGACATTAAGCCTGCAGCGCAGATTGTTCAGGACGTGGTACGAGAGGCTGAAGAGGTCATCGCACAGATGCAGCGGTAACGGAAAAATTAACTCGCCGCTTAACTCAGGGAACTTGAGTGTTCTGAATGCAATGAAAGTTGAACAATGAACACATTAAGGAGTTGTAGCGACCTGCAACACCAATCAGCGAACACAATCGCTATCAGTGCGTGGGAGACATCGCAAAGGACAGTATGCAAAGGAAAACATTCAAAACGTCTGATGGTGCCGAATTGAGCTACATCAGTGCAGGTCAAGGCAAACCGATCGTGATGCTTCACGGTTGGTCGCAGTCGGCAGAACAATTCAAATATCAAATTCCCGCTTTTGCCGAACACTATCAGGTGATCGCTGTTGATTTGCGCGGACATGGTGAGTCTGAGAAAGTATCGTTCGGTTATCGAATTTCTCGCTTGTCTAAGGATGTTCAGGAATTAATCGCTGTTCTGCAACTCGAAAAGCCACACCTGCTAGGGCACTCGATGGGATGTGCCATCATCTGGAGCTATCTAGACCTATTCGGCTCAGATGAGATTGAGCGGTTAGTGTTGGTTGATCAATCGCCACTGGGAACATTGCGATCGCATTGGAACGTTCAAGAAATAGCAGAATCCGGGGCAATTTTTACTGCTGAACAACTCAATGCAGTAATACATAGCCTGGAGAACGGCAACGCCGAGGAATCGACTCGAAACATCCTGACTTCAATGGTTACATCAGCCATGTCAAAGGAACAGTTCGAGTGGATCGTCGAGTGCAACTTTCGCTTGCCACGCGCGATCGCTGCAACTTTGCTATACAACCATCTTCATACGGACTGGCGCGATCGAATTGTCAGAATTCGTCAGCCAACTCTGATTATTGGTGGCAGAAAAAGTCTGGTTCCGTGGACATCGCAAGCCTGGATTAATCAAAGCATCCCTGACTCTGAGTTGGAAATCTTTGAGGAGGCTGAGGGCGGCGGACATTTCATGTTCATCGAGAATCCAGAAAAGTTCAATCGACGAGTTTTGCAGTTTCTATCGCGATCGCTTTACCCAGCAGCCCAACATTCCTTCCACCGGGGCGCGGACAACGGATGTCGCGGTCAATTAAAGCACTACAGATTGCGCCGGGTGAATGCGTCGTGATGGCATCAGCCCGAAAGTCGATCGATCCGGTGATTCAGGGTTGTCGTTTATCTAAATATCAACGCTAGATTCAACGAGTCGGTGACTGCGAAAGTCAACGTAATTTACGACGGATTTTAGAGGGAGAAGGACTGGCAATCACATTCGACGGCTATTTTTTGGTTAGAAACAGTTTGCTTATTTCAAATTAAAGGGATGCTTTAATTTATTTAATTCGCTTCAACCTACTCACATAATTTAAACTCGTTCCTCTTCATTATTAACTTACCAAAAATTCGGCAAAAGTAGAAGAGGCTTGCAGCCTCTCCCTAAGATGTAAAATTGGTTCTATAGAGTTGGAGTATCTATGAGGTTGCTAGTTAGAAAATTAAAACTCATCAGCTAATTTAGTTATGGCCTCCGATAGTTACGCAGCATTTCATTATTAGTACAACATAAGTTGCAGAGAGATATATATGCTGGAGGGCAAAGCAACATGACATTTATACGAGCGTGGCGATTCATAACACTGATGCTGGCTTCATTTAGCCTAAGTTTGTCTATGACACATTTGCTAGAGTTGCCACAAAGAATGCAGTTTGACCAGCAACTTTGGGTGAGAGTGACGGTCTTTGAAAATGTTTATAAATTGTTTGGCTCAGTCGGCGCAGCTTTTGAAATTACAGCGATTTTGACAGCAATCGTGCTGGCATTTCTTGTTCGCAAACATGGTTCAACTTTTTACTGGACGTTGGGCGGGGCTATTCTCTTGGTGCTAGCGTTTGTGAGTTGGATCATGTTTGTCGCGCCAATGAATGCTGAATTCGCCCAATGGTTGACGAATCCCGTTCCAGCAGATTGGACGCGGTATCGTGACCAATGGGAGTATGCACACGCAGTCAACGCCTTGATTAAAATCATTGGGTTAAGTTTGCTCGTGATTTCTGTGATTGTAGAAACGCCGAAAAAGAGAGCGATCCATTCTGATCAGGAGTGAGGCTCGTTTATTAGATGGATGAGCTGCTAAAGGCTGGGGCTGCCTATGCGCTGGTAAGGTTGCTTGCAGGACATTAAAAATAAAGTAGAAGCAGGCGGGACACCCGACAATAACCATCCTCAAATTGTGCAACGCCTAATTTTAAGGCCGGCACAGCCAGAACCTACAGGATTTTAAGTCACATTTTTAGTTACGAAATTTCAGTGCAGAATGCCCTGACAGCTTCGGCAAACTGCTGGTTATGCTCGATTAATGCCATGTGTCCTCCTTTCTGTATAGTAACTAGCTCTGCTTGAGGTAATTCTGCTTTCATTCGCAGGCTAGCTGGGGGGGTAGTGGCAATATCTGAATCGCCGCATATCACCAACACTGGAATGTCAATCGATCGCAAAGTTTTTGTTTCCTCAAATTTGAGCATTCCTAGTGTGCCGCGAGCGAGAACGCCGGGAGAACCCAAGGCTGATAAGAAAGCTGAAAACTCTAATTGACCGCGCGTTTCAGTGCCTTTAAATCCCGATAATTCTACACTGATGTGCAGTGAACCATTGAGATAGCTCAGCCAAGTCATTCCCCACATCATGGGTTCAAGAGCTATGGTGAGATAAAGCATAGGTTGGAGCAGTGGCTTTTGCAAAGCGCGTAATAAACCGCTAAAAATAGCCGTTTTGACGGGATTAGTATAAGTCGTATCTACCAGAATTAAACCAGCTACTCGACTACCGAGAAGTTCTGGAAAAAGCCGACTGAATGTTAGAGAAATCATGCCGCCCATGCTGTGTCCGAGTAGGATAACAGGTTTAGTTCCTGCTATGGCAATGACGGCTTCGAGATCGCGGGCAAATTTTTCTAGGGAGTAGTCGCTGTTTTTTGGTCGAGTGGATTTTCCCAAACCTGGAAGATCCCAAACAATCACTCGGAAGCGATCGGTTAGTTGCCGTTTCACGTAATACCAAACCATACTGTTGGGCCCCCAACCATGGGAGAGAATAATCGGCTGTCCGTCCTCTGGGCCGTAGAATTCTACTTGTAAAATAGTGCCATCAGGCCTCTCTACTCGCTGCACCGTACCCGTCCGCGTCGGCTTCGGTTCGTCAGCACCGGGGCGGCGAAACAACGGCAAACTGATCAAGCGGCCGCCAACAGACCAAAGAAGCATCAAGACTCCGCTGACTAAGTAGGAAATCCCTACAAGTGCGCCGATGTACCATTCGTAAATAATGTATATACCTGTGCCAAGTACCCCGATCGACAGCAGTCCCAGCAGCCATAGGAACAGGAAATTGAAGGGCATGAACGGCATAAGCTGAAACCTTGGGTAGGATTTTGGTTGCGGATTCAAACAGAATCATACTTAGGTTAGGCCACAGTCGGCAAGGGGTAAGTTAAGCTCTTAATTTGTGCGCTGGTAGAATTTATTTTATTGATTTGCCGAAGTAATGACAGGATGACTCAAAATGCCCGAACCCAAAATATCGAGTTCATCGCCAAATGCCAGAGATTCTGTCACGGTGGAGTTAGTTGAGTTTTTATCTTACCTTCGCAGTCTAGATATTAATATTTTTATTGAGGGCGAGAGCCTGCGCTGCAACGCCCCCGAAGGAATTATTACCCCGGAAATTCGCGCCGAAATTTCTCAGAAAAAAGCCGAAATAATTTCATTTTTAAAAGCAGCTAATCGTACTTCTAGTTTCACTCCTACACCGATTATTCCTGTGGGGCGGGACGGAAATCAACCGCTTTCCTTTGCACAGCAGCGCTTGTGGTTTCTCGACCAATTAGTACCGAACAATCCTTTTTATAATGTTCCCGCAGCCTTGCGTTTGACAGGTTCGCTCAATTTCCCGGCGCTGCAACAAACCTTCAATGAAATTGTGCGCCGCCACGAAGCTTTACGCACGACTTTAGCAGTAGTTTCGGGCCAACCTGTTCAGAGAATAGCTGCGGCTTTCCACCTCCCGATTAATGTAGTGGACTTGCGAAACTTGCCAAAGGAATCTCGACAGACTGAAGCAAACAGGCTCACGGCTGAGGAAGCTCAACGCTCTTTCAATTTGTCCACTGACTTGTTGCTGCGAGTTACATTATTGCAGTTAGATGATGCCGAATATTTACTAATGCTGAATATGCACCACATTGTCTCCGATGGTTGGTCTATCGGAGTGCTAATTCAGGAATTAGGCGCACTTTACACGGCATTTGCTAGCGAAAAACCTTCGCCTTTACCGGCTTTGTCGATCCAGTATGCTGATTTTGCAAAATGGCAGCGCGAATGGCTGCAAGGGGAAGTTTTAGAAACGCAGCTTGCTTACTGGCGGCAGCAGTTAAACGGCATTTCTATGCTAAATTTGCCTGCGGATCGACCCAGGCCAGCAATTCAAAGTTACCGAGGCAAAAGGCAATTTTTGCAACTGCCAAAACAACTGAGCGAGGCTTTAGAAACCTTGAGCCAGCGCGAAGGAGTGACGCTGTTTATGACAATGCTGGCAGCTTTTAAAACGTTGCTTTACCATTACGCGCAGCAAGAAGATATTGTTGTAGGTTCGCCGATCGCCAATCGCAACCGCAGTGAAATTGAAGCATTAATCGGTTTTTTTGTCAACAGTTTGGTGCTGCGTACAGATTTGTCGGGAAATCCAACTTTTCGGGAACTTTTAAACCGAGTCAAAGAGGTAGCATTAGGAGCTTACGCTCACCAAGATTTGCCGTTTGAGAAGTTAGTAGAAGAACTGCACCCCGATCGCGCGTTGAACCAAAATCCCTTATTTCAGGTGGCGTTTGCGCTGCAAAACGCGCCGGGGAATCGGTTAGAATTGCCAGAATTAACACTCAGCCCGCAGCAGTTAGATGTGGGTACGGCGCGGTTTGATTTGGAGTTTCATTTGTGGGAGCGATCGCCCAACAGCTCGGGAAGCAACCAATCGCCCAGCAATAAGCTGTGGGTTGATAGCTCGGAGGGTATCAGCGGCATGGTTATTTACAGCGCCGATTTATTTGATGAAGCTACGATTTGCCGAATGTTAGGGCATTTTCAAACTCTGTTAGAAAGCATTGTGACAAATCCCGAACAGCGAATCGCAAATTTGCAATATTTGAGCGCCCAAGAGCGCTATCATTTGTTAGTTGAATGCAACAATACTCAGGCAGATTATCCGCAAGATTTGTGCATCCATCAGCTATTTGAAATGCAGGCAAATCGGACACCGGAGGCGGTGGCGCTGGTATTTGGAGAGGAGCAATTCACCTACCAGCAGCTCAATCTCCGCAGCAACCAACTAGCACGTTATTTGCAAAAAATGGGGGTTGGGGCGGAAGTTTTAGTCGGGCTTTGCTGCGGGCGATCGCTCGATCTGATCGTGGGGATGTTGGGTATCCTGAAAGCGGGAGGAGCTTACTTAATTTTAGATCCGAGCTATCCTGCTGAGCGATCGAGCTTTATGGTAAAAGACGCTCAATTATCTGTTGTGTTAACTCAGCAGCAATGGGTAGAGAATTTCCGAGCGCCCAATTTACAGATAATTTGTTTAGACACTGACTGGGAGATGATTTCCCAAGAAATCGCCGACAATCCCACCAGCGCAGCCACAGCCGAAAATCTAATTTACGCGATTTACACCTCCGGCTCCACGGGAAAGCCGAAAGGAGTGGAAATTGAGCACGGGAGCTTGTTAAATCTCGTTTTTTGGCATCAAAGAGAGTTTGGGGTGTCAGCGGGCGATCGAGCAACGCAAATTGCTGCGATCGGCTTTGATGCTTGCGGGTGGGAAATTTGGCCTTATCTCGCCGCGGGAGCTAGCATCTACTTTCCCGAAGATGACATCAGGCGAGATCCTGAAAAACTGCAAAACTGGTTAGTATCAAAAGCAATTACAATTAGCTTTTTACCCACACCTTTAGCCGAAAAACTTTTGCGATTAGATTGGCCTCAAAATATAGCCTTGCGAATCTTGCTCGCAGGCGGCGAAAAACTGCAACAACATCCTTTAAAATCCCATCCATTTAAGCTAGTAAATAATTACGGCCCAACCGAGAACACCGTCGTCACAACTTCCGGTTATATTCCTGTAACAGAGCAAACAGACATCGCCCCGACAATTGGCCGCCCCATTGCTAACACTCAAATCTACATATTAGACAAATATTTGCAGCCCGTACCAATGGGGGTTGTTGGCGAATTGTACATCGGCGGAAACGGACTCGCTCGCGGCTACCTCAACCGCCCAGATTTAACCGCACAAAGCTTTATTGTCAATCCTTTTAAACCAAATTCAGGAGAGCGAATTTACAAAACCGGCGACTTAGTGCGCTACAGAGGCGATCGCAACCTTGAATTTTTGGGACGCATTGACGAACAAGTAAAAATTCGCGGTTTTCGCATCGAATTAGGAGAAATCGAGACACTATTAACTCAAGATCCGGCCCTGCAGCAAACTGTAGTAACAACTTCGGAAGATGGACAGGGAGATAAACGTTTAGTAGCTTATATTGCCCTGAATGCAGAATATAGCGTTGCCCGCGAAAAAAACCAAATAATGCAATTGCAGGACGAACAGGTCTTGCAGTGGCAAATGCTCTACAATGAAACTTACAATCAACCTGCATTTGACTCAGATCCAACCTTTAATATTGTCGGCTGGAATAGCAGCTATACTAATCAGCCAATCCCAGCAGAACAGATGCGCGACTGGGCGAAAAATCAAGCGGCCCAAATTTTAGCTTTGCAGCCTAGCCGAGTGTTAGAAATTGGCTGCGGCACAGGTTTGTTGCTGTTCCAAATTGCCTCTCGCTGCACTCAATATTGCGGCACAGACTTTTCACCTATTTCGCTCAACTATATTCAGCAGCACTTGGCAAATCCACAGTTAGCTAATGTAACGCTGCTTCAGAAAATGGCGACAGACTTTGAAGGAGTAGAGACAGCAGCTTTTGACGCAGTAATTCTCAACTCAGTCGTGCAATATTTCCCGACTATCGACTATCTCGTGCAGGTGCTAGAAGGTGCCGTGAAAGCAACTGCCCCCGGCGGCTTTATATTCATCGGAGATGTCCGCAGCTTGCCGTTGCTGGCAGCTTTCCACGCTTCGATACAACTGTATCAAGCCGAACCTTCTCTCGCGGGCGAACAGTTGCAGCAGCGAGTACAAATGCAAATTTTTCAAGAAACAGAGTTAGTTATTGAACCCGATTTTTTTAGCGCATTAAAGCACCGCTTTCCGCAGATTTGCGGCGTAGAGATTCAATTAATTCGCGGTAGTTATCACAATGAGTTAACTGATTTTCGGTACAATGCTATTCTGCATATTGCGTCTGAAAGCGAACTCCCAAAATCCCTTGACGAACGGGAGTTGCGGGGAGAAAAATTGCTGGATTGGTCGGCTGAAAATCATAATTTGACTGTTACCAACGTACAACAAATATTACGGGAAACTCAACTCGATCTTTTAAGAATTGCGAATGCCTCTAATGCGCGGGTAACAGCAGCAGTTAAAGCGGCAGAATTGCTGTCTGTTGTCGATAAATTTACCACAGCAGGTCAATTGCAGAAAGCCGTGGATAAACTTGATGATTTAGGAGTAGATCCTGAAGCGTGGTATGCTTTGGAAGTTCCATATAATGTTAATATTAGTTGGTCTAATTCCGACAGTCAAGGGCGCTACGATGTAGTATTTTTGCGGGGCGAAACTAGAGATTTTGTGCGAGAAACCCGAAGCAATAACTTGCGTCCTTGGCGCTCTTATGCTAACAATCCCTTACAAGCTAAAGCAGCGCGTAAATTAGTACCACAGTTGCAGGCTTATCTAGCAGAAAAACTGCCGGAATATATGATTCCGTCGGCTTTTGTTGTGCTGGAGTCGCTACCGGTGACGGCTAACGGAAAGGTCGATCGCCTCGCTTTGCCCGCACCGGAGCCAATTAAGTTAGAATGGGCTGGCAGTTATGTTGCGCCTCATACTTCTGTTGAGGAAGTTTTAGTGAAAATTTGGGTTGAGGTTTTGGGGATAAAGCGAGTGGGTATCCGGGACAATTTCTTTGAATTAGGAGGCCATTCGCTGCTGGCGACTCAGCTTGTTTCTAGAGTGCGAGATGCTTTCGCGGTAGAGTTGCCTTTGCGAAGCGTTTTTGAAGCGCCGACAATCGGAGAATTGTCTAAGATTGTGGAGAGTTTAAAAGAGAGCAAGGTTAATATTAAAGCTCCGGCTTTAGTGGCTATTTCTCGCGAAAGTCGGCGGATGAAGCTATCATCTTTTGATCGAGAAAGTAAATAAAAATTAAGGCGGTTGAACGGGTGCAATTTCGATAAATATGCAGCAAGAAACAGAAGTTTTCGTCTTCCCCGCATCCTTTGCTCAGCAGCGGCTTTGGTTCCTCAATCAATTAGCACCGGGCAATCCTTTCTACAATGTCTCAACAGCGCTCCGCTTAACAGGTTTTCTCAACTTAATATCCTTAGAGCAAACCTTCAACGAAATTGTGCAGAGGCACGAAACTTTACGCACTACTTTTACGCTTTTGGAAGGGGAACTCGTACAAATTATTGCTCCCATTTTAACTGTATCTCTTCCCACAATCGACTTACAAAATCTGTCGCCAACTCAGCAGGAAACCGCAGCCCTGCAACTTGCAACCGATGCAGCACAATGCCCTTTCGATTTAGCCGCCGGGCCGTTATTTAAAGTAACGCTGTTACAACTGGGTGAAACAGAACATATATTGTTGCTGAATTTACATCATATTGTGGCTGATGGTTGGTCGATTGGAGTGCTAATTCGAGAGCTGGGAACGCTCTACACGGCATTTGTAAAAAACGGGATTTCGCACTTACCAGGACTGCCCGTGCAGTACGCCGACTTTGCAGAATGGCAGCACGAATGGTTGCAGGGCGAAGTATTAGAAACCCAGTTAGATTATTGGCGCGAGCAGTTAAACGGAATTACCACACTCAATCTACCAACAGACAGACAAAGGCCGGCGGTTCCATCCTACCGAGGTGCTAAACATTTTATAACACTATCACCTGCTTTGAGCGAGCAGCTAAAGTTATTTAGCCAGCAAGAAAGCGCGACTTTATTTATCACTCTACTAGCCGCTTTTCAAACTTTGCTGTACCGCTATACAGGACAAGTAGATATTGCAGTAGGAACGCCGATCGCCAATCGCAACCTGAGCGAAATAGAAGCATTAATCGGTTTTTTTGTCAACAGTTTGGTGCTGCGTACAGATTTCTCGGGAAACCCCACTTTTCGGGAACTATTGCATCGGGTAAAAAACGTCGCAATGGCAGCCTACGCCCACCAAGATTTGCCCTTCGAGAAGTTGGTTGAGGAATTGCAGCCCGATCGCGAGTTGAGCCGCAACCCCCTATTTCAACTTAGTTTCAGCCTGCAAAACACTCCTGTAGCAGCGCTAGAATTGCCGGGAATCACTTTCGAGGCGATCGACTTTGACAGCGGAACCGCCAAGCTCGACTTAGAGTGCAACTTGTGGGAAGATGCAGGAAGTATTCAAGGGCAATTTGTCTACAGCACAGATTTATTCGATCGCGCCACAATTGCGCGCATGGCGGGACATTTCCAAACACTGCTAAAAGCCATTGTTGCAAATCCCAAACAGCACCTCAGCGACTTGGCTTTGCTGACAGCGCCAGAATACCAGCAATTATTAATCGATTGGAATGACACTCAGAGAGATTATCCGCAAAACCAGTGTTTCCATCAGCTATTTGAAGAGCGAGTCGAGCTCGCGCCCGATGCTATCGCCGCCGTCTTTGAAAACCAGCAGTTAACCTACCGCCAACTCAACAGCAAAGCCAACCAACTTGCACGTTACTTGCAGCAATTGGGAGCAGCACCAGAAGTTTTAGTGGGCCTTTGTGTAGAACGTTCCTTAGAGGCGATCGTCGGATTGCTAGGCATTCTCAAAGCAGGCGCAGCCTACCTGCCTTTAGATCCAACTTATCCTCAAGAGCGCCTTAACTTCATGTTAGAAGATGCTCAGGTGTCGATTTTGGTAACTCAGCAGCACTTAGCCAAAAACTTGACGCAGCCGGAAAATTACGGAGTTTTTTCAGTAGTGTGTTTGGACTCCGACAGAGAAAATATCGCCCGACAAAGCCCAGCCAAATTAACTACAAATATTATACCAGAAAACCTAGCCTACGTCATTTACACATCGGGTTCAACCGGAAAACCTAAAGGCGTTTTAATCGAACATCGCGGACTCTACAACTTAGTAAAAGCTCAAATAGAAGCTTTGCAAATAAGCTCAAATCACCGCATTTTGCAATTTGCATCCCTGAGTTTTGATGCCTCAATCTTTGAGATTGTCATGGCATTGGGAACCGGCTCAACACTTTACTGTGCCAAGAAAGAATCTTTGTTGCCCGGACAAACATTAATCCAATTTTTGCAGGACAATGCTATTACCCACGCTACCCTCCCGCCCTCGCTGCTAGCTGTCCTTCCAAAGGCCGTACTTCCCGCACTGCAAACAATCATCTGTGCGGGCGAATCCTGTTCCCCGGATATTGTAAAACGCTGGGCTTCTGGGCGCAGATTTTTTAACGCTTACGGCCCTACAGAAGCGACAGTCTGGTCGAGTTTTGCCGAAATTGGCGATAGCAAAAAAACGCCCATCGGCCGCCCAATTGCCAACACTAAACTCTATATTTTAGATAAAAATTTACAGCCTGTACCCGTTGGAATTCCAGGTGAATTGTACATCGGCGGCAGCGGATTGGCGCGAGGCTACCTGAACCGCCCCGAATTAACCGCCCAGCGATTTATTGCTAATCCCTTTAGCCAGAAAGCAGGAGAACGAATTTACAAAACAGGTGACTTAGCTCGCTATTTTCCCGACGGCAATATTGAGTTTTTAGGCCGCACTGACGAACAGGTAAAAATTCGCGGTTATCGAATAGAATTGGGAGAAATTGAAGCGCTGCTGCTTCAGCATCCCGCAGTCAAAGAAACAGCGGTGGTGGCTGAAGATGATTTGTCTGGAAACAAGCGCCTAGTTGCTTATGTCGTTCCCAATCAAAATCAGACGCTTAATCCCTTGGAAATGCGGAATTTCCTCAAACAACAACTGCCCAATTACATGATTCCCAGTGCTTTTGTGGCGATCGACTTTCTGCCCCTAACTCCCAATGGCAAAATCGATCGCAACCGCCTAATATCGCCGGAGAATCTCATTAGCAATTCAACAGATAAAAGCTGCATTGCACCTCGCACGCCAACCGAGTCAACCCTCGCCCAAATTTGGTCAAAAATCCTTAACACAGAGCCTGTTGGCATTGGCGACAACTTCTTCGATTTGGGTGGAGATTCCCTGCTCGCAATTCGCCTCATTAATGAGATTAACCAGCAATTTGAGCGCGAGTTGTCGCTGTCTGCTATTTTTTTAAATCCGACAATTGAAGGTTTAGCAGATTCGCTAGATTCAGGAACAAATTCTGAGGAATGGTCGCCGTTAGTAGCAATTAAGCCTGGCGGTAAAAATCCGCCTTTTTTCTGCGTTCATCCCATCTTTGGCGTGGTATTTCCTTATGTCGAGTTAGCCTTTGGGCTAGGAGAAAATCAACCGTTTTACGGGCTGCAACCCAAAGGAATTGACGGCGAAAGTTCTCCGTTAACTAGCATTGAAGACATGGCGGCTGACTACATCGCAGCTTTGCGTACCGTTCAACCAAAAGGGCCTTATTTTTTAGGAGGTTGGTCTTTTGGTGGTTTGGTGGCTTTTGAGATGGCTCAACAGTTGCTCGCGGCGGGTGATGAAGTGGCTTTGCTTGCTGTGCTGGATACTTTAGCGCCGGTTTCTGCTAACAAACCTTCTTTTTGGGACGGTTGCAAGTTTATTCTGACTACTGTTTCGCGCTCTATCTGGCCTTTTGTGGTCGATTATTTTCGCTTGGTGGCTGCTGCGGAAAATGTGCAAGTTGGCGGAATTGCTGCCAGGTTTCCTAAATTAAATAAAATGCTTAATTGGGTAACTAAGTTTTGGTATGGCTGGAATTGGAAACAGGCTGTTATGGTTAGTATCTTATCTCAGGAGTCCAAACAAAAAAGCTGGCGCGAGCTGGCAATTCCTTCGATGTTTACTGTATTTCAGGCTAACAGTCAAGCAACTCTCAGCTATGTACCGAAAATTTATCCGCACCGAATTACTTTGTTTAGATCCGGGGAAAAGCTAAGCATGAGTCATCAAGATCCAACTCTTGGCTGGAGCGATTTAACGGCGGCACAAGTAGAGGTGATTCGAGTTCCTGGCAATCACCTTACTATGTTGAGAAAGCCCTGTGTTGAGGTGCTGGCCAGACAGCTAAACCTTTGCTTGAAGCAGAAATTAAGTGATTGAGCGGCCGTTGGGCGCGATCGATCGAATTGCGTTCATCTGGCTAAAATCCATTGGGCGATGCTAAAAATGCTAGCACCCAAAGCGGCTGCGATCGGAATTGTCACCAGCCAAGCCGAACCAATTGACAGCAAAGTTTCCCAGCGTACTGTTTTCCAAGCTTTGACAAGTCCAACTCCGACAACTGCACCGACTAAAGCGTGGGATGTGGAAACTGGCAAACCGAAGCGGGATGCTAGCAAGACTGTGGTGGCTGTGGCTAATTCCGCGCAAAATCCGCCGCTGGGTTGGAGTTGGATGATCTTTTCGCCGACTGTGGCAATTACATTTTTGCCCCAGAGGGTTAAACCGATGACTATTCCTGCGCCTCCGACGACTAAAATCCACAGTGGTACGCTGAAATCCTCTGAGGGAAAGGAACCTGTGCGCCGGATGTAGGCGATCGCAGCTAGGGGAGCAACTGCATTTCCTACGTCGTTGGAACCGTGGGAAAATGCTACAAAACAGGCGCTTAAGACTTGAAATCTCGCCATTTGTTGCTCGATGGGAGAGTGGCGGGGAGGGGGAG
>NZ_JADEWT010000138.1 GCF_015207505.1 Tychonema sp. LEGE 06208
GGGTTGGGGTGGGGTAAAAAGATTTACGACTCATTTAGAATTGCTATAGTTGTTAGGTATTAATTGTTAGATGTTAGTTGTTATTTATTAGTAGGGGCGGTGGATGGTGCGTGCCCGCCCTCTTAGTAGTCAACAGTCAACCGTCAACAGTCAACCGTCAACCGTCAACCGTCAACAACTAAAACTATTATTGAGGATTTTCAGGCGACAAAAACTTCTCTTCAGCAACAGGACGAGAATCATGAAACTGCTTCCATACTTCCAAACTAAAAATACAAGCAAGCAGCCAGACAAAACCAGCAATATAACCGGCAATCACATCGGTTGGCCAGTGAACTCCGAGATAAAGCCGGCTCAAACCAATAGCAGCAATTAATACCACAGTCAAGCTGTAAATCAACCAGCGCTGCTTGGGAAAGCGCGAACCCAATAAATATCCTAGCAAACCGTAAATAATCATTGAAATCATCGCGTGTCCGCTAGGAAAACTGTAAAATTTAACATCAACCGTGCGCTCCCAAAGTAGAGGTCGATCGCGCGCAAACAGTTTTTTCAAGAGTAGATTTAAACCCAGGCCTCCAACGCCCGTAACTGCAATAGTTGTGGCTTCGGAGCGATGTTTCCTCACCCACAGCACAATACCCAAACTTACGCTCAGTATGAGCAGCATGTTGGGTTCTCCCAAAAATGTCAAGCCGAGCATGAGGCGATCGCGCAGCGGAGTGTGCAAGCTCCTAAGATATAGTAAGATAGATGTATCGAAAGCGTAGGTTTCCTTTTCCAAAACCTCTTCGGCAATGGTGGCAAATGCCCACATCGCCAAAGCAGCAACCGCAAGGCCGCAAAGCCGAATTATCGAAATGACCGATCGAATTTTAGAGAGCATTTTTTTAACTAATTAAGCAGTAAAAACCGAGAAAACTAAGCTGTTTTGCTTTGGCAATTTAACCTGTATAGCGGGCCGAAATTCCGCTATACAAAAGTCTCAAAAAACAGGCCAGTATAAATAAAAGACGCGATAGTTTACAATAAATATGGGAAACTCAAACGCCAGATCGATCGTCTAGATGATTGAGCCAACTATATTTTGAATGATTGATTGATTTTTGACTTCATTCCTCAAATTTTATCTCCCACCGACGAATGACTATCATATCAAAAAAACACTTTTCTGCAATTTTGTTGACCGTGGGGTTGACAAGTGCGGCTGCCTGTGCTAATAACACCTCAGTCAATGCACCGATCGCCCAAGCCAACACGATCGCCCAGCGCCTCGTTTCTTCAACCGTCGCCCAAAAGCCCAGCGGGCAATTCGGTAAGCCGATCGACTGTACCCTAGGAAAAGACTGTTTTGTATTGCTGTACTTCGATCGCGATCCGAGCCCGGCAGCAGTCGATTTTGGCTGCGGGCGACAAACCTACGACGGGCACGACGGCACAGACTTCGCCATTCCCGACGCCAAAGCAATGGCAAAAGGAGTTCCAGTTATCGCCTCCGCAGCGGGCAAAGTTTTGCGAGTGCGAGATGGTGTAGTCGATCGGCGCTTGCAAAACCCGACAGACAAAGCCAACGTCTCAGGTACAGAATGCGGCAACGGCATAGTAATCGATCACGGCGCAGGCTGGGAAGCCCAATACTGCCACCTCCGCCAAAACAGCGTGGTTGTGAAGCCGGGAATGCAGGTACAAAAAGGCACCGTTTTGGGCATGGTGGGAAACTCTGGGATGGCTTCTTTCCCCCACGTACACGTCACTTTTCGCTATCAAGGCAAAGCTGTAGATCCGTTTGTCGGTGCCGATGCCAAATTAGGCTGCAACACCGCCCGCAATCCAATTTGGGACAAGCCCATCGACTATGTTTCTACAGGTTTAATTCGCGCCGGTTTTGCCAACAAAGCACCTGACGATAACGCTGTCTGGGCCGGACAATTTTCTGAGACTAAACTCCCCATAAATAGCCCTGCTTTAATATTTTGGGTGCAGGCTTACGGAGTCCTCAAGGGCGATCGCGAACAATACAAATTATTTGCACCCAACGGTGAAACCATCATCAATGACAGCAAGGAAATTCCAGCCCCCAGCCGCACTTGGTTGCGTTATGCCGGCAAAAAAAATAGTACAAATTCTCCTCTAATTCCGGGAGTGTGGCGGGCAGAATATCGGTTGACGCGGGGCGATCGAGTTTTAACAGAAGTTAAGCGAGAAGTTGAATTGCGTTAGTTTGTTGACTGTTGACTTTTGAATGTGCGACAGCTTACCAATTACAAATTACCAATTACCGCTCTTCGAGCGTACCTCATGTTAGTGAGAACCGCTTATCAGCTAATCCGCATTTAAATTGGACGGTCATTCGATTTTAGATTTTAGATTTTAGATTTTGGATTGACCCCACGGATAAATTCCGGGGCTTGAGGATTTGAGATTCCAGATGCTCCCGATTGATTCCACGGATCGATCGCGTGGCGGGGACCACATGCAGAAATTCGCTTGTCAAATAAACTTTCACTCTTGTGACGCGGGCCCGAAAGACCGCCCTCAACACATAATTTAAATGCACAACAACTTAGTCTAGGGCAAATTTTCCCAAGCTTGAGCTACAATTTCGCTCAACCAGAGCCTTTGAGCCAAATCGAGCAGGTTGTCGTCGGCGAGCAGCTCAGCCTTTAACTCGTCTAAAGACTGAGAACGCGATCGAGCTATTTGAATCACACCCGCGATCGCCGACGCCACCAATTCTTCATTCAGCGGCTGCTGTCGCAAAGCAATCATTTCTTGAGGATTCGTAGGAATGGGATAATTCATAAGAGTGCATATCAAAAAAAGTAGATACTGACCCGCTGCGGGTCAACTAAGAGCTAGGGCGATCGAGAAACTAAAAATCTTAAAACATTGTAAACTTATTTAAAACTAAATAAGTATTCGGGAGTATAGCCTACTTTGCTCCCTTGTCAACTCCCCCATCTTTATTAATTTATTCAGAATTGAACTCCCAATCATGCAAGAAATTCTTTATCTAGAAGTCCCCACACCCGATACAGCAGCAGTCTGTACCTGGCTGCAGCACGAATTCGACCCCGAAATCGGAGAAAAAATTATTACTCCTGACGGTTTTCGCCTGCTTTCCAACACAACAGCAGCGGAGTTGGTAAAATCTGGAACTCAAAATGCTAATCCAAAACCGACCCTCCCTGATACCAATTCAGAAAACCACAATTGGCGAACAGAACTTTCCACCTTTGTCTGGTCAGTACAGCGCACAACTTATTTAAAAGTCTTTCGTCTAGAAGACGCGCCGCCTGGAGAAAAACAGTTCCTGGAAACTCTAAATCTGGCTGTCAGAAACAAGTTTCCCGATCGCTACCCAGAACCCCCCACCGTAGACCTCTCCAAACAGTCAATTTTTGACGCTCTTGCCCCCTATTACCCTCTCACCGTCAAATACTTCCAAAAAATGCCCAAAGGCGAATACGACCTGCAGCGCGTTTACTGGTGGGAGCAACGCTGGCGCGAAAACACTCGCAATCCTCAAAAGCCAAAACAAGTCGTGTTTTTGAAGGAAGAAGGAAGAGGGAAGAAGGAAGAAGGAAGAAGGAAGAAGGAAGAAGGAAGAGGGGAGAAGGGAGAAGGCACTGTTTCGGTGTCGGAAGCTGGGGATACTGTTTACGATTTAATTTATATCGGCGGAGCATTAGGAGTAATTCACGCCGCAGTCATGGCGAGATTGGGCTACCGAGTGCTGCTGCTGGAACGAATGCCTTTTGGGAAGATGAATCGCGAGTGGAATATTTCGCGGGACGAAATGCAAAGCTTAGTTGATTTAGGTTTATTTACTGCAGCCGAAATCGAAACTTTGATTGCGCGAGAATACAAAGATGGCTACTGCAAGTTTTTTGATGCTAACAATCCGCCCGTTGCTAAAGCGGCAATTCTGCACACGCCGAAGGTGCTGAATATAGCTTTGGACAGCGACAAACTGGTGTATTTGGCGGGAGCTAAACTCACAGAAGCGGGCGGGGAAATCTGGGACGAAACTGAGTTTATCAGAGCCGATATTGAAGCGGAAAAAGTTATAGTTCAGGGCTGCCACTTGCCAACAAAAACCGATCGCACTGTCAGCGGACGTTTGCTCGTCGATGCAATGGGTTCAGCTTCTCCCATCGCTTGGCAATTGAACGAAGGACGCGCTTTTGACAGCGTTTGTCCGACGGTGGGAGGAGTCATTGACGGAGGAATGGAGCCGGGAGTTTGGGATTCCGATTACGGCGACGTTCTCTGGAGTCACGGCGATATTTCCCGCGGCCGTCAACTGATTTGGGAGTTATTTCCCGGCGCTGGAGGAGAACTCACAGTTTATCTCTTTCACTATCACCAAGTAAATGCCGAGAATCCCGGTTCTTTGCTGGAACTGTACGAGGATTTTTTCGCAATTTTGCCGGAGTACCGCCGCTGCGATGTCAATAAATTAATCTGGAAAAAAACTACTTTTGGTTATATTCCAGGCCATTTTAGCACCACCAGCAGCGATCGCGCCGTGGCTGTCGATCGCCTAATTGCGATCGGCGATGCAGCATCTTTGCAATCTCCCTTAGTATTCACCGGTTTCGGCTCTCTCATCCGCAATCTTTTTCGATTAACAGATTTATTGGATACAGCTTTAAAGCACAATTTATTAAGTGCCAAACACTTAAACCAAATTCGTGCCTACCAGAGCAATATATCAGTAACTTGGCTATTTTCTAAAGGGATGATGGTGCCGACGGGGCGCACTTTGCCACCCCAAAGAATTAATTCAATGCTCAATACCTTTTTTGGTCTTTTGGCAGAACAAGAACTCACCGTCGCGGAAACTTTTATTAAAGACAGAGCCGACTGGCTAACTTTTAATCAATTAGCAATTAAAGCAGCCAGAAAAAATCCTTCTCTCCTATTGTGGATTTTAGATTTTGTCACCTTGGGGGATATTGGGCGCTGGCTGCGGAGTTACTTGACTTTTACTCTCCTGGCTTTGGCGAGTTTCCTATTCGGATGGCTCCCCAGTTTCGCCCGCAAAATACAGCCTTGGTTGGAGCCGCGCTATCCGGCTGTTTGGCTGCGGCTGTTGTCTACCAGCTATGCTCTCACCTACGGGATGGGAAAAGGGAAAAAAATAGTTTCGAGTTAAAGTTTGTAGTGAGGAATTCCGCACTACGAACTCGCGAAAACGGACGGTCTTTCGCACTACAAACTGTTTTGTTGTGGTAATAGATCGCCCGTAATATTATCCCAAGCTGAAACCGTATTTGCTGTATTGTGGGTAATTGGTAAATCTGTGCAATTACCAATTATATCAAATCCGTCAGCATCGGAATAGTAAATTAACAGCTAACAGTCAACAGTTAACAAGTAACAGTTAACAGTCAACAGTCAACAGTCAACAGTTAACAGTTAACATCATGAAGAGTGCAACCGGAATTGATATTACCGCAGTCAATTAACTATCGAAAACTCGGCAATTCAATTTCAGCTAGCGATCGACGTTTTTTAGCAGCCCGCAGCGGACTAGCAATCAAAGTCAGCCAGTCTGGTTGCGCGATTGCTGTAGGCGTGGCTTCACTCGATCGCCCTTCTTGAATACCAAAGGTTTCCACAGAATTCAAAATTTGAACCGCCCTGGCCAATTCTTCGCTGCCCGATTTGACAGCAGCAATTTCTGGTTCAGACTCAGTTATCGGTAATTCCGGTTCCTCCACCGCCACCTCCGACTCAGTTACAGTCTCCTGAGTCCGGTAGGTTTCGCTCTCCTGCAATTGAAGGCCGGATACTTGGGCTAACTTGTTGAGTTCCTGATTGGCCGTGGGTTCAGTGTCGATCGCCTCTTCAACAGCCACTGCATCTGGATGCTCTTCGGGCTCTGACCAAGGTTTGACAGGAGAAGCGTTAAAGGCTGGCGGCAGCGGAACTTGAGAGTTTTTGACCGTCGCCAGCAACGATTCTAATTGCTTGTGCGCCAAATCGTCCCCACTGTCAGGCGGCTCGTAAGTCGGCGGCTTCTGCGGCATCTCCAAACTTCTTTCCAAGGCTGCTTTGAATTGCAAAGTGTGGCGCTGCTGGCGGTGCAAGCGCGATCGTAATTCTCGGCAAACATTTTCTGTGGCTACTAGCTGATGAAACTGTTCGTTGTAGCGCTGCACCGTAGACGCACATTCTCGCTCCACAATCGCTAGCCTGGTTTGGCTGCTTGCTAACTTATTTCTTAAACTCTCCACTAAAATTTCTTGACTCTGGAGGGTTTGATGGGAAACTTCCACTTTCCCAAACAGCCGCGTCAATTGTTCTTGAGTGTTTTCGAGTTCAGCAGTCTGCTTTTCTAGCAAGGCTTCGCGATGCTGCCAGTTTTTTTGGGACTCTTCGAGCGCTGTTTCTAGCTGGGCGATGCGCTGCAAAAGGTCGCGGTTGCATTCGTGCAGCGCTTGCATCAGGGTTACTGGGGTCGATCCTTTGGCCTGACGCTGTTCGGCATTACCGAGCAGATTTTTGAGGTTCTCTGAAATCGGCGGTGTTCCCGCTTCGGGAGGCTGTGTCAGAGATTGCAAATTTTTTGTTTCTGCTGTTGTGGGAATGGCATCTACGCTGAGCGCGTTGGGAAAATCTAATGTTTGCCAGTCTTCTTCTGGCTGTTGGGGAACCGCAGGAGTATTTGTCGCAGGGGGGGCGATCGGATCAAAACCCCCAGCAGCGGCCAAATTTGACTGCAATGGTTCGGCATCCGATTGAACAGCAGGGTACGGTTGATGCTGATTAGCTCGAAGATCAGCTTCTGACATAGCTTTTTATCCCAATAGTCACAGGGTCTTTGAAACAGTCTATCCTTATAGATTATCCAAAAAAAAGCCCCCAGTCATCAATTATTAATAATCGATCGTCAGTCAGCAGCCAAATTCTCCCAGTCTCCCTCTCCCGTTGTGCCCGATCGGCTAAGCTTTAGCAACTGCAAAATGTTTGTCAATAATTGCTGCAACCTCTGCTGGTGCAATGCGACTGTAGCGAGTTTTATCTGGCATCACAACTATATTTGGGCCAGCTTTGCACTGTTTGAGACATCCCGTACCCTGAACTGTCACTTCTTCTCCTAAACCCCGCGAATTCAAAGCATTTTCTAAAGCTTTACAGACTGTTGCGGCACCGCGTTTTTGGCAGTCAGATTTTTGACATACTAATATTTTGGTTTGAGTTTTTGCCCGAGCTTTTACAGTTCGATCTGCTTCTGGAGGGCTGACTTCGGTTTTGCCGTTGGCGAAGCCCTTGAAAAGGATCGCGCGATCGTCTGATGTCACAATCTCACCAGGCACACTCGTAAAGTCCTGCTGGTCTGGCAATCTATCTTTGTTTCCCCCAGCCAGCGTCAGACTGCGAGCTTTCAGTTTTATTTTACCGTTTTTTAAATTAAGTTCTTGCTCGCCTACAACTTTCACTCTCAATCCAGGTGTCAAAACAGGCGCTAAAAATGACCGCAATTCCTTGCGAAGTTTCACGAGGTATTCTACTTTGCGAGCGGTACTAATCCGCAAATATTTAAGTTTGCAGCCATCTTCAATAACTAGGCTGAGGATTTCTCCCTCTAAGTTGAACTCGGAAACTTGCTTGCCAGATTTATACATTGTTATAACTCCTTGATTGACTGTTCAGTGAAAATTATCGAACTTGACAAAAAGCGTCGTTAGTGAATGTATTTATGCGTTAAATCGCATCATTATTGTTTTTACTTCTTCCCTCAGACGTCTTTCTTCTTCCTTTGAGCTTTACCCGATTTGCCAGCAGCACTCCAGCAACTTCACCAGTTCGCGCCGTGGAGCGCTCAATTGCCTCAAAACGCTTGCGAGTTGAGCAGCTTGTTTGGCGGTGCTAATTTTTGCCCGCAAAGGCTGGTCAACTCCGCACCAGCAGGGAATTTCTAGTTCTTGCAAGCGTTGGTAAACTTGCCATCTGTCTAGCCAACTGACTTGCACGATGTCACAAACTTCTAATTCTGGATCTGCTGGGTTCATTTTTTTTGCAACAATAATGATTTGCATTAATTTTTGCTCTCGATCGACCCCCTTTTCAGGAAGCATTCAGAACGAGCATCTTTTTACAGGATAGCGCAACTGCAAATTATTCTCAATAGATTTTGAAATTTTTTTTTTACTATACAAAGTCTTCCACTATCGAGGCAGACTCTGCTTGACTGGTAAATTTAGGGTGCTACACTGAATCTATTGGCAACAAAACTGCCTATTGAGAGGAGAACACACATGGCTGAGACTCAGAGTGCATTGAGACCGTTTGGCCACATAGCTGAAAATCCAGTTCTACTGGAACATTCCGTCACAGCACCGATTTGTGAAGGGATGAACGCGCTGCTGGCCAGTTTCCAGGCTTTATACCTGCAATATCAAAAACATCATTTTGTGGTGGAAGGGGCAGAATTCTACTCCTTGCACAAATTCTTTGAAGAAAGCTACGGAGATGCTCAAGATAGCGTCCACGAGTTGGGCGAACGGTTGAACGGGTTGGGCGGCATACCAGCGGCTAGTTTTAGCAAATTAGCTGAGTTGTGCTGTTTCGAGCCGGAAGCCGACGGCGTGTATTCGTGCCGCCAAATGCTGGAACATGATTTGACTGCCGAACAAGCTATCATAGGTTTGCTGCGCCGTCAAGCAGGACAAGCAGAAAGTTTGGGCGATCGAGCTACGCGCTACCTCTACGAAAAAATCCTGCTAAAAACAGAAGAGCGAGCTTATCACATTTCCCACTTCCTCGCCCCCGATACCTTAGTGCAGTTGAACTTGAACTAAAAATTCTTCTTCTTCCCCTTCCTTCGCGCCCTTAGCGCCTTCGCGGTTCGTTATCTGAACCATAAAAAAAGCGAGCAGTTTTGTGACTGCCCGCTTTTTTTATACAAAGTGCTTTAACAGTTAAGGCGCTAAAGCATTGCCACGCAACAAGCTACCAATGGTTTTGGCGGTGATCTTCATTTGGATGAAAGGATTGGCCGGTACTACTGTCTTATACAAGTAGCTATCGAATGTGAGTTTCTGCACGTCGCGATCGGCACACATTTCCACAAAAGCTTCGCGAGTAGCATCGGAACGGTAGAACACGCGCTGCAAAATGTCAAGCACTTTGTAAGTAATTCCGTAGGCCTTATCCCAACGCTTCAGATAAAGCTTGATTTCCTGTTCGGTAGGAATCCGCGTGCCCTGCTGAGAAATCTCCACAATCGTTTCGGCGCACATCCGGCCAGACTTCGCAGCAAAGTAAATACCTTCGCCCGAAGACTTGGTAACGTAACCTGCAGCGTCGCCGACGAGAGCAACTCGGCCGACAACCCGGCGGGGACGCGGATGTTCCGGGATGGGGTGGGCTTCCACTTTAATGATTTCACCGCCGAGGAGTTTTTTGGCAGCGCGGGCGCGGATGCCGGCTTGCAGTTTTTTGATGCTGGCTTGATTGACTTTCATCGTGCCGGTACCGACGGCTACGTGGTCGTATTTGGGGAACACCCAAGCGTAGAAGTCGGTGGAAACGTCGTCGCCGACGTACATTTCGGCTAAGCCTTCGTAGTAAGCCATTTTATCTTCTGGGAGGCGGATGCGCTCTTGGAAGGCGATCGCATAATTATAGTCGCCTGCATCAATCGCCTTGGCTACGCGGGAGTTAGCGCCGTCAGCCCCGATTACCAAATCCACTTTCAGGGTTTTCTGAGTTCCCACAGCGGTGCCGTTGGAGTGGTCGGCGTAGTGGAGAATGTAGGGGTCGGTGTTGTTCCCAGGAATCTCTAAGGTGTGGACTGTGCCGTTAATTAGTTTGGCACCCAAGGAAGCAGCGCGATCGCGCATGAAGCCGTCGAGCACTTCCCGGCGGCACATACCGATGTATTCGTCGGCATTTTCGATATTGATGTCCACCTCTACGTTGGAGGGGGAAATCATTTTCATTTTTCTGACTTGACGGTCAATAATACTTTGTGGCAAGTCAAATTCGCTGACCATGCACAGGGGAATCGCCCCACCGCAGGGTTTTGCGTTATCTAATTTGCGCTCGAATAAATAAGTTTCGATTCCTGCTTTTACCAATGTTTCGGCGGCGGAAGAACCCGCAGGGCCTGAGCCCACAACTGCAACCCGTAGTGTCAAAGCTTTCTCTCCAGTTTTTTTCTATAAGTATTTACTCAGTCAGATGTGATGGTATCACGGAGTTTCTTGGCTGTGGGGTAAGGACGGGAGATTTAAATGAAATGAAACAGAGCTTAACAATTGGATACGAAAATAGGCATCGCGCGAGGGATGGGGCGCGGGGAATTGTTGAGCTGTTGGTTGTAGTTTTTAGCAGGAAGGGAATATCTAACGTATGGGAAACCAATGCAAACGCCTATCTTTGATGCAGCCCTCGGACAATTAGCTGTAGCTTCTATTAGCGGATACCAGAAACACATATCACCGAGAAAAGGCTTTTCTTGTGCTCACCGAGTGCTGTACGGGGGGGAGTCTTGCTCTCCGTATATCAAGGGCGCGATCGCCAAATTGGGCTGCTTTGGGGCGATAAAAGCGTCACGCCGTCGGTTTGCGGCTTGCAAGCGGGCAAATCAAATCTTGAAAGCCCGGTTTAGCAGTGAATCTGGCAGTGAAGCCTCCAATTTCGAGGGTAACGATGAACCAAAATCCGATCGACCAAAATCTCAGGGGGAAACTCCTGGCAGAAGCTCTGAGTGTGAAAACTGTATTGAAGGGCTAGAGTATCTTGAATGGCTAGATTGTGGAATCTCGGAATGTTTTTCTGGGCTCGATTGTGGCGGCGCGGATTGTTCTGGGCTCGATTGTGGCGGCGCGGATTGTGGCAGTTGTTTCTCGTTTTATTCGCCAACCGCTCTCCAAATAGGTAATTTTTTTTTACTATAATGTAGGGAATTTTCAGAGGGTGCGATCGCCATTGTCGATCGAAGTTCGTGCAATTACGTTACATTGAAGTTAAGTAAAGCTCCTATATAAAATTTCAAATTGCTATGCTAGGTAATTTTCAACAAAGTCAACTGCGGATTGAGGTTGAAGCTTCGGAAACCGCGATTCGGGACAGTTTGCTGCGTCCTGTGCAGTTGCAGCAGTGGCTGTGGCCTCAGCAGTTTTCTAAGGGTTTACCGGAAATGATCGATCGCGAATTGACTTTCACGAGTTGGATTGGCCCGGTAGCGGTGCAGCACTATGTGGACATTGCTGAGTCAAACTGTCTGCGGCTGTTGTTGAGTGAGGGAATTGACGGGTTTCACGAGTGGTATTGGGGTGACGGTTGGGTGCAGTCTCGGTTGGAGGGAGTGTCGCTGCTGCCGCTGAATTTGGGACAAACCGCTAGTTTGTTGCGGCTGCGGGAGTTTTTGGGGAAGGGTAAGGGAAAGGGGAAGTAGGAAATAGACTTTCTACTAAACTAGGCAAAATTCCCAATTTTTTATACCAATTTCATAAAATATTGCTACAGTTAGTAAATCTATTTCAGACATCGAACTTCGTTCGGCAGAGCTCGTATTTGTAGCGGCATTTTATGAAATTGGTATAACCGACTTCTGTTTCAATCAACGATCGCCAATTAGGCAACTTCAAAACATTTATCTCTAACTAACTAGATATATTTTCCGAAAATTCATCTCGCAATCTATTAGTGAAATAAGTATGTTGGTTGAGGTAAACGCGATCGACTCTTTGATTTACCGCCGCTAGCTAGCCCGAACCACCAGCACCGAACAAGGAGCCTCAGCCACAACCTCAGCACTCACCGAACCTGCCAAAATTCGCTTGACACCAGTCAAACCCCGACAGCCGATCGCAATTAAATCCGCTTTATAAATATTCGCCAAACGCAAAATCTCCTCGGCCGGTTCCCCCGAAACAATCTCTAACTCGCTCTGACAAGGCAACTTTTGCTGATAAGATTGCAGTAACTTCTCCACTTCTCGGTAAGCAATCTCATTTCCCTGAGCGTGAGGTCGATCGACCGCCGCATCAAAATCCGAAATACCAGAAGTCACCACATGAACTAAAATCACCTTAGTCGTCGGTTTTAGCTTAAATAGCTCCACAGCTTGCAAAACCTGTACTGCAAACTCCGAACTGTCGATCGCCACCAAAATAGTATTCAATATAATGCACCTTATAAATCTCAGATATTAGACTTTAAACTTCGCGTTAATTATCGGCTACTTTCCACAACTTCGCGCTACCGGGCCACATCATCATCAACACAGAAACCCGGTTTCTTAACATAATTGCGTCATTTAAGCAAGATATTGGAAGAAACCGGGTTTCTTAAGCCCGAATTGCGTAAATCCCGATCGCCAACCTCAACTCTACCATCTAAAATTCACTCTTTCCCTCATTCTCAGTCCGCAACCGCACCGAATCAGCATGAGAAGGTAAACCCTCAGCTTTGGCCAACACATCAATCGCCTTACTAACCTTCTTCAGTGCCGTCGGCGAATATTCAATCAAACTCGAATGCTTCATAAAAGTTTCCACCCCCAACGGCGAAGCATAGCGCGCCGCCCCAGAAGTCGGCAAAGTATGATTGGGGCCCGCCAAATAATCACCCACAGCTTCCGGTGTAGATAAACCCAAGAAAATCGCCCCAGCGTGCCGAATTTGGTCGAGCAAATCCCAGGGCTCTGCCACTTGCAATTCCAAGTGTTCCGGCGCAAACTCGTTAGACAGTTCCGCCGCCGCTTTGAGAGAATCAACCACTACCACTAAACCGTAATTAACGATCGCCTTTTCCGTCAAAGTCCGGCGCGGGTGATTTGTCAACTGTCTCTCTACCTCAGCCACCACCTTTCTCGCCAGCACCGAATCCGCCGTCAGCAAAATCGCCGACGCCATCGAATCGTGTTCGGCTTGCGCCAACATATCCGCAGCTACGTGTACAGGATTCGCCGAACTATCAGCAATAATCAGTACCTCCGACGGCCCCGCCAGAGAATCGATTCCCACAGTTCCGTAAACCAGTTTTTTCGCTAGCGTCACGTAAATATTTCCCGGCCCGGTGATTAAATCCACCTTGGAAATACTTTCCGTACCGTAGGCCAAAGCTGCGATCGCCTGTGCCCCGCCCACTCGATAAATCTCATCAACTCCCGCTTCCTGAGCTGCTACAAGCACCGCAGGATTCATTTTCTTCTCCTGTCCGGGGGGAGTACACATCACCACTCTCGGAACCTTGGCGACCTTTGCAGGTACCGCATTCATGATTACCGAGCTAGGATAGGACGCTTGACCGCCAGGAATGTAAATTCCCGCGCGATCGACCGGTGTGTAGCGCTTGCCCAAAACAATCTCGTCATCACCAAACTGCACCCAAGACTTGGGTACGCGCTGTCGGTGAAACGCCTCTACCTGTTTGCAAGCCAACCGGATCGCATTTAATAATTCTTTCGACACCTGTTGGTAAGCAGCATCCAATTCGGCGCCGCTCACCCGCAAATCTTCCACATTTAGAGTCATGCGATCGAATTCAGCAGTGTAGTGCAGCAGGGCCAAATCGCCTCTACGCCTTACAGCTTGCAGCACCTCCCGCACGGTGGCTTCTTTATGAACAATAAGTTCGTCATGGGTGCGATCGCAGATTCGTCGCAGTTCAGCTTGCGCCTCAACCCACTGAGTAATAATTCGCAGCATGGAGATTAGGAATGCCGTCAATAATTCAGTGACGCTCCCACACCAACCCGAAGGTTATGGTGTGGGCTTCAGAGTCCGGTTAAGGATATCTAGAACTTCATTCAAGGTACTCCAATTGTTTCCCTCTACTGCGTTTTATAGTGAGGAACACGTCCCGCCCCACTTGTCACATGAAAAGTTTTTTACCTAGACCCAGATTGTTATTCTTGGATCCAAGATATGAATATTCTACCAGAATTATTACAATTAGTGCTGGTTTTTCATTTTAACACCAACCCGAAACGGTTATGGTTTGAGGATTCCCGCCTGTATAGCAAACATTTACTTGACAATTTGGGGTTTTTATGAATATATCCTAGAAAAGTATGCCACCACCAGTCCACAAGCTTAAACTGCCAGACTCGCGGCATTTTCACAGGCTTCAGTCCAGCGCTTAAATCTCTGTCGGGATTTTGCAACACTGAGGACAAGCCCCAACCTTCCTGGGAAATTGCTCGCCAGAGAAGCCGGTGCGGAGGGAGAGGGGGAGAATCTAGAGGGACAGAGGGACACAGAGGAGGAGCTGACAGATGTAGGTTTTTTGGTAAAAGCCTTATCCCATAAGAGTTTGAAATTTTAGGAATCCCAAAGCATAAAACCCTTGCACTGTCGCTTGTTTGTAGGGTTTCGCAAGGCAAAACCTACACCTGTCACGGGAGTAGGAGTGGGGGAGAGTAGCAGGAAAAATTCTCTTTCTTCCCTCGGACTTCTTCCTTCTTCCTTCTTTTCACCCGATCGGCTTCGCCGTTATAGCCTTCTTGCTTCTTGCGACGGACATCGGACTTACATCCATTACATCCGTTACATAATCGGTTGCCGAACTTCCGACGGACATCGGACTTATACCATTTTTCTAAAGATGTGATAGACTTATGTAAGAAGTAAAGGAGCCAATAAAAATGTCTGGTCGCCCTAACATAAAAATTACCGAATCTGTAGAATATTTGCAAATGATTCTTAAGAAACAAACAAGAATCCTTGCCTACAATAAAGTACAAATGCTTTATTTATTCCAATCAAAACAAGTATCAACTGTGCGAGAAGTAGCAGCAGTTTTAGGTAAAGGTGAGGCAACAATTCATCGCTGGCTCTTTCAATACAAACAAGGCGGTCTGGAAAATTTATTAAAAAATCGGCAGGTTTTTGGTCGCCCAAAAAGTTCTCAGTTGAAGTAGCCGCTTTATTGCAACAAGAATTGAGAGATCCCGAAGAATTTTGCAGTTACCAAGAAGTTCGGTTATAGCTCAGGTTAGTCAAAGGAATAGCCCGTAGTTATTCGGCTGTATATTCTTTAACGAAAGGTGAATTTAAAAGTAAATTAAAAATTCCGAGACCTCGAAGTATCTCTCAAAAAGCTACGGCAATTAATGACTTCAAAAATAGCTTGCACTACCAAATAAAAGCTTTGCTGGAGAGAGCTTCACCTCAAGTAAACAAATATAAAAAAGTCCACTTTTGGTGCAGGGATGAAACTCGATTAGGGTTGCATACAATTCCGAGGCGAAAGCTAACTCTTTTCGGCGTAAAGCCCGCCCGGTAAGCACCAAGGGAAATTTGAGTGTTTTTGGCTATACGGGGCTGTATCGATTTCTACTGGCAAAAGTTTTTTTTTGGGAGTTTTCACATTTAGATAAAGTTTGTTTTGAAGCATATTTGCAACTTTTGTCAATACAATATCCCGATGAATTACACATCATTCAAGTCGATAACGCACCGGCTCATAATTTAGACTCATCTGACTTACCAGACAATATTATTTTACTGTTTCAACCTCCGGCTTGTCCCGAAGTAAATCCCACAGAGAGAGTGTGGGAATATCTCAAAAATTTCTTAGGGAAAGTCGGTGTTTAGTAATCTTGATGAACTTCGCACAAAAGTTCAGGAAATTTTAGCATCTTTCACCGATCGCGTCCTTGGATTTCTCACCGGATCGTCCTGGATTTTACAGGCTTTATCTCTATCACATCTTTAAAAAAATGGTATTACATCCATTACATCCGTTACATCCCGTACATTGCTCGTTGCCGAACTTCCTTCTTTTTACCTTGAGCCAAGGCTTTCATGCCTTGTTCCTTCGATGAGTGCTTCGGCAACAAGCCCAAATAACCCGTATTCTTTGTTGTTATAGAACCGTTACATAAGACTTACCCAAAGCTACCCAGCTTTATACAAAGCTGGACTTTGAACCTTACTTCCTGTTTCATTCTGGCAGTGTCGGCACTCACCAGTCCGCAGGCTATCCCCGTCTAACTGACGG
>NZ_JADEWT010000139.1 GCF_015207505.1 Tychonema sp. LEGE 06208
TCATTAGTCATTAGTCATTAGTCATTAGTCATTAGTCATTAGTCATTAGTCATTAGTCATTAGTCATTAGTCATTAGTCATTAGTCATTAGTCATTAGTCATTAGTCATTAGTCATTAGTCATTAGTGCTGTCCCCCGAGCTTTCCGTCCAACGTCATCAGGAAGAAGGAAGAAGGAAGAAGGAACACACAGCAAGCTTTTTCGCGATCCGTATTTTACGTTTAATTAGGTCGATTTACTTAAATGAACTAAGACTTACGCAGAAACCCGGTTTCTTAATAAAAAAACCGGGTTTCTAAACAGCGTAAAAGTTTAACACTTAGTTAGGTTGAGCTACCTAGCCAGCAATTTTTAATAATTCCACATCAAAAATCAGCGTAGCATTAGGAGGAATCACCCCGCCCGCACCGCGAGCACCATAACCTAATTCAGGGGGAATAATCAACTTGCGGCGTTCTCCAACTTTCATTGTACCTACACCTTCATCCCAACCCTTAATTACTTGGCCTACACCAATTTTGAACTGAAATGGAGAATTGCGATCGCGCGAACTATCAAACTTCGTGCCATCCTCCAAAGTTCCAGTGTAGTGTACCACAACCGTCTGCCCGGTTTTTGGAGTCGCCCCATCACCTTCTTTCAATTCAACATATTTCAAACCTGAAGCTGTGGTGACAGTTTTCTCAGTATTATCAGTCATGTTATTGCCAGCGATAGTAGCTGGTTCCTCCGGTAAATTAGCATCAGCTACGAGCAAGCTATCTTCAGTAAAAGACTTCGCTGAGAGGATCTCAAGCGCAGCATCGGTTAAAGGATTATTCACTTCGGAGGCAACTGCTTTGGGCACATAACCGCTCATTTGAGCAACTATCAAAAACACAAAGCAAACCAGCATTACCCCCAAGCTGACCAGAATTCCTTGCAAAATTAATCCTCCTGATACTTTTTGTAACCGCGATATCTCAGATATCTAAGACATCTTGTACAACAAGAACTACAAAATTTTATCTGAACTTTTCCGCCAAAAATGGCGGATGCCAGTTAATCTTAAACGCAAAAGAAACTTTGAAGTCAGAATGTTTTTAATTCTAGCTTCTGCTTTCTACATAAGTGCCTGATTGAGCCTTCTGCGTTCGGGTGACAATTTTATCACAAGATAGCAGCAAGCGCGCGATCGCCCGCGAGGGCGAAACTTGCAGAAAAGGATCGCGCTCAGCGCCAGTTACGGTTTTCTAAATCGCGCATCTGACGTTCGAGACGATCGAGCCTGCCGCGCAACTCATCCATTTCCGACTGTCGGGGAACGCCCATATCTTGCAGAATATTCCGCAGTTGGCGCTGGAACTGAGCATCCCAACTTCCCTGCTCCGACTTCAGGTGCTCTGTCATGTCATCGACAAAAGTTTTGGCTTGCTCGGGGTTGATTTTGCCATCTTTAACCCATTGCTCGCTGACTTCCTGCAATTTCTCCGCCACCAAGGAGGTAGTACCAATGCCCAGCATCACCAGTTGTTTGAGTAAGTTGCTATTGTTATCCATAGATTTTTCCTACTGTTTGGCACAAAATAGCCGATCGGCTCAGGTCGCCTGCTGTCGCTGCGAAACCATCTGTACAATTTAAGTTACATCAGCGCTGACCTACCTTTCTATTTTGGAGCATTCAGCCGCCTGATGGCGTTCGGAAAACCCGCTAATGAGCTTACCGACAACATTACCCTATCACCGAGTCCTCAATGCCTGATTGCCCCCGCTGTCACAAACCTGTAGACGCGCGAGCCATCGCCTGTCCGCAGTGCAAAATCCCTCTCAAAGCTTTCGGTCATCCGGGTATCCCCCTTTATCGATCGCCATCGGCAGAATTTCTGTGTACAACCTGTATTTACCACGAAGACGACACCTGCAACTACCCGCAGCGTCCCTTGGCAAAAGAATGCACGCTTTATCACGACAAAGCCGAGCCGCTAGTGCCGCAGACGAGCCGTTACATCAGCGGCGGCCTGCCGCAATCCATCAAAAATTGGTGTCAGCGCAATCTTATTTGGTTGGCTTTATTTGGTTTAATTATTATTAGCGTTGCCCTGTCTGTTTGAAAGAATTGTAGGGAGCATCTCAAAAAATGCAAAAAGTATTATTTTAACGTCTGGGGAGCGTCCCCGCTCGCTTGGCGATAAGCTTTCGCCCATCTTGCACGAGATTTTTAGGCTGGCGAGACCACAATACTTTAAATAAAAATTACTGTACAAATTAGATGCACGCCAGCACATCCGCATTGTGTCCCATCCGTCAAGATATTAGTTGACAACATACAAGACAAATTAAAAATTTTGCCATGAGTTACGTATTCGGCATAGACGGCGGCGGCACTAAAACTATTTGCGTTTTAATGGACGAAAACAACGTTGTTTTGGGACGCGGGGAAGCAGGGCCTTCAAATTATCAAACGCTGGGAATTGAGCAAGCAAAAGAATCGATTCAATTGGCGATCGAGCGAGCAGTTTGTTCCGCGAACATCGATCCAAATATCAATCTGAAGATAGAAGCAATTTGTCTGGGACTAGCAGGCGTGGGGCGTGCCAAAGATATTGAAATAGTGCAATTTGTAGTGCAAAATTTGGAGTTGGCGAATACTTTACCCGTAACTCGATCGCTCTTGCCGCGAAATATCGTAATTTGCAGCGATTGCGCGATCGCACTGGTTGGCGGTACTGGCCATCCAGTTGGTATCGCGGTTATTGCAGGAACTGGTTCGATTGTTTTCGGGCAAAACCGTCAAGGGGAAACTAAACGAGTCGGCGGTTGGGGATATATTTTAGGCGATGAAGGCAGCGGATATGACATCGCTGTTGGAGGTTTGCAAGCTGCTTTGAAGTTCTATGACGGACGAGGAGACGTTACCGCGCTGGCGGAAAAATTTCAAGGGCATTTAGGCTTAAATAACCTAGAAGAATTGGTGGAAGTTGTTTACCGGCGCGGTTGGGGAGTGAAAGAAATTGCGGCTTTAGCGCCGATTGTCGATCGAGCCGCAGCAGAGGGCGATCGCGTCGCTGACGGCATTATTGACAATGCTGTGGCAAAATTAACATTTTCAACAAAAATAGCCATTTCAGCGCTATTTAAGCCCGCAGAAGAATTTGAAATTGTGACGGTGGGAGGTGTGTGGGGCGGTGATGCAAATTTTCGGGGTCGGTTTGAAACTGCCATAGGTGCGATCGCGCCAAAAGCTCAGCTAATTTCGCCCCGATACGAACCAGCTTTCGGTGCAGCGTTGTTAGCCTTAAACTCACTCAACCATTAATATCGTTGAGAGAGTGCTTCCTGCTAGGACTTCATCTTCATGACTAAGGCAAAAAATGGCTTGACGCAATATTTATAGGACGCATCCTATCTGTAGAGGTTTTGCGATCGCAGACTGTTTATCTTCCTTATCTTCCCGATCGCCCCAGTCCGGTCGATTTCTCAATTTGGCAAAATGTGAAAATTCTTGATTATCTACCTTATCTTCCCAACTTATCTAATTTTCGCCTGCCATAATGAAAACATCAAATGAATGCAAAACTAGAAACAAATTTAGCAGTAGTGCGTTCCTAAGTAAAACAAAACCGAAAGAAGGAGACAAAATATATGATTACTTCTCAAAAATTGCGATCGGCAACAGCAGCAATCCTCGCACTGGGCATTACACTTGGAACCAGCGCGCCGCTGGTAGTAGCAGCGCCCGCCTCAGCTCAACAACGAATTTCACAATTTGATAGCATCCGAATTCCAGCGGGCAGTGTCATTCCAGTTAGCTATGAAAAAAACAAAATTGTTGTCACCACCGATGAAACTTCACCCTTAACATTAACAGTAGCGCGAGATATCCGCACGGCTCAAGGCAGAGTATCAATCCCCGCAGGCAGCCAGATTGTCGGGGAATTGCGACCTGTCAAAAGGGGCAATCAAAGGGGTAGTCAATTTGTTGCGAGCGAGTTAATTGTCAGCCGCCGCCAACGCTATCGGATTGATGGCTATTCGGGAATTATTACCAGAACCGAAAAAATTCAAAAAGGTGCTGGAACAGGTTCAGTCGCGCAAGGTGCAGCATTGGGCGCAGCAGCAGCAGCAGCCCTAGCAGGCATTACCGGCGACAAGGCGATCGCCACTGAAGAAGTATTGGGCGGTGCTGGAATCGGTGCATTAGCCGGAGTATTGTTGGGGCGGCGCAGCGTTGACGTGATCGTGATTCGCCCGGAGCAAGATTTGGCAGTGAGATTGCGATCGGACATCGTGCTGCGGTAGTATTGGAATCTCGCGATTAATTATTTGCAGTAAAACATTGTCGATCGATAACTTGTGGTCTCCCGATAATTGGCTGGGCATACTGTTGAGGTTGTGTCTGGCCATGTTCGTGGGCGGAATGATTGGATGGGAGCGCCAACTCAAAAACAAACCAGCGGGATTGAGGACTCATATGTTAGTAAGTATGGGTGCTGCAATGTTTGTTTTAATACCGCTGGCAATAGGTAAAAATGAAAACGGACGAGATGCTGTAGAGCGCGTAATTCAAGGCATTGCTGCGGGGATAGGATTTTTGGGGGGCGGGGAAATCCTGCGCGAATCTCGGCAGGAAATCGGCAAACCAAAAGTTCACGGGCTCACGTCTGCCGCCGCTATTTGGTTATCAGCAGCTTTAGGAAGTGCGGCAGGATGTGGGTTGTGGCAACTAGCATTAATTGGTGCTTTTATGTCGCTGTTTGTTCTGAGAGTTATAAAAAATTTAGAGCCTCCGAGTCGGAAATAGTCGATCGCGAAGGTTTTATATAATTAATATTGAGGTAAATTAGACGTGCTACTTATGACGATAAGGTGCGGTGTTCCCACCCGACCTCTCAAGGTTTTACATCATTAATGTTTAATAAATTAATCCAGATTAAATTCACAGCAAGCAATAATATTAGAATTACTAGACAATAATCCGGGTAGATTGAATTATTATTTAAAGTTTCCCTAAACGCCAATAGATATTGAGATCGCCCCAGAAACGAATCAAAATGATTAATTTTGTTCCGAAAGATTCGGCGAATTTATCGATTCCAAAGACTCTTGCCTTACGCGACCAGCCATCGCGGCTAACTGCAAGCTCATAAAAGCATTTAAATCTTCCAAATCGCACTTCGCCGAGGCAAAAATATCCTGCATTTGATTTTCGGCTTCCCAACTCAGATATCCCGTGGCAATAGCTTGATTTACAACTTCACGAATAACCATAATTTAAATTTCCTTACTAAATTTGAAATAATTAAAAACCTACTAATTATTAATAGGGAATTTCCGTGGCTGTCTCGCCAAAAATTTCCAATTCTTTTACAAGGCGAGACTCTTGTTTCACCAAACCGGACATGGCTGCTAGTTGCAAAGTCATAAAAGCATTTAAGTCTTCCAAGTCATAGTTGGTGGTAGTTAACATCTGCCGCAGTTGATTTTCAGATTCTAGAGTTAAATAACCTAGGGTCAGAGCTTGTTGGGCGAGGTCGCGAATAAGTACCATAATATTTTTGGGTTTGATTACTTGAATATCCTCAGTATCGACGGTTTTAACTGACTCCGCAGTGACGGCTATTGCTCGGTTTGTGTGACATTTTTAGGGGTGGCCTGTGACAGCCTGACTCGCAGAGTGTGACTCAGTGTTTGCACGGATGTGACGAGGATCACTCGGGCGAGGAGGAGATGCCGAGGGTGGAAGATGCCGAGGGTGGGAGATGCCGAGGGTGGGAGATCGGAAAATATTCCCTCTTCCCTCGGACCTCTTCCCTCGGACTGATGACGTTGTACGGAAAGCTCGGAGGCAACAGCACTGATGACTGATGACTAAGGACTAAGGACTAAGGACTAATGACTTCTTCCCTCGGACTGATGACGTTGTACGGAAAGCTCGGAGGCAACAGCACTGATGACTGATGACTAAGGACTAAGGACTAAGGACTAATGACTTCTTCCCTCGGACTGATGACGTTGTACGGAAAGCTCGGAGGCAACAGCACTGATGACTGATGACTAAGGACTAAGGACTAAGGACTAATGACTTCTTCCCTCGGACTGATGACGTTGTACGGAAAGCTCGGAGGCAACAGCACTGATGACTGATGACTAAGGACTAAGGACTAAGGACTAATGACTTCTTCCCTCGGACTGATGACGTTGTACGGAAAGCTCGGAGGCAACAGCACTGATGACTGATGACTAAGGACTAAGGACTAAGGACTAATGACTTCTTCCCTCGGACTGATGACGTTGTACGGAAAGCTCGGAGGCAACAGCACTGATGACTGATGACTAAGGACTAAGGACTAAGGACTAATGACTTCTTCCCTCGGACTGATGACGTTGTACGGAAAGCTCGGAGGCAACAGCACTGATGACTGATGACTAAGGACTAAGGACTAAGGACTAATGACTTCTTCCCTCGGACTGATGACGTTGTACGGAAAGCTCGGAGGCAACAGCACTGATGACTGATGACTAAGGACTAAGGACTAAGGACTAAGGACTTCTTCCCTCGGACTGATGACGTTGTACGGAAAGCTCGGAGGCAACAGCACTGATGACTGATGACTAAGGACTAAGGACTAAGGACTAAGGACTTCTTCCCTCGGACTGATGACGTTGTACGGAAAGCTCGAAGGCAACAGCACTGATGACTGATGACTAAGGACTAAGGACTAAGGACTAAGGACTTCTTCCCTCGGACTGATGACGTTGTACGGAAAGCTCGGAGGCAACAGCACTGATGACTGATGACTAAGGACTAAGGACTAAGGACTAAGGACTTCTTCCCTCGGACTGATGACGTTGTACGGAAAGCTCGGAGGCAACAGCACTGATGACTGATGACTAAGGACTAAGGACTAAGGACTAAGGACTTCTTCCCTCGGACTGATGACGTTGTACGGAAAGCTCGGAGGCAACAGCACTGATGACTAAGGACTAAGGACTAAGGACTAAGGACTTCTTCCTTCTTCCTTCAGAAGCCTTCTACCTTCAGAAGACGCTCAACGTCTATAATCAGCAAGTTAAATATTTACTGCAAGACCTATGGAAGCAACACATAAAGATTTGTTACAACAGATAGCCCAACTATCGGAAACTTATGGTAATTTAGCCGATCGACTCTCCCAAGCAGCCAGACAACTGCAAGACTCCGGGCTTCCTCCCTCTAACAGCTTAATGCAAGAAATTGCCAGCTACAGCCGCAACTTTGCAGAGGTCCAAAAACAAGCTCTCCAAGTCAACAAATCCGCCCTCGCCCCTGGGGAAATTACTTCCCTCAAAGATATTCAAAACTTAGTCGAGACTGCTGCTGCTTCTGAAGGTAAAGCAGAAATTCGCGACGCAGCTTTGAAAGTGCTCGATCGAGTATTGGCGATCGCCCACCGCGAACAAAGCGACTTCGCCCCCTTACAATCAGTGCATGGCAAAGCCCGCGAACTCCAGCGCGCCATTTCCGAATCAACCGCAACTCAACTGCATTCCGACGCAGAATCCCTAGTAAGTGGCAAACACCCCGTTGCAGCAGTGCTAGCCCTAGTGGAACAGCAAGACAAATTAAACGACGAAGAGTGGGTAATCCTCGAAGAAACAGTCAGCGCCGCTTTTGGCAAACAAATAGCCGTCGCCATTTCCAGAGGCAAATTAACCGTTGTCCAGATAGTAAAAGCAGAACCTGCAAAAATCCAATCCGTACTTAAAACAGCAACCGAACCAAAAATGGGCGCCGAACCTCTACCCGAAGTGATTATCATCCCGTCGGGAAATGTGGCGCCGAAACAAGTTACAGTTGCACCGCAAATCCAAATTTTGGAATCCCCCGCCGCGACGGCCCCCATGCACGAAGTGATTATCGTTCCTAGCGTGGAAGTACCTAAATCCCTCCCAAAAACAGGCTCTGGGAACATTGTTTTTGGGGCACCTCGCGAGATTCAACCAGCGCCTGTAGAGGGCGGTTTGGGATTGAAAGTTTTGGCGCACATTCAAGGAATTGGCGATCGAACTTTCGGTGCTGGAGAATACGCCGGTACTAAAGCGCGCGGGCTGCGCGTCGAAGGATTTCAAATTAATATCGAGCCACCAATTTCCGGCTTAAAAGTCGAGTACATGGCTCACGTCGAAGGTGTTGGCGATACTCCTTGGATCGGCGAAGGAGAATTGGCTGGTTTTCGGGGTCAAGCGAAACGAATTGAAGGATTTGCCGTGCGGTTGAGCGGGCCGCAAGCTGATAAGTATGACGTATTTTATAGCGCTCACATCCAAAATATCGGCGACACCGATGTGTCTTCCAACGGCGATTATTGCGGAACTCGCGGCAAAGCTTTGAGAATAGAAGGCCTCAAAGTTTGGATCGCGCCGTCTGCGAATTCTCAAGTTGCGGCGGCTGTGGGTTTAAAAGTGTTGGCGCACATTCAAGGAATTGGCGATCGAACTTTTAGCGGTAAAGAATACGCCGGTACCAAAGCTCAAGGCCGCCGCGTCGAAGGTTTTGAAATTAAAATAGAGCCTCCGGTTCCCGGTTTAAATTTGGAGTACATGGCTCACGTTGAAGGAGTTGGTGATACTCCTTGGATCGGCGAAGGGGAACTGGCCGGTTTCCGGGGGAAAGCCAAGCGCATTGAAGGATTTGCCGCGCGGCTGACTGGGCCGCAAGCCGATAAGTACGATGTATCTTACACCGCTCACATTCAAAATCTGGGCGATACTCCTGTTACTTCTAACGGTCAATATTGCGGCACTCGCGGCAAAGGTTTGAGGGTTGAAGGCATGACGGTTTGGGTTGAGCCGAAAGCGTAAAAATTTAGGTTCCTGGTTGCCCAAGGAATTTGAGAAACCCGGTTTTTTACTATTGTCTTGCCGCCCAAGGAATTTGAGAAACCGGGTTTCTTCCTAAATTTTTGGTACTAACCGAAATTTGTCATAGAAACCCGGTTTCTGGCTCGCCCAGGAATTAAGGAATTTGAGAAACCGGGTTTCTTCCTAAATTTTTGGTACTAACCGAAATTGGTCGCAGAAACCCGGTTTCTGGCTCGCCCAGGAATTTAAGAAACAAGAAACCGGGTTTCTTCCTAAATTTTTGGTACTAACCGAAATTGGTCGCAGAAACCCGGTTTCTGGCTACCCAACGAATTTGAAGAACCGGGCTTAGCAGGTAATTCAAAACTTTACAAAACTTACCCTCGGTTACAAAAAACACCGACATCGAATCAATCGACAATAAATCGCAAATAATAAACCTCACCTTGTGAAATTGATGTTTTTACTGTGGCTGTATTCTCTGTAATTACACGGTTGCGGAACGGTAAACGATCGGCATAGAATATATTTGTAGGTTGGATCTGTGTGAGTTGACAGGAGGGTATAATTTGAGTTAGCCTCGCCTCGTAGGATAAAAATTTACAACAAAAAACACAACATTCAGATGCTGGCGATCGCGCTTTGACCTGAATGGTTAATTAAAACAAGTATTAAAAATCCGGTAACACTTGCTCCAAAGTTTTTAGTTCAATACTCGCAGGTAAGTATGTCTTTGCCAGCAGCAGACCGTCCCCAATCTGTAGCAACTGATAGCGAATCTTCCTATCAACTTTCACCGATCCAGCAGGGGATGTTGTTCGAGGGCCTTTCGGGCCAACAGTCAGGGGTAGATATCGAACAGGTACTGTGCAGCCTGGGCGAAGAATTGAATGTTTCAGCTTTTGTCGATGCTTGGCGCCAAAGTGTCGATCGATATCCAGTTTTGAGAACGAGTTTTAGTTGGCTGGATCGAGAGGTGCCGGTGCAAACTGTACACCCACAAGTCGAAGTACCAATTGTTGAGGGAGACTGGCGTTGTTTTTCCCAGGGCGATCGCACCCGCCAACTCGCAACTTTTTTGCAAGCCGATCGCCTGCAAGGATTTGATCTCACTCAAGCGCCGCTGATGCGTTTGGCTTTGTTCCGAGTTGCGGAAACCGAATACAAACTCATCTGGACTTATCACCATATTTTGCTTGACAGTACCTCGGCAATAACTGTTTTGCAAGCAGTTTTTACCTTGTACGAAGCCCTGACTGGCGATCGGCAATTAGAATTAACACCGCCCAGTGGCGATCGAGATGCCAGCCATCGAATGCAGCAAGATATCTCGAAAACAGAAGCATTTTGGAGGCAATACTTAAGCGGTTTTTGCGATCGTACCCCTTTGGTTGGCGGTGTTTCCCCGGTAGGGAAGATAGCAAACCCGCAAGAAAATTTATCATCACCAGAAATCAGACTTTCTAGCAGTGTTACCGCAGCTTTAAACTCTCTAATTCACGAACAACAACTAACCCTGAATACCCTGCTGCAAGGAGTCTGGGCTTTACTTTTGAGCCGCTGTTCCGGTTCGCAAGATGTAGTATTTGGATCTATTTGCAACAGTCGATCGCCAAATAGAGAAAAAATAGAACCAGCAGTAGGATTGTTCATCAATACTTTGCCGCTGAGAGTAATTGTCACTCCAGAAATGCCAGCCATCGATTGGCTGAAACAACTGCAAAATCAATGGAATTTGCTGCAAGAATACAGTAACGTACCGCTGGCCAAAACTCAAGAATGGAGCGAAATACCCCGCAGCAGCGCTTTATTTGAAAGCTTGCTAGTAGTTGAAAAGTGCCAGTTCAATTCTGCCTTGCAATCTCTAGGCGATGACTGGAAAAACCGAGAATTTCAGCTTTTAGAACAGACGAGTTTTCCCCTAACAGTTTACGGCTACGGGGGAGACGAATTGCTGCTGAAAATTGCGGGCGATCGCCAGCGGTTCGATGAAAACGCCCTTACCCGAATGTTGGGACACCTGCAAACTTTGCTCGAAAGTATAGCCGCCAATCCCCAGCAGAAAATCAGCAAATTGTCAATGCTGACAGCAGCCGAAATTGCTCAATTGCAGGCCTGGAATCAAACTGAGGCAAATTATCCCGACAACAAATGCGTTCACCAATTATTTGAAGCCCAAGTCGAG
The DNA here is from genome assembly GCF_015207505.1 of Tychonema sp. LEGE 06208. Taxonomy (GTDB): domain Bacteria; phylum Cyanobacteriota; class Cyanobacteriia; order Cyanobacteriales; family Microcoleaceae; genus Microcoleus. The sequence continues at coordinate 11,006 of NZ_JADEWT010000139.1, forward strand.
CGATCGCCCGATGCCATTGCTGCCATTTTTCCCCACAATTCCCGACAGCAGCTTACCTACGGCGAACTCAATTCGCGATCGAATCAACTCGCCCATTACTTGCAGCAATTAGGAGTCGGGCCCGATGTTTTAGTTGCGATTTGCATGGAACGTTCCTTAGAAATTGCGATCGCCGTTTTAGGCATTCTCAAAACAGGCGCAGCTTACGTGCCGATCGATCCAGCTTATCCCAAAGAAAGGCTGACTTTCATGTTAGCCGACACCAAAACTCCCGTTATACTCACGCAATCTCACCTAGTGTCAAGCTTGCCGGAACATCAGGCGCGAACCGTTTGTTTGGACGCAAACTGGCAAGAAATCGCCAATTACAGCACCGAAAACCCCGCCAGCACCGTATCTCCCGACAACTTAACCTATACAATATATACATCCGGTTCCACCGGCAAACCCAAAGGAGTTCTCCTCCCGCACCGCGCCCTAGTCAACCTAATTGCGTGGCAACTGCAAAACTCCACCTTGGAAGACGCAGCCAAAACCCTGCAATTTGCCTCCCTCAGCTTCGATGTCTCATTTCAAGAAATGTTTTGTACTTGGTGTGCGGGCGGCACCCTCGTTTTCATCACCGAAGAAATGCGGCGAGATGCGCGGAGTTTGTTGCAGCTAATCGACACAGAAAAAATTCAAAGACTATTTCTCCCTTTCATCGCCCTGCAACATTTAGCCGAAGCCGCCGATAGCTATCAGCTAGTACCAAAATCGCTGCGCGAAGTAGTCACCGCCGGCGAACAGTTGCAAGTCAACCGTTACATTACCAGCTTCTTTCAGCAGCTAGAAAATTGCACCCTGCACAATCAATACGGCCCCTCGGAGAGCCACGTTGTCACAGCTTATACCCTCAGCGGCCCGCCGGAAAATTGGCCTGCACTGCCTGCGATCGGCCGCCCTATTGCCAACACGGAAATCTATTTGTTACACCGGAATGGTGAGCCCGTACCCATCGGCGTTGCTGGAGAATTGCACATTGGAGGTATCTGTTTGGCGCGCGGCTACCTCAGCCGCCCCGACTTGACTGCTGAAAGATTTATTCCCAATCCTTTTAAACACAATGAAATAAGCACGATCGAACAGGAATCAGATTTTTCCCTTCTGCCTTCAGGAGATCGCCTTTACAAAACAGGAGATTTAGCCCGCTATCTGCCCGACGGTAATATCGAGTACATCGGACGGATTGACGGCCAAGTTAAAATTCGCGGCTTCCGCATCGAGTTGGGAGAAATTGAAACTGCACTCGCAAAACATCCGGCAATTAAACAAGCTGTGGTGCTAGCGCGGGAAGACGAACCGGGAGACAAACGATTGGTGGCTTATTTAGCAGTCAATCCACAAGAGCAACTAACAATTGCTGACCTCCGAGTCCAATTGCAAGGACAACTCCCCGATTACATGGTGCCTGCGGTGTTTGTGACTGTGGAGGCGATGCCGAAGACACCCAGCGGCAAAATTGACCGCCGCGCCCTGCCGCCACCTGACTCCCAGCGACAAGAACTGTCCCAGGGTTACGCGGCACCGCAAAGCGATTTGGAGAAAGTGCTAGCGGGCATTTGGTCTAAGTTGCTGAAGCTCGATCGCGTCGGCATTCACGACAATTTCTTCGAGATTGGAGGTAATTCTCTGATGACTCTGCAAATTGCCGTGCAAGTGCGGACTCTATTAGAAAAAGACTTGCCAGTTGTCAAATTGTTCCAGCACCCGACGATCGCCCAATTGGCCAATTATTTAAACCAAGGAGAGAGTACGAATCAGTCTAGTAATAAATTTCAAGATCGGGCCGATCGACAAAAAGCTGCTTTTAATCGATCGAAGCAATTTAGCAAAAGACGGTAGTCATTAGTCATTAGTCATTAGTCATTAGTCATTAGTCATTAGTCCTTAGTCATTAGTCATTAGTTATTGGTTATTGGTTATTGGTTATTGGTTATTGGTTATTGGTTATTGGTTATTGGTTATTGGTTATTGGTCAGGTCTTAGTTATTTAAAAGAGGAGGATAGACAGAAGAAAAATAATCTAACGAGCTGTTGAAACTTGGGTATTTTACGTTTAATTATAATAGGGGCTTACTTATGACTAATTCACAGGAAAACTCAGAAGAACTTGACGGGATTGCAATTATTGGCATGGCCGGTCGCTTTCCCGGTGCTGCGAGTGTCGATGAATTGTGGCAAAATTTGTGCGGCGGAGTCGAGTCTACAGCGCTGTTCAGCGACGCAGAACTAGACCCTAGCATTGACCCCAATCTCAGACAAGATCCGAATTACGTCAAAGCTAGAGGTATTATTGACGGTGCCGATCGCTTTGATGCAGCATTTTTCGGCGTGAGTCCCCGCGAAGCCGAAATTACCGACCCGCAGCAACGGGTTTTTTTAGAAATAGCTTGGGCCGCCCTCGAAAATGCAGGCTGCGATCCCAATACTTTTAACGGTTCGATCGGAGTTTATGCCGGTACGGGCAACAATACTTATTTTCCCAACAACATCGCCGGGCGATCGGACATAATTTCCCGCGCGGGCGAGTTTCAGGTAATGGTAGGAAATGAAAAAGATTACATTGCTACCCGCACTTCTTACAAACTCAATCTTAAAGGGCCCAGCGTCAGCGTACATACCGCTTGCTCTACATCATTAGTTGCAGTTTGTCAAGCTTTTTATGCCTTGATGAGCTATCAATGCGATTTAGCTCTCGCCGGCGGAATTTCGATTACAGCTCCCCAAAATAGCGGTTATTTGTATCAAGAAGGGGGGATGTTTTCCAGCGACGGACATTGCAAACCATTCGATGCTAAGGCTGAAGGCACTGTGTTCGGCAACGCTGCCGGGGCTGTGGTACTCAAGCGTTTGGAAGAAGCGAGATCCGACAGAGATACAATTTATGCGGTAATTCGCGGCGTTGGTTTAAATAACGACGGGGCGGCCAAAGTCAGCTTTGCAGCGCCCAGCGTGGACGGACAAGCAGACGCGATCGCGATGGCCCAGGCGATGGCCGGCGTAGATCCAGAAACGATATCCTACGTCGAAACCCACGGCACGGCAACGCCTCTGGGCGATCCGATCGAAATTGCAGCTTTGACTCAAGCTTTTGCACGCGAAACCTCAGCCAAACAATTTTGCGCGATCGGCTCCATCAAAAGCAACTTCGGACACACGATCGCCGCCGCCGGAGTCACCGGGCTGATCAAAACAGCTTTAGCCCTCAAACACCAACAAATACCCGCCACTCTCCACTACCAAACACCGAATCCGGCGATCGACTTTGCCAACAGTCCCTTCTACGTCAACGCCGAACTTGCGGAATGGAAAGCCGGGAAAACGCCCAGAAGAGCCGGAGTCAGTTCCTTTGGTGTCGGCGGTACCAACGCTCACGTTGTCCTCGAAGAAGCGCCCGCGCTGGCACCGTCAAGTCCTTCTCGCCCCAGACAGTTGCTGCTGCTGTCGGCAAAAACAGCATCTGCTTTGGACGCGGCTACCGCCAACTTGCGATCGCACCTCGCCGAAAACCCAGAGATCGATCTCGCCGATGCTGCTTACACCTTGCAAACCGGGCGGCAAGCCTTTAATTATCGCCGCTTCGCCGTTTGCAGCGATTTAAACGATGCGGTGCAGCTACTAGAATCCCTGCCACCGCTACGTACAGCAACCCGCTGCGCCGAATCGAGAAATCCGGCGGTAATCTTCATGTTTCCGGGACAAGGGGCGCAATACGTCAATATGGGCTTGAATTTGTACGAATCTGAGCCTTTATTCCGCTCCACGGTCGATCGCTGCGCCGAAATTTTGCAGCCGCACCTCGGCCGAGATTTGCGCCAAGTGCTATATCCCGGTAGCGATGAAACCGCAGCCGCCGAGTCGCTGCGCCAAACTTTCTTGACTCAGCCTGCAATATTTACCGTAGAGTACGCGCTGGCTCAACTGTGGCAGAGTTGGGGCGTAACTCCCCAAGGTGCGATCGGGCACAGCATCGGCGAATTTGTGGCGGCAACTATCGCCGGCGTGTTTTCCCTGGAAGATGCCTTGATGCTGGTGGCTGCGAGGGGCCGCTTGATGCAAGATTTGCCCGGTGGTTCGATGCTGTCGGTACGGTTGCCGGCGGCGCAAGTCGAAGGGCGTTTGAGTGGGGATTTGGCAGTGGCGGCGGTGAATGCGCCGGATTTGTGCGTGGTTTCTGGGCCGACAGATGCGATCGCACTTTTTGAACAGCAATTAACCAGCGAAAAGATTGTCTGCAAACACTTGCACACTTCCCACGCTTTCCATTCGCCGATGGTAGATTCGATCGTCGAACCATTCGCTGAATATGTCAAAAAAGTGCAATTGTCAGCGCCAACCATCCCCTTTGTTTCGACTGTAACTGCTAGTTGGATCACCGCAGAACAAGCAACAGATCCGATGTATTGGGCGCGGCATTTGCGGGCTACAGTACGTTTTGCCGACGGCATTAAAGAGCTGTGGCAAGATCCGAATCGCGTGCTTTTGGAAGTCGGGCCGAGAACAACGGCTGCTACTTTGGCTCGCAAACAATCGAAGGATTTGAAACAGCAAGTTGCTATTTCTTCTCTAACCGATAATCCAGATAACAACGCTGAATGGACTGCTTTGTTAAGCGCCGTCGGACAGCTTTGGCTCTGCGGAGTGGCGATCGACTGGCAGAGTTTTTATCAGGAGGAAACGCGCGATCGCATCCCCTTGCCAACTTATCCTTTTGAAAGCAAACGCTTCTGGATAGAACCCATGCGGAGAGAGGGAGATGGGGAGATGGGG
>NZ_JADEWT010000013.1 GCF_015207505.1 Tychonema sp. LEGE 06208
GGCTAAGACTTCATCCATAGCACATCTTTATAAAAATGGTATAATATCAAATCCTCTCTTCATCGGAATAGTAAATTAACAGTTAACATCATGTATGAGTGCAACCGGAATTGATCTAACTCTCATCCTCAAACCCTCACCCACCGTCAACAATCGCATTTGGCTGGCGTTCAGAAAATCAGAAAAACAACAGCCAAAAATAAAACGGATGCTCGAATTGTACCAACTTCAATAAATTAATTCGCGATCGCGCTTCCCTCTCCTCCCTCTCTTCCCTCACTCAGCGCCCTCTGCGCCCTCTGCGGTTAAAAAACTCCAAATTATACAACAAAAAAAGGGCTAGCAATTAGGCCAGCCCCTCAACTAATTGGAGACATTAAATTACAACTAATTTAAGATCTCAAATCTCAAAACAATCTAACTTCTGTCGATCGCTGCTACCGGCTCAAAACTCGGAACCACAACATCAGCATTCTGCTTAGTCAACTGGTTGTAAAGCCTTTCAGTATTCGGGAAATTAGCAGCAGGGAGAGTCGGGAAGCGGCGGTAAGGAACAGTATCCTCGCCAAACGCTTCAGCATATTCAACGCTGTTCAACATCGCGTTGATAAAGCCCTTAATCCCTTGGCTTGCCAAGATTTGGTTGTACGTCCGAATCTCCGCTTGATTGCGAGGAGCGCGGCCCAAGAAGTGCTTCGTTCCCAACTCAATCACCTTAGTATTGGGATAAGGTGCGTAGAACTGTTTCACGTACAGCGACGAGCAACCCAAAGCCTCAATAAACTCTTTGAGATTGATTTCATTGTTGCCCAGTTTGCTTTCCAGCGCCGTGAATTCATTCTTCACAACATACGGATGGATGTCGCGCTCAAAAACTTGACGGTAAGCAGCTTGAATTAAAGTTTTCAAAGCTACTTTGTCCGAAGTAGTCGTCAGCTTGAACACCTTAGTTTGTTCGCGCCGCTTGCTGACACCTTGAGCAATCCGATTTTGCAACTCGACATCGCCCGGAGAGCCGGCAGTACCAAGTTCAACAAACCTAGGTGTTTCTGTCGCCGTCTCAAGGTTGACCTTTTTCTCACCAAAGGAGCCTGTACGCATCGTCCGCATCGACAAACCAGCCGGAGTCACGTAGCGCTCGTAGGGGACTGTATCTTCCCCGAAAGCTTCGTTGTACTCCATGCTGTCCATGATGCCATCGACGAGCGCGTAGAAACCCTTCTTGGCGCAAATGTCAAAGTAAGCGTTCATTTCCTGGCGGCCGTAGGTAGGGCGTCCCAGGAGTCGGCGGTGGATGTACTCGATCGCCTTACAAACGTACAGCTTGCTCCAGTACATATTGCGGAACACATCAGACTTCGCCAACATCCGAATAAACTCGCGCATCGGAATGTCGCCGTTTTCCAGCTTAATTTCCGCCACCTTTTGGCGCTGGCCGTCGAACACATCGCGGCCGAACACTTGCAGGTAAGCAGCCCGAATCACCGCTTGGGTGGAGCTTTCGGTATATTTGACACTGGAAGCACTGCTGTAGCCGCTAGAGACACCGCGAGTTGATTTTTTCGGAGATGTGTAACCACCGGGGAGCTGGTCTAATTTAAAGACCTTGGGGCCGAGAGAGCCGGGAGCCTTACCTCTGGCATCCGGGTTGCTCAATTGGTTTTCAATACCAGCACCTTGACGGATCAGGATGCGTCGGGTGTCTTTGCCGAAGGGAGCCGGACGGCTCTTGGGGTTGCGAGTTTCTTTCGGGAAAATCGCGCCGAACTGAATTTCTAAGGGGTCATTACCAACACCGTAAACGTGCTGGTCTGGTAGCGGCTGGGTGTAGCCGGCAAACAAGGTGATGAACTGAGGAACTTTGCGGAACGGAGCGCTGAAATTGAACAGATCAATTTGTGGGCCCCAGTTGCGGCATTCCTGAGCTTCTTGGCCCAAACCGCGCAGGTAAGGAACTGTTTCTTCGCCGAAGTAGTCGGAATATTCCTGGGAATAAACCATTGCGTCTACGAGGCCTGCGAGGCCGCTTTTGGTGACGATCGCAAAATACTTGCTAAATTCCTCCCGCGAGCTCAAACCGCGGCCGAGGAAGTGGCGGGCCGCCAGTTCTACAGCGCGACTGTTGACAAAGGGCTCGTAGAATTGCTGGCGGTACAGAGGAGATGTACCCAAACGGCGGATAAACTCTTTCATCGAGATTTCGCCGTTTTTGACCTTAGATTCCAGGTCAGAAATGCTTTGGCTGTAAGCGCGGGTAATGTCGCGCTCGAATACTTGGCGGTAAGCTGCTTTGACTACTTCTTGCTTTTCGCCCGACGACAGACCGGTTTTCATCGCGAATTTCGAGCGTCGTTCCGATGCGTTGAAGTAGATTTGAGGCAGTTGCAGGCCTTGCTGATCCTTGGTTTCGCGCTGGCGCACCTTGTCTGAAGGTGTCGGAGCTTTGAATTCGGTAATTGCTACGTCGAAATACTGTGCGACGATCGTGCGTCCGGCCTCATCATTCTTGAAATAACCCAAGGATGCAGCCTTCATTTCCTGCATTGCCACAATTGTAGCCGCGGAAGAGCAAGCATTTTCGATAATTTCCCGCAATCCGCGCACGTTCACCGAAATAATATTCGGGTCGCCAGCGACGATCGCGTAGGTGATGTAGCGCAAAAACCAGCTCAAATCCCGCAGAGATTTGGTCATGTTGCTCGGGCCGTAGCGCGAGACATTAATCGGCCCAAACCCAGCAGGAACTGGGCCGCCACCGCCACCGTTGCTCGAAAACAGATTTCCCAAACCCAACAATCCGCCACCTGAACCAGAGCCGTTGCCGCCGCCACCCGCGCGACCTTCAACGTAGGTAACAGTTCCCAGTTTCATGCCTTCAGAGACATTAACCGAGCCGCCACGAGCCGCACCAGCCATTGCCATCACAGGTTCTGCCGGTCTTTCCAAAAATGCCAGCGGGGAACCGCCGACAAAAATTCGGTTGGCGGCCCGAGACACTATCAGTTCTGAGTTTCTCGTCAGCGTCTCAGAAATTGCGATTCTCATCGCACCGGAACTGAAATAAGTTGCCAGTTCGCTAAGTTCGCCCCGCTGTAGGAAGCGGTCTTGCTGTTCTGCTTGCGAAATCGTTGCGACCGGTACAGTTTGATATAGTTGCGGACGCGCAACTGAGCTTCCACCACTTGCTTTTACAGTCATTAGACTCCTTCGCTCCCTATCTAAATCGTTGCAGCATTTACCCAGACTAACCTTGCCTTCTGATGCAAGTACAACTAGGTATTTTGCTTTGTTTACTTTTTGCCTTGACCTGTCACGAGGTTGGGGCGCTTACTTTCTTAGATTAAAATGTTTTGGTTTCATCTTTCGTCCTGCCGGGAAATGTCCGACCCGAAGACAGGCACGCGGCACTTCCTCCGCCCTTGCTTGGCCCTAGACCCCCGGCAAAAATTATTTGCAGGAAAGCTCGCGAGCGGGCGATCGCAGCAACTGCCGTTTATTCAGGAACAAGAAAATCCAAAATTTTCTTCTGCCTTTTGCTGGGCCTTTTACTTTTTGCCGAAAGACGCCTCCGCTTTACCCGAAAGCTCAGCATTGGGTGATTGACAGTCCTCGTTTGTTAAAAAGCCTGTCGAGACTTATTGTATAGATTCACGAGAGCTTATATGAGAAAAAATGATAAGTTTTATTACGCGCCAACTGTCAGTCGATTTAAAATTTGAGATTTTTGATTTGAGATTGACTCGCGCGAAACAATAACAGTTTACCACGTAGCGCCCTTCTGTCGGAGCTCGGGACAATCTCAAAACTCACGCACTAACCCCTCACCCACCTATGGATACTACGCCCGATATCAGCGCTGCCGTGCGGCGGCTTTACGATACTTTCCCTTTTCCTCCCGATCCTTTGTCCGACGAACCGCCCCCAGGGTATAACTGGCGCTGGAGTTGGCCTGATGCTTACAATTTTTGCACTGGCCAAAAGCCGCCAAAACTCGATATTCGGATTTTAGATGCGGGCTGCGGCACTGGTTCGAGTACGGATTATCTGATTCACCTCAACCCGGAAGCGTCCGTAACGGCGATCGACCTTAGTTCCGGTGCCTTGAAGGTAGCACAAGAACGCTGCAGGCGATCGGGGGCGCGAGAAGCCGATTTTCGCCACCTCAGCATCTACGATGCGGCCGAGTTAGAGGGCGAGTTCGATCTGATCAACTGCGTCGGCGTGCTGCACCACTTACCCGATCCGATCCGGGGCATTCAAGCGCTGGCGGCGAAGTTGGCGGAGGGCGGTTTGATGCACATTTTTGTGTATGCTGAGCTCGGCCGCTGGGAGATTCAACTGATGCAAAGGGCGATCGGACTTCTCCAAGGCAGCCAAAAAGGCGACTATGCTGATGGTGTGAAAGTCGGCCGTCAAATCTTTGCTTCTTTACCAGAAAACAACCGTCTTGTCAAGTACGAAAAACAGCGTTGGGCAGGAGAAAATCAGCGAGACGAATGTTTTGCTGATATGTACGTTCACCCGCAGGAAATTGACTACAACATCGAGACTTTGTTCGAGTTAATTGACGCTTCGGGATTGGAATTTCTCGGTTTCTCAAATCCGGGATATTGGCAATTAGAACGACTGTTAGGGAAAGCACCGGAATTGATAGAAAGAGCTCAGGGTTTGACGGAACGAGAGCTTTATCGATTAATTGAATTGTTGGATACGGAAATCACTCATTACGAGTTTTTCTTGGGCAAAAAGCCTGTTAATAAAATTGATTGGTCGGACGACAAGGCACTTTTGGCTGCAATTCCAGAGTTGAGTGTTTGTATCCACGGTTGGCCTAGTCAACAAGTGTTTGATTGCAATTATCAATTGATGGATTTGTCAAGTGCTGAGTTTGAGTTTCTGCAAGGTTGCAATACCAGAACTGTGGGGGAGATTTTGGCGGATGTGGACATGGGATTGGATGAAGTGCGATCGATCTTATCAAAACAGCTAATTTTGCTAACACCGTGCGATCGGATATAACAATCGACAACAGGGGAATTGAGGACACGGCAATGCCGTTTCCCTACCCCAAAATAATCGATCGATCCCCCTCGCAACAGATATAACCATCGCCAGATTAACTGTAGGGAAACGGCACTGCCGTCTCCTGATTGTGGGTAACTTCCCGTAAAATCCAAAATCCCAAATGGATTGACACAGGCCCCCCTCTGCGGCTACGCTTTGAAGTTAGAGGTTGCTTTGCTTGTAGAGGAAGTAGCCCGCGTCCCCTCCGCTTCGCTCCGCCCAAAAATCTAGTTGCACTCCCTCCGCTTCGCTGCGCCCAAAGCTGCTGGTAACAGCAATGGACAGCATAACCGCCAAACTGATCACAGCAGTCTGGAGGCTAACGGAGTATGATAACACTCTCTGTAGCCGCCCTGCTATGTCTTGAAAAGCGGGGCGGCTGGGTTTTTGGGTTTTTTTAGAAAACCCAAAACCAGGAGAACATAATTATGTCACAGGAATTCTTGCCTGACGACAACAAATTTGCACGGCCAAATGACGACTCAGCAGCAGAATCGGAACAGGATGTGGTTTGTGTAACGGTGACAGGTTCGCAATCGGGTGTCAGGGAAACCATACTCACCTTGTACCGCCTGGGATTTGCCCAAGTTGGCGATTGGAGTCCCCTACAACGTGCAGCCAATCCGAAGCAAGTGATGAGTGTGCTGATTCGCCGTCGGAAGCGCAAAGCGTAGGTGTTTGCTCGTTCCCAGGCTAGAGCCTGGGAACCAGTTAAGAAGACCAACAAATCTCAGGCACGTTACTTTACTAAATCAGGATAAGAGCATATCCTAATTTAGAGGCTGAAACATCTATAAAAAAAGCTAGGCGGGGAAACTCTAATTTCCCATTCTTTATAGGAACTAGGCAGAGTTGTAAGAGTTGGAGTATGAGTGGGCTGGCAAGCTAACGGCAAAACGCAGCGGCGGCAGATAACCTTGAACTAAGCACCAGCATTTTTCGTCCGTCCGCTCCCGTGACGTGTTAGGCAATACATAAGGCACAATGAGGAAGAAGCATTACGCAAATCATTACACATAGTCGTTAATCCATGACTGTAAAGCCAAGCCATCTCTTAAATGCAAGCGTAGAAAGTTGTCTGGTCTTTTTTTCTCCTTTACTACTCCTGCTGTGAATTTACCTGAAGTTGCAACGAGCAACATAGGAAAATTTTGGTTTGCGTACAAAGCACTTCTAACATCGCTCACTCCTACAACAGGGCGATGTTTAACTTCAACTGCTAATAATACAGTTTCGCCTGGAATTAATTCTCCACGCGCTATAATGTCTCGCCCTCCATCTCCTGACGGTGGCGTAAGTTTCACCTCAAGACCTCTTGATCTGAGTAGCTCAGCGACCAACTCTTCTAGTTGTCTCCATGTCAAGTCTTGCAAAGTCTTATAGCCTTGCGAAAGCGCCATTACAATATCTCGTGTAGCGTCTGCGATCTGAATAGATGGTGTTGTAGAAGGTGAATGCCAAAGGTTTGGAAGTAATAACACGGAAGGGTATGAATCTCCTTGCAGCGCTGTACGACAGCAAGCAACAATTTCACGTAACGAGACTTTCAGGGAGGCTCCTTGAAGAGTAGAGCGAAACTGAAGCGAATTTTCTGCTAAATCTAAAGCTACACCTTGATACCAAATCCCAGAAGAAAGTTGACGGCAGTGTAAACCGAGCATAACTTCAAAAGATTCATGGTTAGGTAAGCGAAAAGATGCATCAACTTCTGATATCCATCCATGTTTTTTCATGCCTTTATTAAAGGCTGATGCAAGTTGTTCAGCTTGTGCTCTCTCAATGCGAATTTCATCAAAACCCAAGGGAATAAGCAAATGAGGATTACTGTATAGGTACTTAAAAAATATTGCAGAAGGATCTATGTGTCCTGAGCGTTCAAGACCATGCCGAAACTGTTCAGGGGAAATATTTGAAAAAACTGACGCAACAAATTCGTTAGCTGACAATTGACCTGAATTTTTACGAATACCTAAATGCAGGGCGCGTACCCAAGCGGTTTTGTCTTCGTAATCGTCGAGGAAAGCCTCAAACGCATCAACTTCATCAGGTTGAACAATCATTAGATTTATTACGAAAGTGCATTTTCAGACTACTATGCCTAACTTATAATTATAGCGCAGTTGCAGTACAATTGTGACGCAAAAAAGCTAGACGGCCACCGCTCCAATCCGATCGCTCCGACCGTGGCAACCTTGCCAGACGTTAGACCCACGCTAGACCCGCAAACTTTGCCTGTGATGCAACTCTGCCAGCCTTGCCACTGCCACAGGTGGAATCATCCCAAAACCCGCTAGACCCCGCCAGATGGTGCATTTTGTAGCCTTGCTTGTGGTGTCGGGGCGATCGCCCCGTGTCGATCGGACTGCCGCCAATTTTGGAGTCTTATTGGTGGAAAACCCTACTAACTTCCGCAGACATCAAAGCCTGCCTTGCTTTTGCCGCAGACCGCGAGAAAAAGAAGTTTTCCTGTATTTATTAATAATCGTTATAATATCCTTAACAAAGGACTAAATAAATGTATGAAAATTAGAGCAATCATCCATCCTGCAGAAGAAGGTGGCTATTGGGCTGAAGTACCTGCACTTCCTGGGTGCATTACCGAAGGAGATACTATGGAAGAAGTGATGGCTAATTTAAAAGATGCGATGGTCGGTTGGCTCGATGTTGCTAATAGTTGTGAAGCAATTGCCTCCACAGATAAAATTGTTGAAATTGCTGTATGAAATCTATTTCAGGGAAGCGACTGGGCAAAATACTAGAGCATAAAGGTTGGGTTTTGAGAAGAATTACTGGCAGTCATCATATCTATGAAAACCCCGAAATAGACCAAATTTTGTCAATTCCCGTTCACCGGAATCAAGATTTGAAAGTTGGAACCTTAAAAGCCTTAATGAAAATAGCCCAGCTATCTGAGGAAGATTTACAAAGTTTGTCTTAAGCCGAAATTAGGAGACGGCAGTGCCGTGTCCCTACCGAAAATAATACTGTAGGGACACGGCACTGCCGTCTCCTCTATATCATTCCGGTGTTACCGGAATTGATACTACCCGCCGATTTGAGACATGGTGCGGCTGTAATTTCCTTGAGTAGTTCCCGAATCCCGCTGCTTGAAATTAATCTCCGGTTTAATCTCTAATATGTGCCGCACTCGATCGCGCAATTCAACCGTAGACACCCCATTCCGCAGAGCAGTTTTTAAGTCAATTTGCCCCGTTTCGTTCAGCAGACAAGGCCGCAGCCACCCGTCAGCAGACAAACGCATCCGGTTGCACCGATCGCAAAAACACTCCGACATCTGGCTGATAAATCCTAAAGTGCCCTTCGCCCCCGGAATTTGAAACACATCCGCCGGCCCGTTACCGCGAATTCCCGACTCGGCTAACCCGTATTTATCGCTAATTTGTTGCCGCAATTCTGCCGAAGCTACCCAACCTTTATCGCCAAATAAGTCGCCATTGCCGATCGGCATAAACTCAATAAATCTAACGTGCCAATTCCGGTTAATAGTTAACTCTGCCAAATCCAATATTTCCCCGTCATTCACACCGGGAATTACCACAACATTCAGTTTCAGCGGGTCAAATCCAGCTTGATAAGCCGCTTGAATTCCTTCCCAAACTTGCATCCAGCGCGATCGTCCCCGACTGCCAATTATCTTATCGAAAGTCTCCGGTTCCAAGGAATCCAAACTAATATTAATCCGCCGCAAACCTGCACTGTAGAGATTTTCGGCCATTCCCGCAAGCAAAAATCCGTTGGTTGTCATGGATAAATCTCGCGTTTCGGGCATCGAGGCGATCGACCTCACCAAATCCACCACCCCAGGGCGCAGCAGCGGTTCCCCACCAGTCAGCCGAAACTTAGTAAATCCTACAGGTATAAAAACTTCGCGCAGCAGAGTTAGCAATTCCGAGTGAGTTAACAACTGCTGCTGCAACACGTAGTCCAACTCGCTACCTTCCGGCATACAGTAGAGACAGCGGAAATTGCAGCGGTCTATCAAACTAATCCGAAGGTAGTCTACGGGATTCATGTCAATACTATGTAATATTACTTAATTATAAATCCTGACTCGATTTTCTGCAATTATTAATTGAAAGCAAGAAACCTGCATCGATTTCTCTCTATTACTCTCTCCTCAGCGCCCTCAGCGCCCTCTGCGGTAAATAAAAAAAATCTCAATCACAAATCCAACAAACTTCCTACTCAACTTCTTCTCTCTCTTACTCTCTTCTCAGCGCCCTCTGCGCCCTCTGCGGTAAATAAAAAAAAATCTCAATCACAAATCCAACAAACTTCCTACTCAACTTCTTCTCTCTCTTACTCTCTCCTCAGCGCCCTCAGCGCCCTCTGCGGTAAATCAAAAAAATCTCAATCACAAATCCAACAAACTCCCTAAATATATGTTCTTTGAATTTGAAGCTGACTTTGTAGAAGCCCTGCGCTGCGTTCCGATGCAGGTACGACTGAAATTAGATACTTGCGGGATTAAATTAAAGTTACAAGATTGGAATCACTTCAACCAAGCAGAACGTCAAATGCTTGTCGAGTTACCTTGTTTGACTGAATCAGAAATTAGCGATTACCGAGAACAGTTAAACCAAGTATTAATCAAACAGACTGGTCAACCGGGTACTGATTTGGCGGTTGATGAGAATCCCCCCTGGATGGATGCTGCAACTATACCGGAGTCTGTTTCTGCAAAAGCTCAAGAGTTGGATATTGTGATTAGTTTGGCAGAGTGGGCGAGTTTGCAGCCTCTGCAGCGGTTTGCTTTGATTAAGCTTAGTCGATCGAGCCACGAGAATAAAAATTTCATCCCGGCGCTGCAAGAGTTTAAGGTGATTGAATGAGTTGGAGTTTTAATTAACCGCAGAAATTTACCGACCAGACGCCTGTTCTACAGAGGAGCGAGATCGGAGACTGTTCCGCATTATATTAAAAGATTATATATATTGAGAAATACATCAAAAAAAAATATAATTGCAGCATAAGAACAGTGATTGTGGTAAGGGCGATCGATCTGTGATACAACGGCTGCCTGCTACGAGCGTAAAACGTTTATGGTATGCACGCTTGCCTCGCCACAGTACCTCGGCTCTACTCTTCTCTGACGCCGATCAAAAAATTCATTTTTTTTTAAGTTATGTTACCTGCACGTGGTATTATTCGATCTGAAGTGTACGAGCTGTAGCTTTTGTCACACTTATCGCTACAAGACGGTTTCAACCGAATTAATTGTAGTGGGAGTCAACTAACACCGACTGCTTTAAAAGTCAAGTAACCTTGTCAGATAAATCTCTCGCATCCATCGCTGAAACGGAGGACATCTCTCATACGGGATCGCCCGAACCGGAGTCCACCGACGCTATGCAAGATTTCTACAAGCTTCAACAACAGTTGTTTGTAGTCACGCTTGCTTTCACGGGAATAGTTTTTGTCTCGGTGTGGATTTTGTATTCGCTCAACATTGCCCTAAATTATGTGATTGGGGCGATCGCCGGTGTGGTTTACTTGAGAATGTTGGCTAAAGACGTTGAGCGCATCGGCCAGCAAAAGACGAGTCTGAGTAAAAATAGGTTAGCTGTCTTTATTGGGTTGATTATAGTAGCAACTCAGTGGAATCAGTTACAGATTTTGCCCATATTTTTGGGATTTCTGACGTATAAGGGCGCGATCGTCTTTTATGTGGTGCAAAACCTATTTGTTC
Source organism: Tychonema sp. LEGE 06208 (assembly GCF_015207505.1). Classification (GTDB taxonomy): domain Bacteria; phylum Cyanobacteriota; class Cyanobacteriia; order Cyanobacteriales; family Microcoleaceae; genus Microcoleus. Next base: position 10,775 of record NZ_JADEWT010000013.1, read on the forward strand.
CCGACCCGGAGAACGGGTCAGGCAGTCGGTGAATCCTCCACTGTGTGAACTTCTTGTGAATGGAAATGCTAAATGTCTTAAATGCTTTTAATGCTTTTCCCCTCGCTGAGTTGGAAGTAGGTAAGCATTTCTACTGGCACATAGGTAGTCTCAAAGTTCACGGTCAGGTATTCATTACCTCCTGGATTGTGATTGCTATCCTCCTGATAGCTGCCTTCGCGGGAACTCGCAATATGCAGAGAATTCCGCGCGGAATGCAAAATTTTATGGAGTATGCCTTAGAATTTCTTCGAGACTTGGCTAGAAATCAACTCGGCGAGAAAGAGTACCGTCCGTGGCTGCCGTTTATTGGCACTTTGTTCCTGTTTATTTTTGTATCCAATTGGTCGGGGGCTTTGCTTCCTTGGAAGCTAATTACGTTACCAGAAGGCGAGCTAGCTGCTCCGACTAACGATATCAACACGACGGTGGCACTTGCTTTGCTGACTTCTCTGGCATATTTTTATGCGGGCTTCAGTAAGCGGGGTTTGGGTTACTTTAGTAAGTACATCGAACCAACCCCAATTTTGTTACCGATCGCGATTTTGGAAGATTTCACCAAGCCTCTTTCTCTGAGCTTCCGTTTATTTGGTAACATTTTAGCGGATGAATTAGTGGTGGCGGTTCTGGTGGTATTAGTTCCGCTGTTCGTACCTCTGCCCGTAATGATGTTGGGTCTGTTTACCAGTGCGATTCAAGCTTTGGTATTTGCCACCTTGGCAGGAGCTTACATTCACGAAGCATTGGAAGGACACGGCGACGAACAGCACGATTAACACTCCTCAAGTGGGTAAAGGTTAATAGGGAACAGTCTGCAGTTTCATGTCCGATGACTGATGACTGATGGCTGATTACTAATGACCGATCGCCCAAAATCTGTATTTCATTCTGTACACTAAGGTTAAGGAAATTTATCATGGATCCGACAATTGCCGCAGCTTCAGTTATCGCCGCCAGTCTAGCTATTGGTTTAGGTACGATCGGCCCTGGTATCGGTCAAGGTAATGCCGCCGCTCAAGCAGTAGAAGGTATTGCTCGTCAGCCGGAAGCAGAAGGCAAAATTCGCGGTACTCTCCTGCTCAGCTTAGCATTTATGGAATCCTTGACTATCTACGGTCTGGTTATTGCATTGGTGCTGTTGTTTGCTAATCCCTTCGCTTAATACTGAAGGACTGCCAAAAGGGGGCGGATGTGTTTCCGCCCCAAAAACAAGGAGGAACTAAAAGTGTTTGATTTTGATGCAACTTTGCCTTTGATGGCGTTGCAGTTCCTAGTTTTGACGGTAGTTCTGAATGCGATTTTCTATAAGCCGATGTCTAAGATGCTCGACGATAGGGACGAATACATTCGTACCACTAAACTGTCAGCTCAGGAACGGTTGGCGAAAGCCGAGAAATTAGCGAAGGAATACGAACAAAAACTGGGAGAAACTCGCAAACAGTCTCAAGCCGTAATTGCTACGGCTCAAGCGGATGCCAGAAAAATCGCGTCGGCCAAAGTAGCTGAGGCTCAAAAAGAAGCTCAAGTTTCGCGAGAAAAGGCAAGCCAAGAGATAGAGCAGCAAAAACAAGAGGCTATGCGCTCGCTAGAAAAAGAAGTAGATGCCCTGAGCCGACAAATTCTTGAGAAGCTATTAGGCAAAGCATTGGTCAAATAGCTCGATCGAACAGTTTTAGATTTTGGGTAAATTAGAAAATCTAAAATCTAAAATCTAAAATCGGTTCATCAAACCTGCACGCGCAATTATGGAAGAGAATCATGGGGACTGTTTTATTGCTAGCCACAGAAGCTAGCGGGGAAGGTGGTTTCGGTTTAAATTTTGATATTTTAGAAGCCAACCTGATTAACCTGATCATTCTTGTTGGATTGCTTTTTTACTTCGGGCGCGGCTTTTTAGGAAATATCCTCAGCGAAAGACGCTCCGCTATCGAAGAGGCAATTAAAGAAGCAGAAACTCGCCAAAAAGAGGCCGCAGCAGCTCTCGCAGAACAGCAGCAACAATTGACTGAGGCTCAAGCAGAAGCAGAACGGATTCGAGCCGCTGCACAAGAAAATGCGATCGCAGCCAAAGAAGCAATTTTAGCTCAAGGGGCGCAGGACGTTGAACGCATGAAAGCAACAGCAGGTCAAGAGTTGGAAGCAGAGCAAGAAAGAGCGATCGCCCAACTCAGAGCAAGAGTGGCTTTAATGGCACTAGAAAGGGTGGAAAGCCAGTTAAAAACTAGCTTGGATGACAGCGCTCAACACCAATTAATCGATCGCAGCATTGCGTTACTGGGAGGCTAAAACGTGAGTAAAGTCAGCACAGAAGTCTTGCAGCCTTACGCATCTGCCTTGATGTCACTGGCTCAGTCGAGCAATCTTGCAGAAAAGTTCGGCGAAGACGTTCGTTCTTTGCTCGGCCTGCTAGAAGGTTCGGAGGATTTGCGTCAATTTTTAGGCAATCCGCTGATTAAACCGGATGATAAAAAAGCCGTAATTGGGCAAATAGCGGGTGAAGAAATGAACCCCTTGATGCACAACTTCCTGAAGCTATTAGTAGACAAAGGAAGAATTGTTTTTTTAGAAGGAATTGGTCAACAATACTTGGCAAAGCTCCGAGAGCTCAACCAAACAGTATTGGCTGAAGTTACATCTGCAGTCCCGCTTTCAGATGCTCAAATGCAGACTGTTCGCGAGAAAGTGCAGGCGATGAGCAGCGCTCAAAGCGTAGAAATTGTAACCAAAATAGACGCAGATTTAATCGGCGGTGTGGTAATCAAAGTAGGCTCTCAAGTAATTGATGCCAGCCTGCGGGGACAATTGCGCCGTCTGGGAATTCGCTTGAATTCTTAATTGAAGGAAGAAGGAAGAAGGAAGAAGGAAGAAGGAAGAAGGAAGCATCAAAGAGGAAGCAGGAATAAGTGAATTTATGTTTTCAAGTTGTTAGTCCCAAATTCTTACTACCAAATCTCAATTCTTTCTTGAAGAAGGGATAAGGAAGAAGGAAGAAGGAAGCCGGTATTCGGGAAGCATCAAACAGGAAGCAGGAATAAATGAATTTATGTTTTCGAGTTGCTAGTCCCAAATTCTTACTACCAAATCTCAATTCTTTCTTGCCGAAAACATCGATCGAAAACTGACAACTGACACATAATAATTAACATGGCAGCAATCAGACCTGACGAAATTAGCAGCATTATTCGCCAGCAAATTGAACAGTACGACCAAGATGTAAAAGTCTCTAACGTCGGTACTGTTTTGCAAGTAGGCGACGGCATTGCCCGGATTTATGGCTTGGATAAAGCTATGTCCGGCGAATTGCTAGAATTTGCCGACGGCACCGTGGGCATCGCACTGAACCTCGAACAAGATAACGTCGGTGCAGTGTTGATGGGCCAAGGCCTAGGCATTCAAGAAGGTTCGGTAGTTACTGCTACTGGCAGAATTGCTGAAGTCCCCGTTGGTGAAGCAATGTTGGGACGGGTAGTTGATGCTTTGGCGCGTCCGATTGACGGCAAGGGCGAAATTAAAACTACTGAGTCTCGGTTGATTGAATCTCCGGCACCAGGGATTGTTTCTCGCCGTTCTGTTTACGAACCGATGCAAACAGGAATTACCGCTATTGATGCGATGATTCCTGTGGGAAGAGGACAGCGGGAACTGATTATTGGCGACCGTCAAACCGGTAAAACTGCGATCGCAATTGACACAATCATCAACCAAAAATCGGAAGATGTAATTTGCGTCTACGTGGCGATCGGTCAAAAAGCTTCTACAGTAGCTAACATCGTCAACGTCCTGCAAGAAAAGGGCGCGATGGACTACACAATCGTCGTAGCAGCCAACGCTAGCGACCCCGCAACCCTGCAATATTTGGCGCCCTACACTGGTGCTAGCTTAGCCGAGTATTTCATGTACAAAGGCAAGCACACTTTGGTCATTTACGATGACCTTTCCAAGCAAGCACAGGCCTACCGCCAAATGTCCTTGTTGCTGCGCCGTCCTCCCGGTCGCGAAGCTTATCCCGGAGACGTGTTTTACCTGCACTCTCGCTTGCTAGAACGCGCTGCTAAATTGAGCGACGATTTGGGCGAAGGCAGCATGACTGCTTTGCCAATTATCGAAACCCAAGCTGGTGACGTTTCTGCTTACATTCCGACGAACGTAATTTCGATTACCGACGGTCAAATCTTCCTTTCTTCTGACTTGTTTAACTCTGGTTTGCGTCCAGCAGTAAACCCCGGTATTTCGGTATCGCGGGTAGGTTCTGCGGCTCAAACTAAGGCAATGAAAAAAGTAGCCGGTAAGGTGAAATTGGAATTGGCGCAGTTTGAAGAACTGGCAGCATTTTCTCAGTTTGCTTCTGACTTGGATAAAGCTACTCAAAATCAATTGGCGCGGGGTCAACGCTTGCGGGAACTGTTGAAACAGGACCAAAGTTCGCCCCTGCCGATGAACGAACAAGTGGCTATAATCTATGCCGGTATTAACGGCTACATGGATGATATCGCTGTGGAAAAAGTCACGAAGTTTACTGTTGGTTTGCGCGATTATTTACGGACTAGCAAGCCGAAGTACGGCGAAATCGTTCAAGGCGGAAAGGCCTTGACTGATGAAGCTGAGAAGCTGCTGAAAGAAGGCATCGCAGAATACAAGCAAAGTTTCTTAGTGTCTGCGTAATTAGTCATCAGTCATCAGTCATCAGTCATTGGTCATTCGTTAAGTCGCAAATCCCCCCTAGTTTCCCTTAAGAAGGGGAGAACTGGAAGCAGTCAAAGTTCTCTTTGTTTAAGCAGGGAACTGGAAGCAGCCAAAGTTCTCTGAAAAATGGGAAATGGAAACACTCAAAGTCCCCCTTAAAAAGGGGGATTTAGGGGGATCGAGACTTGGCTGCAACCCTGATTTAGACTGTGTTTTAGCGTGATAGCTGACACAAATTGGTAATGCCGTGTCCCTACCGCAGCTAAACTTAAAAACTGATGGCTGCGAACTAATAACTCGGAAATAAAGGCTAAGAAAAAAGGAGAAAGTTATGGCAAATCTCAAAACTATTCGCGATCGCATTAAATCGGTCAAGAACACTAAAAAGATTACAGAAGCAATGCGTTTGGTGGCTGCTGCTAAGGTGCGCCGCGCTCAAGAACAGGTGACTGCTACTCGGCCTTTTGCCGATCGCCTCGCAGAGGTATTGTACGGTTTGGCGGAACGCTTGCAGTTTGAAAGCCAGGATTTACCGCTGCTGAAAAAACGCGAAGTCAGAACAGTTGGACTTTTGGTAGTTTCGGGCGATCGGGGTTTGTGCGGTGGCTACAACAGCAACATCATCAGATACGCCGAAAATCGCGCTAAGGAAATCAAAGCTGAAGGCTTAGACTACAAATACGTGTTGGTAGGACGCAAAGCTACTCAGTATTTCCAGCGCCGCGAACAGCCGATCGATGCTACTTACACTAACTTAGAACAAATTCCGACAGCACCGGAAGCAGCGCTAATTGCTGATCAATTGCTGTCTCTGTTCCTGTCGGGAACTGTGGACAGAGTTGAACTAATTTACACCAAGTTTGTGTCGCTAATTAGTTCGCGTCCGGTAATCCAAACCTTGTTACCCCTCGATCCCCAAGGTTTGGAAAGTTCCGATGATGAAATCTTCCGCTTGACAACGAAAGGCGGACAGTTTCAAGTATCGCGGGAGAAGGTTGCTGCACCTACAAAGAGTTTGCCGGCCGACATGATTTTCGAGCAAGATCCGGCACAAATTCTGGAGGCACTTTTGCCTTTGTATTTGAACAACCAATTGCTGCGGGCTTTGCAAGAATCTGCAGCTAGCGAGTTGGCTGCGCGGATGACGGCGATGAATAATGCTAGTGAGAATGCTAGCGATTTGATCCGTAGTTTGACGCTGACTTATAACAAGGCGCGGCAGGCGGCAATTACCCAGGAAATCCTGGAAGTTTCCGGCGGTGCTGAGGCGTTGAACGGCTAAGTTAGGGTTGACAATTTGTTGATTTTATTCTATGCGTCTGGGGGAACTCAGGCGCTTTTTTTTGGAGTGATACTTTCTATAACTAGGCGGTTGAAACCGCTTCTTGTCAAACGAAGTCCACTCCTAGCGGACTAAGAAGGAGATTGAAGGCGGATTTGGTATTAGAGTATTTTTGCGCGTTCTTCTAACCACCGCTGAAATGACTTCTGACTTTCTCCAGATGGTTTACCGAGAATAATATTTTTGATGCTAATGTCTTCGTCAATATCAGGCCAGTGGATTCCATCATTTCCACCAATAAATAGCCAATTATTGCGATCGTTTGGTGTGCTGTGCCATAGCCGAGGATACCAAGCTAAAGGTACAGAAATAGTACGACCATGATAGATCTACTGTTAGCGCGTCGTCTGTAACCACTACGTTTTGTGCTTGGGGGATTTGTAGCAATTCAACCATTACTGATGTCAAAAGCTTACTTCTCTATATTAGCTTGGGCGATCGCTCACTCCTGCACAATTTCCACCAAGTCTTCAATCATTACATCAAAGGTGCGAGCCAATTTGTGTATAGAAATAAAGTCAATGGTTGACACTCCCGGACAGCGGGCGTAGTGTCTGACGGTGCTGTAAATTACTCCCGATCGCTCTGAAACCTCTTTTAGCGTCCAACCTTTCTCAGCGGCGAATTCTCTAACTTTTAGTCTGACTAAACCCATACTTGACGAATGATGGTGTACCATCATAAGATATTTTTATTCCAAAAGGCGATCGGCTAATCTTCGACAATCTCATACAAATCTTCGACCATCACGTCAAAAGTCCTCGCCAACTTGTCCAAGGCTGTCACGTCAATTGTTGCTAATCCGGGCGATCGGGCATAGGTTCTGAGCGTACTGTAGACTACGCCCGATCGCTCTGAAACCTCTTTGATCGTCCAGCCTTTCTCAGCAGCAAACTCTCGAACCCGTAATCTAATTAAGCCCATAAGCTCTTCAGGTGTGACTAATATCAGTCATGAAATTATACTACAAAAGGCGATCGCCTACTCTTTGACGACCTCAACCAAATCTTCCACCATCACATCAAAAGTACGTGCCAACTTGAGCAGACAAGTAAAATCAACCATCGCCATTCCCGGAGAACGTGAATAGGTGCTGAGGGTGCTGTAGTTGACTCCCGATCGGTCAGAAACCTCTTTGATCGTCCAGCCTTTCTCACCAGCAAATTCTCTAACCCGCAATCTAATTAAGCCCATAAGCTCTTGACAGATGATTGATATAGGTCGTAAGATTATAATGTAAAAAGCGATCGCCCCCAGGCCTGGAAAACTCAAGGACGATCGCCTGTCAAAGTTCAAATCCCTAAGCAGGAGACTCATCAACCACATTCCCTAAACAAGAAACTTATCAACTAAATTCCCAAATCAAGAGACATATCAGTCAAGAGATACACATCAATCAAGAGAGACATTAACTCAAGAGAGACATCAAGCGAAGGAGATTTCTATAATGTTAGCAAGCTTTTCGAGAAAATCAACCCCCAGACACAGATTGAGCCGGTTTGTCACCAAAGAGGCGATCGCGCGGCTGCTGAAAATCAAGGTAGAACAAATATATCGCTTCGAGTGCTGGGCGCATATCCTGTACGTACACGCCCAAGGGATGAGTCGGTTTGTGAGTTATGCCGACTTTCCGCCAGTGGTGGGAGTGGAATCGCCCTCTGGTTTAGATTTTGGTTATTGGAAGCGCCGGATAGCGAGTCAGAAAGAGAGACACGCGCCGGATTTTTGGGTGGATTTCTATGCGGAGAAATTTCACAAAGCTGTTTGTGTTTCTGAATTGTTGGAGTGGGGGGAAATGGTGGGGGTGATTAAATTGATGTTAAGTGCGATCGCCCTGGAATCGCTGCGAAAGGTTTATGCACAAGAGAAATCTCTGCTGCAACATTTTTAAATTATGACTAAAACACGGGTGATTAGAAACCGGGTTTTTTTGCGAAAATACGGTATCCAAGCCTTTAACTAAGTGAAAAACCCGGTTTCTTTGCTGTGCGTAACTCTCATAAATCCGATCTCTGCCACAAATATTCAAAAATTGGTTCAAGCTCGACTGCAACAGTTATAATTTCTCCATGCGTTTCCCTCTCTATCCCTTGTTAAGCCCATGAGTAACCTTTCAAACATCCCAGGCGATCGCGGGAATTACAGGCTAAGTCCGCTCAGTCTGCGGTTATGCGTTTGGTGGGTTCCCGCCGTCGGAGTCGAAGTAGGCTGTGATTGAGTTGGCTGATTATGTTTTTAGTCAACTTTATTAGGTGCGATCGCGCAGTTTTAGGGAAGATAATCAAATTGTGGTTTACATCTTACCTAAAAAGTTTTATATCAATTAATTGGAGGTATTTACGATGAATTATCAGTTTTTGTACGACGACAAAGAAAGCTTAAAAAATAAAATCAATACTTTATTAGATTCCGAACAATTTTATTGGAGTGAAATTTATATTTTTTCTGCTTTTTTTGATGATGCTGGGGTGACACAAGTAAAACAAATTCTTTCAGCCGATTTTTTAACAGAAGATGCGAAAGTTGTGATTGCCATCGGCAGCAAAAACTTCTTTAATGAGATTAAAAATATTAAAAAAATATTAGATTTTATCGAATCAGAAAAATCAAAAAAACCTAATAATAAATCTGTTCACTTTATATGCCCTAAGAAGAACTTTCATATCAAAGCCTATTGTTTTTTAGGTCGGAGTCGGAATGTGAAGATAAAAGCTGACATTCAGATAGGTGTTTCGATCATAGGGTCATCTAATCTAACTCGGCCAGGTCTTGAATGTGAGGGAGAATTATGTATTAGTATCCACAACTTCAACTTAACAAAAACATTAATTGCTCGTTTGTCTGAGATATATATTGATTCTAAGGAATATGATTTATGGGAAAAAATAATTGACGAGTACCAGAACAATCAATATAATTCATGGGAACAAAAAATCAAGGAATTTGCAGAAAAAATTAATAAATATAATGGAGAGTCTTCTGAAAATCAAAATGAAGTTCTCCCACCGTCTCAAGAAAACTCTACGTCTGTAAATCAAGATCAACAACCCATACCAAACAGATCAGATGGTAAATTCATTGAACTAGGTGTCTTGACTGATAGTGATCTTATTGCCAAGGCAACTAATCTCGTTAATGGTAGGGAGAAGATAAATTGTTTTCACTCGTCACCCACAACTCTAGAGGAAGCGAAAGAGGATTTTCGCGAAGGTTCTTTATGCCTCTTATTTTCAACAGAAAACAAGATATTCCAAATTGGTGAAATAATGCCTCATAGTTCCGATCAAGAAACGACAGAAGGATGTTTTGTAAGATATAGAGTAAATGTAACTTATAAGCCTTCTGATGATATTGATGAAATTCTTACGAATGAAAAGTATAAAATAATATCTGATGCTAAGGATATGGAGGAATTACCTTATGAAATTCTAAAGGATTTTGAAGAAGAAGTTAATGAATATCAGGAATATCAGAAAATGCTCGCCGATCCGAAATATCAAAAATGGATAGAAAAAGGTAAGAAGAAGACGCAATTAGAAATTATTGACAGAATATTAGAAATTGGCGATCCCACTTTAATGAAGAAAGAGCTAGAATTACTCCGTCAATCCATTTAATGTGCCATCATTGTGTTCTCAATACCAACTTAATTTTACAATGGTTATGGGATAAAATCATCGTCTTTACCGGCCATAATAGTAATAGCAGGCTACTTGCAAAAGTGCCATTAATTGTCAGAAAATCAAAGAGAATTTATTGTTTCAGAGTTTATACTTATCTTAAGTCTTTGCTAAAAGTTTAAGTAACTTCTTTGCTGGTAAGCCCGTAAGATGGCAGATTGAAGGAACTAGAGATAGTGTTAGTATTAGGGTAATAGTAGAACCTGATGGGAGAGGAATCATTGTATTGACTAAGTGAGAAACCCAGTTCTTTTTCTCAAGTGACTTGGCTCATAATGTGCGATAATTCACCAAAATTTTAAATAACCAAAAATGGTGAATAACGGGACTAACCAAACCCCTAAGCAAAATTCGGCTAATTGTGGCAGTATTGATGAATCAGAAAGAGCTTTTGGTGCAACCGAAAGAGCGATTGCTGAATTTCTGGAAAGAGAGGGAAAGAATGTTAAAGCCTTGGTAGAAAAAACCGATGGAGGTAGAAATCCCGATGCTGAGGTAGATGGAAAACGCACTGAATTCAAAAGTCTAGATGCCGGTGCTACAAGCGCGACAGTGAAAAATCAGATCAACAACTCGATTAGACGAGGGGGACAAGCTAGGGATATAATTATAGATGCTAGGGTGTCTGGGTTGATAGAGGCTGAGGCTGAACGAGGTTTGCAGAGGGCGAAAAATATTACACGCGGAAAAATTGATAGCGTCCGAATTATTGGCGATATCTATGACATCACTTTTACTGAGTTTCAATAAAGGAGGTTTTTATGTCTCGCACACTAGATATTTTTGTATACTTTCCGCAGGACATCGAACATTTAATCAAACAATTAGAGTTGATATTGGCTCTAAAATTTGAGCTTGTTTCTGATGATACTGATAACTGGTATGAGTTTCGCAACTCAACAATCACTCTTACTGTAGGAAAGCATGATTTTGAAAACGATCGAGATATCAAATTTGAAGAATACCCTTATAACCTATCAATCAGAGCGTTGAACATCTCGAATGAACTTGAGAGGCAAAAGTGGTGTGATGATTTTGCTAGTTATGTTTTCCAAAAGTTGAAAGCTACAGAAAGCTATCGTTTAATGCTGGTAGATAACCTACAAGTGAAATTAGAGGAGTTTGCGCCATTGGTGAAGGTTTGATCCAACATCATAATAGGCTTAGATGAAACAGGAAATTTAGGGGTTGTCATCCATACCTTTAAACAAACCGATCGCACTTCTTGCATATTTCGGCTCATTTGAGCCCGTAAAGCTAACTTCAGCGATAAATTATCGAATATGTTACACTTTATGTCTAGAGAAGAGAAAGGGAGTCAAACAAAATGACAACTATCCAATCAATAACAACTGCAATAACATCCCTTTACGAACGGGATTTTTATCTGTGGTTACAGACAACTATCAACTTATTAAAAGAGGGAAAGTTTGCCGAAATAGATTTAGAGAACTTACTAGAGGAACTAGAAAGTATGGGAAAAAGCGATAAAAATGCTTTAAAAAGTAATTTGAGGGTACTTTTAATGCACTTACTTAAGTATAAATATCAGCCAGAAAAACGAACAAATAGTTGGGTGTACACCATTCGTGAACATCGTAAACGCATCCGAGATACCTTCAAAACCAGTCCGAGTTTATATCGTTTTTTTGAAGAGATATTTAATGAATCTTATCAAGATGCTAGGGAATTAGCCGCAGATGAAACAGGTTTATCTATTGCGATATTCCCCCCAGAGTCTCCTTTTACGGAAGAAGAAGTTCTTAATCCTGATTTTTTACCGCCTGACAGCGATCAATCTGAAAATTCTGAGAATATTGAATAATTGAATCAGATATCCTTCTCTGTACCGATCTGTCATAATAGGATCGGCGAATATGCAAAAGCCAATACATAACTATGGTCGCTGCTACTGTCGCACAGAAGCATTTTACTCTAGAAGAGTTCACGGCTAATCCCCTCGACCAAATCGAATGGGTGGATGGAAAACTCGTTGAGAAAGATGGAGTCACAGTCAAGCATGGTAAAATTCAATCAAGGCTGGGTTGTGCTTGGGCAAATTACAGAACTTTAAGCAAAAATGGAGGTAAACTTTATATTTCACCACCTTGTCGCACTAGCCGACAAATTCGCCGGCCCGATGTCGCTTATCTCACACCCGAATTAGTTGCACAATTTGGTAATATTGCCACTTTACCCCAAAGTTTCCCCTTAATTGCCGAAATAGTTTCACCCACCGATATCGCGGAAGATGTCTTTCTCAAAGCACAGGAATATTTAGCATCTAGCTGTCAGGAAGTCTGGTTAGTTTTTCCAGAAAGTCGTTTAATATTCGTGATAACTCAAGATAGAATGCTGACATTTAGAGCCGGTGAAACTGCCACCACTCAACAAATCCTCAGCGGTTTCAGCATCGAGGTCGATCGACTGTTAGCTTAAACATCAAACTAAATTGCTACAATATCTTTAAGACTCCCCCAGTCTCGCGTTGTGCGGACTTCGTTTGTAGAGCCTCCGAATTCTCTTCGGTGGTGTTTGAAATCCAGATTTAATCTCCCATCCTTCTCGGAGCACAAACCGCCATGTCAGACGACTTTTCCCTAGACGAGCTGTTAAACAAAAGTTACGACGCTTTCAAAGAAGCAGAAAACCAAGTGGGACAGTGCAATGTTTTAGTCATCGGCAAAACCGGAGTCGGCAAAAGTACCCTGATCAATTCTGTGTTTCGCCAGCGCTTGGCAGAAACCGGAGTCGGCCGCCCCGTCACTCACGGTATTCGCCAATATACCAAACCGAATTGCCCGATCGCAGTTTACGACACTCCCGGACTAGAACTCAACGCCGAACAAATTAAAATTATTCAATTAAACGTTGCTAAACTAATTGAAGACCAAAGACTCCTGCACCCCAAAGAACACATTCACGTCATCTGGTACTGCATCAATCACAGCGCCAATAGAATAGAATCAGTCGAGGAAAACTGGCTAAAAGAAATGGAAGTCAAAGATGTACCAGTGATTTTAGTGCTCACTCAAACTACATCGAAAAAGCCCAGCGAGTTTTTCAAGCAACTCGAACACATGAATTTGCCAGTCAGTCAAATCATCCCCGTCATGGCAGAACCGGAAGAAATAGATGAGGATTATACAGTAAAATCTCACGGTTTAGACAAATTGGTGGATGCAACTTTTCAACTGCTGCCGGAAGTCGCTCAAAAAGCTTTTGTGAAAGAACAAATTGCCAATGTTTCGCTCAAATCTGACATGGCATTTAAGTATGTAACTGGTTATGTTGCCGGTTCTGCAATTGTCGGTGCGACTCCTGTACCGTTTGCTGATGCGCCGATTTTGATGGCGATGCAAACGGCAATGATTGCTAATATTACTGTGATTTTTGGAATGCCCTTTGATAAGGGGTTTGTTTCGGCGATGCTATCTGCGATTAGCGGTGCTGGCGGGGTTACTGCTGTGGGTAGAAGTATTGTGACTAATTTGATCAAAATGATTCCCGGTGCTGGTACTGTTGTCGGCGGTGCAATCTCCGGTGCAACGGCGGCAACTCTCACCCTTGCCCTCGGTTTGGCTTACATTGAAGTGCTTAAAACTTATATGAAAGCTCAAATTAATGGTGAAGAAGTTTCTTTGCAGCAGTTGACAAAGATGTTTGTGGAATTGTACAAGGATTATGCTAGTTCGGGACGCAAAACTTTGAGGGATGACAAGCAGAATCAACCGAAGCCTCCCAATCAAATTAATATTGAGTAAATGGGGCATTGGGAATTGGGCATTGGGCATTGGGAATTGGGCATTGGGCATTGGGAATTGGGCATTGGGCATTGGGCATTGGGAATTGGGAATTGGGAATTGGGCATTGGGCATTGGGAATTGGGCATTGGGAATTGGGAATTGGGAATTGGTTAGTTTCAATTACTAATTACCCATTTTTTATTACCAATTGACAACTAACAACTAACAACTAATAGCTAACAACTAATAGCTAACAACTAATAGCTAACAACTAACAACTAATAGCTAACAACTAACAACTAATAGCTAACAACTAACAACTAATAGCTAACAACTAACAACTAATAGCTAACAACTAACAACTAACAGCTAACAACTAACAACTAACAACTAACAACTAACAGCTAACAACTAACAACTAATAGCTAACAACTAACAACTAACAACTAACAACTAACAACTAACAGCTAACAACTAACAAATAACAACTAACAACTAACAACTAACAACTAATAACTAACAACTAACAACCAACAACTAATAGCTAACAACTAACAACTAACAACTAACAACTAACAACTAACAACTAACAACTAACAACTAACAACCAACAACTAACAACTAAAAACTAACAACTAAAAACTAACAACTAACAACTAACAACTAACAACTAACAATCAGCACTCAGTTAGTTCTACCGGGTTTTAGTGTTGCTGTTGATGAGTTGTTGGGTTGATGGCAAATATTGGTTAATTAGTTATATCTAACTGCTTTCTGGCAGAGTTCGCCCGTGCTGTTTGCGATTGTTTGTGAAAAAATGCTTGACAAAATGCCGTAGCTTGCGGGGCTGGACACGATCGCACTGCTAGTTAAGTTAATGAAAGTTATTGGCAATAAACAGTGTAGTTTTAAATTTGCACAAAATCGCCGACAGCGGTAATATATTTATTGCTTTGTTTGCAAATTTAGCGTAAATTCCGATCGAGAATTAAAACGATTAATAGAAATATGTCCAAGATTTACACTGTTGAATTGATCCACCAAGGCACTACCCATACCGTACAAGTGCCGGAAAACAAACAAATTCTGCAGACGGCGGCCGCTGCGGGTATTGAGTTGCCGAGTTCTTGCAATGCGGGGGTTTGTACTACCTGCGCTGCAAAAATTATTGAAGGGGAAGTCGAACAAAGCGATGGGATGGGCGTGAGCCCGGAACTTCAGGCGGAAGGTTATGTGTTGCTGTGCGTTGCTTATCCGAGATCGAACTTGAAGATAGAAACAGAAAAAGAAGATATTGTGTACGCTCGGCAGTTTGGCAAACCATAGAAATAAACTAAAATTGACATAAATATCGATCGCGGTAAACCTATTATGGATCGCCCTATGACCACCCATTTCATTTCCGCAGAAGTTGACCTCCACGATACCGCCGAAGAACTGCACTCGGCGATTGAAATTGAACTGCAAAAGCACGGCGAACCGCTGCGCTGGGCTGTCACAGATGTGGATGTCGATCGCCAAAAAGCTGTGGTAGAAGGCTACGTGCTCGTGGAATCATCCCCCGTAGCAGCGTGAACTCTCCCCCTTTAACAGTGGTTTTGATAGTCCCCACAGGCGTTGGAGCCTCGATTGGTGGCTTTGCAGGAGATGCGCTGCCGGTGGCTAGGGCGATCGCCCAAGTTTCAGATACGCTGATTACTCACCCCAACGTCCTCAACGGCGCTCAACTTTATTGGCCGATACCTAACGCTCTCTACGTGGAAGGTTACGCCCTTGACAAGTTTGCAGCAGGATGCTGGGGATTGCAACCAGTACATCAAAATCGCATAGGCTTAATCCTAGATTCCGCGATCGAACCAGAGTTGCAGTTGCGGCACTTGCAAGCCGTTGACGCTGCTAGGGCCACATTAGGTTTGAACGTAAGTGATTGTATTTTGACCGATCGCCCCCTGGAAGTAGAATTGCGTATTTCAGAATCAGGGGCATCCTGGGGGACAATCGGCAATCCCGACAGTTTATTGCGCGCCGCCGAAAAATTGATCCGACAAGCAAAAGTCGAGGCGATCGCCGTTGTGGCGAGATTTCCCGACGATGAAGGTAGCATCGCCCTCGAAAACTACCGCCGCGGCAAAGGAGTTGACCCCCTCGCCGGCGCGGAAGCTGTCATCAGCCACCTGATCGTCAGAACTTTTAAAATTCCCTGCGCCCACGCCCCGGCGCTGTCTGCGCTTCCCCTCGATCCGCAGCTTTCCCCGCGATCGGCTGCTGAGGAAATCGGGTATACTTTTTTACCTTGCGTGCTTGCCGGTCTGGGCAAAGCTCCCCAATTTGTCGGGCCAGAAAGCGCTCTAGGGAGTCAATTATCGATTACTGCCGATCGAGTCGATGCGGTGGTCATACCCGCCACAGCGTGCGGCGGCAGTGCTATCCTGAGTTTGAGCGGGCGATCGTCGGTACAAATTATCGCTGTGGGCGACAACAAAACCCAGATGCAGGCGACTCCAGAAAAACTCGGAATCAAAGCTTTGCAGGTAAACTCATATTTAGAGGCGATCGGAGTCTTGGTCGCTTTACGAGCCGGCATCACTCCAACTTCCTTGGGTGCAGACATTTCCCCCCTGCGTTGTTTGTCTGACTCAGCTCAACAAATCTCAAATCTGTAATCCATAATCTAAAATTGATTAAGTGGCAGAAAAACTTCCCGAAAATCCTGAAATTGAACCCTTAACGCGCACCCAAGTTTTAGTAGCAATGGGTGTAACAGCCATTATGTTGCTGGCGGTAGCTAAAGTGTGGTTGCTATTTGGATCGGTATCGCTTTTGCCAGTCAAATTGAACGTAATGGATTTGCTCGCAGGATGTGTGATCGGACTGGCAATTACAGGCGGTAGCGCGATCGTTTATCGCCTTTGGCCCGGTTATCGCCGGAGTGCTGACGTTTACTTAGAAGTAGTGCTCAAACCCCTATTTTGGCCGGATTTAATTTGGCTGGGACTGCTACCGGGACTGAGCGAAGAATTGTTATTTCGAGGCGTGATGCTTTCTGCCTTGGGAATGAATTTTACTGGTTTAATTTTATCAAGTTTTTGCTTCGGCATTCTGCACTTAGGAGGCACGGATCAATGGCCTTATGCTGTTTGGGCGACGGCGGTGGGATTGCTGTTAGGTTACAGTGTTTTAGTGACTGGGAATTTGTTAGTGCCAATTACGGCTCATATCTGTACAAATTTGATTTCTAGCTGTGTTTGGAAGTGGGAAAATAATCAAGTGAAGCAGTAGGGCGATCGCACTTCCAAAGCGGCGATTGAAATCGCGCCTGCGCGGAATATAGCAATAAATGCCAACGCGCCAGGTTTTTTTTTAGATTGAACGAACCGCGAAGACGCTTTAGGCGAAGCCGCGCGTCAGCGCTAGGGCGCGAAGGAAGAGGAAGAGTTCACAGAGGTGAAAAGGTTTTAACCGCCGATTTTTATCTGTGTTAAGGCAGTTTGTAGCTGCTCGATCGCACGATCAATTCACCTTGACTGGGGTTGCGACTGAAAATAAAAGCTCCTGCTTGAGTTTCGCCGCTTGACAAAAAGTCAATTTGTTGGTCGCCGGATTCCAAAACTTCGCCGTTGACTCGTAGTTCCGCAATAATTTGCACTGATTCAGCCGTTTCGCCGCCCGTGTTAGTCACTGTAAACGGCACGTAAAATTGCCCTTGGGTTTCGCGAATTGGTGCATTGCGAGTGACAGAAATCACCGGAGGTTTCTGTTCTTTAGTCGCCCAGTTGTAGAGTACGAGTCCGGTGAGGCCAGAAAGGATGAAACAGGCGATCGCAAATGTCACCCATTCAGCAGGATTTCTTTTTTGTTGCTGTTCGCGATCGCTTTCTGTATTGTTTTCACTCATACCGTTAACCTCCCCGCAGCGCCGCCAATTGTCGCCGGCAATCCCAATACTAACGTATAGCTCAACCACATCGACCACGGAGCGTCAAAACTGAGTTTTTGGAAGAAAAACAGCATAAATGCAGAAGCCGCCAGCGATACTAAATACGCCATTACAGTTTCGCTGAGGGGACGCTGAAAAATCCCTTGTTGTTGTTGGCGCTTTTCTTGATAAGTAAAGCCTGCTACAAATACAATACCGTAGGAAATTAGCAGCGAAGCGGCAATAATTGCTAATTGCCAAGGCGGCGAAATAGCTGCCGCTAACATGGGCACTTCGTCGGTTGGGGCGATGTTGAAAGCAACGATCGTAGCGCCGATTAAAGTAGCGCCGATATCTGCTACAGTTGGATTAATTGTAGGTTCGCTGTCGCCGTCTGAGCTTTGATAGCGATCGCCGCTCAAGAAACCGTTGGCCAGGGCTACTCCCAAGGCAAACGGCAGGCCTTCAAAGATGATTTTCCCCAAAGTTTCTTGCAGGGGAGTCTCCAGCCTAATTTCCCTGAGCAAAAACAGGATCGCAGCGGCGCAGACAATCCCAATTGCGATCGCTTCTACGGTATCCATTGCAGCATCTCGCCAGCGGATGTTCTTAGTTTTGCGAAAACCTTCAGTGCGAACCAGCAAGAAAACGGCGATAAAAGTAGTTGCAATGGCGATCGAAATGTCGATCGGTTTACTGTGCGAACCAATCCACCAAACCTCCATCGTATAAAGCAGGGGAATTCCGAACAAAAAGCCCCCCGATGCACCTCGAATAATGTCGTTGAGTTCATTTGACCACTGATTTTTACGTCTTTTTGACTTGTTCATGTTGGGGTGAAAAAGCTTGCGAGCTTGTATGTTCATCAAAGAAAAGACCAGATTTGTTTGACTCTATCTCGCACTTGCGCCAAATCATCTGGGGTTAATATTCCCAGTCTCCTTTCCACTAAACTTTTTTGTAATGTAATGTGTTCAGTTTATGTAAGCGAACCACTGAAGGTCGCTTTAATCCTGCTTGTTGCCATTCCTGAATTTCGACATCAAAGGTTGTACGAGGGATTTGACTGGTTATTTTAGCAACGATCGTGTCTTCATCTCCCGTGTCCAACAGTATCAAACCAGGACGGCGTTTAGTTTCGGTTGTACCTGCAAAGATGAATGCGACTATAACTAATTCTCCAAACTGATAATTAGTCATAGCTCACTCCTCATCGTAAATTGCGTCTGGTTCGCTGAAATCGGCAAAGAATTGTTGGGCGGCAAGACGATGCCAATCTGTTTTTTCCTCTACTTCATCCGCTTCGGAGTTTGTTGGTTCTTGCACCAGAACAATAACTCTGACTTCTTGGTTAGCTGTCAAGTATTTTAAGATAGTATCGGGAAATTCTATTTTCCCTTCATCTGTGACTTTTGCGGGAAACTCGTATGCTTTCATAATTTTTAGGTCAATTTTTTTTACAACATTATTCAGTTTGTGATTTACTTTCTAATTCCTTGAGTTATAAAAAAAACTCGCACGATTATAAATCTCTTTGCCAAATCTTGATAGTTTTGTTATCACTTCCACTAACCAGAGTCTGCCCATCCGGGCTAAAAGCCACAGAGTAAACTCCCCATGAATGCCCCAAGAGACTGCAAATTTTATCTCTGGTATCGAGATTCCAAAGTTCGATAATACCAGGTTCCGTACTATTCTCTTCGCTGCCAGAATCCCACCCGCCACTTGCTAAAATTTTCCCATCAGGGCTAAAAGCTAAGCAGAAGTCCCCCATTGAATTTTCCGCAAGAGTATAGATTTCTATTCCCGTGTAGAGATTCCACAGCTTAATAGTTCCCACACAGTGCAAAGTCGCAAAAGTTTCTCCATCGGGGCTAACAGCGATCGCATAAACAGAGTCCATACCCTCCTGCCAATGCTTTGTCCAGATTTCATCTCCAGTGGTTAAATTAAAAGCTACTGCACTTAGAGAAACATAATCATCTGCACTGCTACTAAGTAGAATCTTTCCGTCAGGGCTGAATAAAATAGCCAAACTATAAAATACTTCTACTGGCCACTTTAAAGTCCGAATTTCTTCTCCATTTCTAAGGTTCCAAAGTTTGATAGTTGTGTCTTCACTGGCACTTGCCAGAGTCTTCCCGTCGGGGCTGATAACTACAGAAGTAATTATGTCTGAATGTCCGGTGATGGTGTAAATTTCCTCTTTAGTGCTGAGATTCCAAAGCTTGATAGTTTTGTCCTTACTGCCGCTAGCAAGAGTTTGGCCATCAGGGGCGAGGGCAATGGATGTAACCCCTTGTGAATGTCCTGATAAAGTGTGAAGTTCTTGCCCTGTGTTGAGGTTCCACAGCTTAATTGTGCTATCAGAACTTCCGCTAACTACAGTCTGTCCGTCGGGAGTGATGACAACAGAAGTTACCGAACATGAATGCCCGTGAAGGGTGTGTACGCATTGCCAGTTAGTTTGAATCATTTGATGTTACTCCTAGCATTCATCCAGCAACCACATTTTTACTGATTGTTTTCAATTCCATTAAAGTGCAAGCTGAATTTCGGAATATTCTCCTAAAGCTTCGTTGACAACAATCAGTTTCCCTTGACTGTCCGCCCCTAATTGTTGATTGGCATTGAGTAATTCAATTCCATAAATAGTACCGTCTGGGGCAATATCTACATTCATTTGCTCGCTAACCTGGATAGTTTCTACCTGTGCATTTTTTTCTTTCAGGTATATATAAGCTACGTTGTATCTCGGATCGTAAGTCAGTTTCATGGAACCTCCTGCTCAAAATAATTTGACAATTACAGTGATAATTATCCAGTCTTCGCCTTCTGACGCTGCGATCCTGCACTTTCTTCATAGCATAAACTTTTCCCTGCCACTCAGCATTGAAGGAAAAGTTGCGCCTAAATCCGGTTCTACCAAACCCGGCCGGAAAAGTTGTACCACTTTCTACAGTAGCAATTACTTCTGCCTCAGTTGCACCTCACTCAATCAATCGTGCTTGAGCATGGGGATGTAATCTAACGCTCACGTTGCTATTACCTCCTTAAGCTCATGACCTGTACTCCTTAAATTCTTCTAGCGGTTCGTCAAAATCATCGGACATCCAAACCATTCCTTTAGCACTTCCTGCTTGTCGATTGGGTTTAGCTTGTTTGGCAATTACTACCAATTTTACAACAGGCTGGTTATCTTTACTAATGGCAACTTCTTCACCTCTCATCGCCGCTTCGATCAATTCCAAAAACTTTTCTTTTGCCTCAAGAATGTCTACTTGATACATAATTTCTGCCTCCTTACTATCAATTTTTAACATCACCATTCTAACTCAATTCGATAAATCCTCTTCCTCCAAATCCACAGGCGGCAACTCCATATCATCAGACTGCAACTGAGCCGGAGTAGCCGGAATTGCGGCAATAATTGCATCGATTACTCTCGCCACCGGAATAATTTCCATCCCCAAATCTGGCACCGGTTGATTCTTCGGAACGATCGCCCTTTTGAACCCCAACTTAGCCGCCTCCCTCAGTCGCAATTCCAACTGCGAAACCGGCCGCACCTGTCCTCCCAAACCCACTTCCCCCAGCAAAACTGTGCGCGCATCAATTACCCGATCGCGAAAACTGGCCACAACCGCGATCGCAACTGCCAAATCCGATGCCGGTTCCTCCACCTTCAACCCGCCCACCGAAGCTACAATAGTATCTAATTTAGACAAAGGAATCCCCACTCTTTTTTCCAAAACAGCTAAAATTTGCTGCAATCTACTATTATCAACACCCGTAGTAGAGCGGCGCGGCGAACCAAAACTCGCAGGACTAACTAACGCTTGAATTTCTACTAAAATCGGTCGAGTTCCTTCGCAAGCAACCGTCGTAGAAGTACCGGGAGAAAATTCATCTTTATTACCTAAAAATAACTCCGACGGATTGTCTACTTCTCGCAAACCCTCTGCTACCATTTCAAAAACACCGATTTCGTGAGTCGCCCCAAAACGGTTTTTCATCGATCGCAAAAGCCGGTGAGAAGCAAAGCGATCGCCCTCAAAATAAAGTACAGTATCTACCAAATGTTCCAACACCCTCGGCCCCGCCAAACCTCCATCCTTAGTAACGTGACCGACAATAAATAAAGTAATATTTTCCCTCTTCGCCACCTGCATCAAAGCCGACGTACATTCCCGCACCTGAGCCACCGAACCCGGAGCCGATGTTAAACTAGCAAAATAAATAGTTTGGATGCTGTCAATCACCGCCACATTCGGTTTGAGCGATTCCAACTCCCGCAAAACTACTTCTAAATCCGTCTCAGGAAGCAAGTAGAAATTCTCCGCTGACTTGTCCTCGGAATCCGCTTTAGCTTCCCCGTTGCTGCCGGATTTATGTCCGCCGTTGCTTGACAAATCCACCGGATTAGCTACACCCAAACGCTGCGATCGCAATTTCACCTGTTGGCCAGACTCCTCCGCACTGACATAGAGTATCCGATCCTTGCGCGCCAACATATTCGCCACCTGTAAAAGCAGCGTCGATTTCCCGATACCCGGTTCCCCGCCAATCAACACCAGGGAACCCGGAACAATCCCGCCTCCCAAAACTCGATCGAGCTCCCCGTAACCAGAAGGCCAGCGAGACTGAGTTTGGTCAGCAATCTGCGATAATCTAAAAGATACTCTCGGTTGACCCTTCGACTTATCAGGAGGCGAACCGCCCACCGTCTTAGTTGTCACCCCAGTTAAACCAACCCGCGAGCCACCAGCAGTAGGTTGTTCCAACTGCTCGTCAAAAGAATCCCACTTGTGACAGCTAGGACACCTGCCAAAATATTGTGGTGAATCATACCCGCATTCCCGACAAATATATTGTATTCGAGGCTTAGCCATTGTTTATGATGATAAATAGTCACCCTAACATTTAGAAAAATCTGAGTTAAAGCAATTATAAAGCTTTCAGATCGATCGCCACCAATGATTCAATCTGTAGCTTCTATGATAGGGTACAAAAAATTAACATTATCTGAAATGTAACTTAAGGAGTGCTCGGTAAATTGGAAAACCATAAAGAAAAAATTCTGGTAGTCGATGACGAAGCCAGTATCCGGCGCATTCTGGAGACTCGCCTTTCGATGATTGGCTACGATGTCGTCACCGCGGCTGACGGCGAAGAAGCTCTCGAAACATTTCGCAACAGCGAACCAGACTTAGTGGTTTTGGACGTGATGATGCCGAAGCTAGACGGTTACGGCGTCTGTCAGGAGTTGCGTAAAGAATCAGACGTACCCATCATCATGCTAACCGCTTTGGGAGACGTAGCCGATCGCATCACCGGTTTAGAATTAGGCGCAGACGATTACGTCGTCAAACCTTTCTCTCCCAAAGAACTAGAAGCCCGCATCCGTTCGGTACTGCGGAGAGTTGACAAAAACGGCACCTCGGGAATTCCCAGCTCTGGAGTCATTCAAGTCACGAATATTAGGATTGATACCAACAAGCGCCAAGTTTACAAAGGCGACGAGCGAATTCGGCTCACAGGCATGGAATTCAGCCTGTTAGAGCTGCTAGTGAGCCGTTCTGGAGAGCCTTTTTCGCGATCGGAAATTTTGCAGGAAGTTTGGGGATACACGCCAGAACGCCACGTAGATACCCGCGTCGTGGACGTTCACATCTCCCGGCTCCGAGCCAAACTAGAAGACGACCCCAGCAATCCCGAATTAATTTTAACCGCCCGCGGCACAGGTTATCTGTTCCAGCGAATTGTTGAACCTGGAGAAGTTGGGTAAAGTTAGTTGGCATTTGGCAGTTGGCATTTGGCAGTTGGCAGTTGGCAGTTGGCAGTTGGCAGGTGTTAGGAAAGCAGGTGTTAGGAAAGCAGTTGTTAGGAAAGCAGTTGCTAGTTGTTAGGAAAGCAGTTGGCAGTTGGCAGTTGGCAGTTGGCAGTTGTTAGTTGTTAGTTGGCAGTTGGCAGTTGGCAGTTGTTAGTTGGCAGTTGTTAGTTGGCAGTTGGCAGGAAAGAAGTAGTTATTAGTCAACAGTCAACAGTCAACAGTCAACAGTCAACAGTCAACAGTCAACAGTCAACAAATAACAAATAACCAATAACAAATAACCAATAACCAATAACAAATAACCAATAACCAATAACCAATAACAAATAACCAATAACCAATAACCAATAACCAATAACCAATAACAAATAACCAATAACTAATGACTAATGACTAATGACTAAATCCGATCCAAATAAAGTTTTGCGGCAATTGCCCTTAGTTGCAGGAGGGTTAGCAGGTACGCTGCTGATGGTAAACCGCTTGCTAACAGAGCAGATTACAGACTCTCAAGCTCGATCGGACGCTTTGGGAGTAATTATCAGCGCCCTGCTGATTTTAACAGGCTTGCTGTGGCAGCAGGTGCAAGCGCGATCGCCCGATTCGGTACAGCTAATCGGCTCTGAAGGCTTCGAGTTTGCGCCGGATTTACCCGATGCCGTCAAGCTAGAATTAGCCTGGGCATCGCGTTTGCTGTTGACAAATACCGCCACAAGGGCGATCGTCATTGTGTATCGAGGAAAAGTTTTATTGCGGCGCGGCATTTTAGGCATCAATCCCGAAGTTAAACCAGGGCCAATATTGCAGCGAGCGATCGACAAAAACAAACCAATTTATTTAGTAAAGCTCGATATTTATCCCGGCAAAATTGAATTTGACTACTTACCAGAAAATACCCAAGGAGTCATCTGTCAGCCCATCGGCAGTCAAGGCGTTTTAATCTTAGGTGCCAACGCGCCCCGCAGCTACACCAAACAAGACGAAAACTGGGTAGAAGGCATTGCCGAAAAACTCGAAAACACGATCGCTCAGCACCTAATTTCTTAACTTTGTAGGGGGCGCATTCTGCACCTTCTCATAACATTTAAATCAAGCTACTATGACAACTAATTTGCTTCTCAATCTGAACCGTTTACCCAACAGCTTACCTAGTGAAGGTTCTATCCGTATTGAGCTAGTCAAAGGACTCCTAGTATTTCGCATTTCCACCAAAATACAGGAGCGAATAGAAACCTTAACAGCTCAAAAAACAGAATCAGCTCTCACTTCAGAAGAAGAAACAGAACTAAATCAATATCAAGAATTGGTTGATTATCTAAATTTGGTTAACGAAACTATAAAAAAATCTTTTTTATATCCTCTACACGGTAGTGTCAAGCGCTATGATGAGCCCTTTGAACCTGCTGCACCCTCAGAAGATTGGGAAGTGCTGCAATGATTGTACTGGATACTCATATATGGGTGTGGTGGGTTGACAAAAATGCGCGACTGACTCAAAAACACTAGGACTGGATACAACAATATCAGTCTCAAGGTTTAGGAGTTAGCATGATTTCTTGTTGGGAAGTCGCTAAATTGGTAGAGCTGGGAAGACTAACTCTGTCCCTAGCAGTTGATGAGTGGTTAGCAGCAGCTTTAGCTTATCCGGGAGTGCAGCAACTCGAACTCACAATTCCTATGATTATTCAGTCAACCAAACTCACGGGTTTTCACCGCGATCCTGCTGACCAACTTATTGTAGCAACAGCGAAAATACATGGGTGTCCGGTGCTGACGGCTGACGCGAAATTTTTGGCATATCCTGAAGAGCAGACTCTTAAATAATAGAGGTTGAAATGTGTGGATTCTGTTGCATTTATAAGTTCGTAAGGTGCGCGTCGGCGCACCTTACATCTAACTCAAAACTCAAAACTACTATCTCGCCCAATCAGTACCGCGCCAAATTGTGAAAAACAACACACTAGAAATCAGCGCACCCAGCAGCCACTTAACAGCATTTTTAAATAACCCCAAGCGCTGACTTGACTGAACCGTGGCGCTTTGTGTCTTCAACCGTTCCTTAGCCGGAGTAATTCTTGAAAGAATTTGGCTTTTTAATTCCTGCGGGTTTTGCGTATCCGCTGGTACCCCCAAACGGGTAAGTTCCCCCGCCAAATTCCTTAAATCTTCAGGAGTGCCCTTGTTCAGTCGTTCTTCCACTTGCTGCAATTGAGCTAATTGTTGATCGGCTTGAGTAGTAATTTGCTTGCTGTTTTGGTTGTTGACGTAGATAGTGCCAAAAATTCCCAAAGGCAACATCAACAGAAAAAGCAGCGCCAACAGCAAAGAAACCCAAGACAAAAGCTTTAACAAAGGGTCTTCAAAACGCCTGCGATCGTAATCTTCTCCAAAAAATATCAGCGCCATAGCCAGCAGCGGAACTGGCACCCGTTCCACTACAGCGCCAATCGTCTGCAATTCCCAGACGCGATTGCCGAAGTTTGCTGGTATCAAAACTGCGATCGTATCTAATAAAGACAAAATTAATAAACCGTAGCCAATCCAACGCAGCCTGTAAATAGAAAAACCTTGTTCGCCTTGTATGTCATTCATAAAATCCTCACTGTTGTTGTTAACAAAAAAATCTATCTCTCCGTTCAAAACGGATACAAACTACAGATTGAAGTCGTCGAATCTCCAAATTTTAGACCAAAGTTAGAGTTCCCAGATTCATCAGGTCGAGTAAATCTAAAATCTAAAACTTCCCCGAAGAGCGACTTGTGAGCCAGGGTAGCCGAAGCAAGTCGAAGAATCTAAAATCGACTTACTTAAGGTTCGGGAAATCGTGGCTGCCACCACCCATACCAAGAAACCCAAGCATTCTCTAGGGTTTTTTTGGCATCTTCTGGAGTTGTTTTATCCAAAGGCATAGACATCTGAGTCCACAAACAGCGCTTGTCTTGAATATTTCCCCTACCCAACAGCCAAAACAAAATGCGGTTCGGCTGCAAATCGCTAGTATTTCGATTGTATCTAAACTGTTGGGAAGTTACTGTAGGACTGCCGCGAGGATTGATACACGAACTCAAATACAGTCGATTTTGCTGTTGCAAAATTCCGTGAAACCCGGCAGCTTGAGTGCTGGCTAATGCTAGCTTACCAGGAGACGACTTGAGAATAGTATGTCCCTTCATCATACCTTCCACGTCCCCAATGGTATTCACCAAATAGCGCATCTCTATTTCTAGATCCTTGCTATTTTTTTGATATTGATACTTTCTGGCAGCCTTGACTTGTGAAGTATCGGTGATTTCCAGCGGCGCGCTCTTGATTATTTTCCACTCTGCTAAAGGCACCGACTCGGGAAAATTAAACTGGGTTACTAGACTATTGCCTGTTGAGGGATAGAATGTCAACTTTCCGGCCACTAATAAAACTCCTGCCAAAGTAACAGCCAAAAGAGAAATTCTAATTGGTTTCCAAGAGGTCATAGCCATTAGCAATTTTGTTTTTTATTATTTGGCGGTTCCGATTGCAAGATTGCAAACCAGCAGAATAGCCCGAAAAAGAATACAGAAATCATCGAAAAAACTACCGATCCACTACCTTCGTGCCAGTATTTAAATGCTTCTGATTGAGATAGCGATACCAGCACTGCCAGGAGAGCAATCCGCGCGGCATTCACGACAAATGCAATAAGTATTGCTACGATTGGGACTACAATTTTCTGTCCCCTAGTTGTCGGAAACATCAGCAAGAAAACTAGGGATAGTCCTAATAGTTGTAGGATAGCATTCACGCCAGAACAGCCGTGATACACTTCGACGCTGCCCTTTTCTAGGATAAGAAAAACTCCTTTCCGTATAACTTCAAATCCTAGATAGTGCAGGATGAAAGCTGAAAATTTAGCTGTTAGTAGGGCTACGTCAACAAATACTCCGATCGCGCCGGGAGGAATAATAACATAGGCAAGTATTAGCAGTTCTTGCCAATATTGTTTCAGTCCTTTTGTGCCGGAAGCTAGCAAAGCCAGACTGATTCCAGATAAGAAAGGGGCAACTCTGATAAACAAGTCGTAGCCGGATATGGAGGAAGTTTTGAGCAAAGTGAAGGCAATTAACGATGCTCCCAAAAAGCTGGCGAAAACTCCGCTTTCAAAAGTTAGGGATTCGTGTTTTTCCCAAATCAGAAATACCACGACTCCCCAAAACATTAACATTGTGCCGAAGAGGTCTGTGTCGTTTGTTCTGGCAGCCAGAGTCAGTTGCAAGGCAATCAAGCCGGAGGCTATGCCTAACAGCCAATATTTAGGTTCTTGGATTTGTTTGATCCAGTTGATTTCTATCATTGCTGCTTTTTGTTTTTTACTAAAAGCTTATAAAATGCTCGAGCAGGTAACTCTATAGAAATTATCAGCCACAAACACTGAAATTTATGCGTTTGGGATGAATGTTAACTAAATCTTCACAATAATTGACAAGAGTGAATGTTTGTGATATTAGTTTTCATCTAATTAAATCAGAAGAATTTGTAGGGTGCGGAATTCGCACCTTACCCGAATTAGCAATTACCAATTACTGATGAGCGTAAATTTTTTGGTAGTAGGTTTGATATTCCTCCGAAAGCAGGGGTTCCCACCACTCGCGATGGGCTAAGTACCATTCTACGGTCTGCCGCAGGCCTTCTTCAACTGTTACTGAGGGAGTCCAACCTAGTTCTGTTTCTATTTTGCTGGCATCAATAGCGTAACGCCGATCGTGCCCGGCTCTGTCTTTGACAAATGAGATCAGTTGTTCGCAAGGACGCGCGGGCAAATCTTCGGCTAATTCGTCCATTAGCTGGCAGAGCATCTTGACTAAATCGAGATTTTTTACTTCGTTGTTGCCGCCAACATTGTAGGTTTCTCCTGGTTGGCCGCGGTGGATAACGGCATCTAAGGCGCGGCAATGGTCGAGGACATACAGCCAATCTCGGACGTTTTGACCGTCGCCGTATACTGGCAGGGGTTTGCCGAGTAGCATATTGATGCACATTAATGGAATCAGCTTTTCGGGGAAGTGATAGGGGCCGTAATTGTTGGAACAGTTGGTGATGATTGTGGGGAGGCCGTAGGTGTGGAAATAGGCGCGGGCGAGGTGGTCGCTGCCGGCTTTGGAGGCTGAGTAGGGGCTGTTGGGGGAGTAGGCGGTGGTTTCGGTAAATGCTGGGTCGTCGGGGCCGAGACTGCCGTAAACTTCGTCGGTGGAAACGTGGAGGAAGCGCATTTGTGCTTTGAGAGACGAGTCGTCTGTTGCTTCAAAGTGCTTGCGGAAGGCTTCTAGGAGTGTGAAGGTTCCGACGACGTTGGTTTGAACGAAGGCTGCTGGCCCGATAATTGATCTGTCAACGTGGGATTCTGCGGCAAAGTGGGCGACTATGTTGATGTTTTCTTGTTTGAGCAAGCTATCGACTAGGGCTCGATCGCAAATATCCCCCTGCACAAACCGAAAATTTTCTCCTTTTTCCAAGGTTGCTAGGGTTTCTCTGTTGCCGGCGTAGGTTAAAGCGTCGAGTACGATTACCCGATCGCCCGGATAGCTGCTGCACCAGTGATGCACAAAATTCGAGCCGATAAATCCAGCCCCGCCCGTCACCAACAATCGATGAGGTTCTCGCTCAATGCGTTGATTCCCAATGTTTGTCATAAAAATAAAAGTTTTTCCAATAACTAAGTCTTTTTAAAAGTAGCCTTAAATGTAGTTTGTCATCAAGTGTTTGTCGCTCAGCGATCGAATTTTCTGTTGTCGGACTTCAGATTTTCTGATTTTGGGGCGCTGAAATATTGACTCAACACACTTAAATTTCTATCTGTGATTTTGAGCGTAACGCTTACCTAACAAGGTTTTTATTGTTTATTTTTGGTAATTTAAAATTATAGTGGCGATCGGGCGATCGCGGATATTTGCGATCGATCTGTGATTTGAGCAGATAGCGACTGTTGATCTATTTGTGAAGAGCTGTTACCATTTATTTTTTAAATATCCTTTACAATATTCCAGAGCACCATGAAGAAGTTTCAAGTGTTAGCTGGCATTGCTTCCGTCGCAGCGATCGCCAGTAGCATCGCCATAGGTGACGCTGCATCTGCATTTCCCTGTTCCTACAAAAAATCAGGGGCGACTCAATCTGGTTCTGCGACAACGCTCCTAGGTTCGGGCGGCTCCGATCGAATGAATCCGTGGAAATCCGACAAAATAGCGGCTCTGGGTTTTCTGGGTTTGTTTGGGGTTTTGGGTGGCGGTGCGGCCTACATGAGCTATCGCGCCGGCCAGCGGGCCTCTGCGGCTTGTGCTGCGATGAGCGATAATTTTGAAGTTTTTGAAGAGCCAGTTGAGCCGATCGCATATGCAAGTGTAGCTGAGACTGCAGATGCGGTTGCTGTGGTTCGCGAACACCCGGAAGCTCCAGGCGGCGAGCTAGATTTGCCGGTGGAGCAAGTTGCAGAGTTAGTTTGTGAAAGTGCGATCGAACCAGTAAAGCGCGCGATCGTCAAATAGACTGCAATCAGTAAGGATCGCGCGTGCAGACTTCAGTTTGCAGCCAAACAAACGGACGCTGACTGATATCAAATCCTCTCTTCATCGGAATAGTAAATTTACTGTTGATTGTTGACTGTTGACTGTTAACTGTTGACTGTTGACTGTTGACTGTTAACATCATGTATGAGTGCAACCGGAATTGATATGACGCACGCGCGATCCGTTCTTTGATGGTAATCGACACGATCTCAAATAGTTATCTCGCGGCGACAAAGTATTCGCTGAGGGAATCTCCCATCTTGCAAGATTGGAGGTTTTTAAACTTGCAATTTGCGAGCATTTGTGTTTGGCATTTAATAAGCTGTTGTGCAAATAAACATTGTATATTTTGATGACAATCAAAAATTGTCAAATCCTCTCCCCCTCTACCCTGATCCCCATCGGACCCTCAATCGCCATACACAATATATATGAGCAACAGCTTAATGCTGTCGGGAACTCGCGAATTTTTGAGGCGATCGCGCGCTGAATAAAAAATGCTTTTTTCCCAGCCGGATCTGGCTCTTCGATCCTGCTCTTTACAGGCTTTTTAGGATTGTCTAAGAGCGACTGTTGAAAATTAGATCGCTCAAAGCGATAATATAGGCTGCGGGGGCGATCGCCGAAAAAAATCTCGCTCTCAATCTGAAGGTAGATGACAATAGTTACAATAGGGTGATATGATAGAAAGCATTGCCCAAAAGATGACAACTATAGGTAATTATGAGTGGTTTGCGCGATCGGTTCAATCAATTTACAGGTAAAACTAGATTAGCAGTTTGTCGCGTGTTCGTTCAGCTAACAGGTGAAGAAGTTGCACCGATGTTAGGAGTTCTCAACAGCACCGCCAGAGAAGCAATTGATGCCGATGGCGATGTAACAGTTTTGGGAGAAGGCCTTGTAGAAATTTGCAATCACTTGTTACAGTATGACAACTACTGGCAAGCAGCCGCTAATGAAGGTGATGTTTTTTGGGATGAAGGCGAAGCGGGCGATTATGTGGATGAACTTTTCACTGATTCAGCCTCCCGCTATCTCAGCGAACCTCAATACAGCACATCTGCTGACGAGAAAAATTCCCCGTTGTCTTTGCCGGTAACTAGAAATGTCGTAGTGATGCTGACAGTTGCTTATGAAGGTGAAGTTCCAGCCCTAGAAACAGACCTCGCTGACATGAGCGCCCTGAAAGCTGGTTTGAAAGCATTGATTAATTTACAGTACCAGGAAAGGCTGCGAGCCGTGCAAGTTCACTTTTCTCCGGCACAATTGGGAGACGAACTTACCAACGACCAAGTTTTGGTAAATTTCCCAGAACTCATTCCCCTTTAAAAACTGGAAAAGTTGCCATCAACACAACGAACCAGTGCTTTGGTAAAAATAATTCGCTTTGACAAAAACAATGTTAGCCGACACGATTTAAAAAAAAGAAGAAAAATAAAAAGGTTCGATCGTTCGGACTTTTTACCGAGGAAAAACTACGGGCTTTGTAAAAAGCTTTTTTTTATAGGGCGATATGAGGACGCTTGCGGTTAGCTAGAAGACTCGCCGCGACATTCATCTCGCACTCTTAAAGATGGCGCAGAAATGCTTTCACGACCAACAACCAATGAGCAAATATTATTGACTATGCTGCGAAAACTGACAGTTTATTTGATGGCTGTAATTTTGTTGGTGACGACAACCGCTTGCGGCTCTCCTTCAGTCCAAGCTCCGACAAATCCTGCTGCTGGAAATCAGGAGATTAACAGGGTGCGTACTTCACCAAAGAATAACTTGAGTCAAGGGGAATATCCCGTACAGCAAGCTACCTACGACGATGGCGATGGCGAGTACAGTTTGATGTTGCTGAATACTGGCCCCGGTAATTCTTCTATTTATCGCAGTACCGATTTACAAATGGCTCGTTTGACGGAGGAAGAAATATCGGCTGGTAAGAAAAGTTATCTAAAAATTGATAACAATAATGCGAGCCTGCATTTGACAGAAGATTTTAAAATTGAGTACGTTCATAACGTTACTGAAACTGTTGCTAATCCTCAAACAGGTCAGCCGCAAACGGTGGTGGTGCGGCAGCAATCGGGCTTCTGGGCTCCGTTTGCTGGGGCCGTGGCAGGTCAGGCGATCGGCAGTTTGTTATTTACACCGCGATATTACGTGCCGCCACTCTATCAGCCTGGGGTAATTATGAACGGATATGGCGGGTACGGCAATACTTACGGCCAAGCTGTCTCGCAATATCAAACTCGCTACCAAGCCCCGCCTGCTGCTGTGAGCAACCGTCAAGTTTTAAGGACGACGGGCCGCTTGCGATCGCCCACATCGAATGCGCCAGTAAGACGGCAAGCACCGTCGAATGCCAATCGATCGACCGGTTCGGGTTACGGCGGCAGCACTTTGAAACGATCGCAGCAGCCGCGTCAAAATGAATACAAGCGCCAGCCGAGTTTTGGTAGCGGCGGGGCGTCTCGCAGGCCTAGTCGCAGTGGCTCTTCCCGCAGCAGAGGGCGCTAATTAGAAGATTGCTAAAATCAGCAACGCCCGATCGATAAAAGTGGATTCGATCGCTCTTCTGTATACCACGCCGCCGCAGTTATTGACGGTGAGAATTTGGGAATAGTTGAGCGATCGATTTGTGTATTTACCAGACCCAAAAAATATGTGATTTAATTGCTACATTGATATGTGGTGACAATATGTCTTCTTCACAACCCCCATCAGGGGAAAGAAACCCTCTAGGATTCGACGAATTGATTGCCATCTTGGTTGCTTTCGGCACGATGGGAACAATTTTCTTTTGGGCCACCAGCAAGAATCCCAATCAATTCGGCATGAGAAATTGGCAATTTCCAGCCGTTTTTTCAGCGCCTGCTGTCACACCCGGAAACTCGACAATCTTAACACCCCTGCCGAGTTCGGATGTGCGATCGCCCGCGCCTGCGCCCGCTACAAAGCTGATTCCCTCGCAACCTAATGCCGCACCGATTGCGCCGATTGTACCGATTGTACCGATTGTACCGATTGCGCCTGTTGCGCCTTTAGGGCCGATTTTACCGGCAATTCCTCCCCAGGGGGCGATCGTGGTTCCCCAAACGCCAATTGCGCGCGAGACTCCCCCTGCAATCATTACCAAACCGAAAGCCCCTAAACCAACAGTCGGGCCGGTTAAATTCTCCGATATGCCTGACAAATATTGGGCGCGTCCATTTATTGTCGCTTTGGTCGATCGCAAAATCTTTACTGATTTCACAGACAACAAGTTTCGTCCCGATGAACCAATGACGCGAGCCGAACTAGCCCGCTTAATTGAGCGAATGTCCGACAAAAAAGAGACCCGAAAACCGATTAATTTTGAAGACGTGAAAGACAAGAACCCTGCCGCTAGCGCGATCGATGGCAGCGTACAAAAAGGATTTCTTAAAGGATATCCAAACAATGAGTTCCGTCCCACAAAAGAGGTTCCCCGTGTCGAAGTCATAGTAGCATTAGCTAGCGGTTTAAACCTGAAAAAAGAAGGGAATCCCACCAAGATTTTACAAGTTTATACAGACAGACAAAAAGTGCCGAAATGGGCAGTTGACAAAGTAGCAGCAGCAACAAAAGCTGGCATTGTTGTCAACCACCCCAAGCCCACACTTTTGCAGCCCAACAAAACAGCAACTCGCGCGGAAGTAGCAGCCATGATTTACCAATCTATGGCAAAAAAAGGTAAAGTACCTGCTAAACCTTCTAAGTATGTTGTGCCGCTTTAATTAGAGGAATGAAGCCCTTCTTTTTTCTATGAGTCTGACTTGGGCTTGCGGGTAGTCAGAAACCGGGTTTTTTGCGACAATACTTCGTTATAGCTGACAGAATCAGCCAAAAACCCGGTTTCTTGGTTTTGCGGGCCGTCAGAAACCAGGTTTTTTGCGACAATACTTCGTCATAGCTGACAGAATCAGCCAAAAACTCGGTTTCTTGGGTTTGCGGGCAGTTGAGATCGATGTTAAAATCACAGCAATCATGCCAAATCATCATTCCACACTCATTGATTCGATTTGAGGCAATTATTATGTATCATCAGATAAGACTTGGGGATAATCAGCTAGATAGCAGCGATCTTCAAGAAACAGTAGTTATTGATACTGATGGAGAAGTGATCTTATATCCCAATTTTTTTAGAATCGAAGAAAGCGATCGTCTTTTTTCAGATTTATATTCTAGTATTAACTGGAAACAGGATATTATTCATTTTTATGGAAAAAAGATACCTTTACCCAGACTTACAGGTTGGTATGGAGATGAAGGCAAATCCTATACATATTCCGGCATCGAACAGCATCCTGATCCTTGGACTCCCACACTCAAATTAATTAAATCAAAGGCTGAAGAGATATCAGAAGTTACTTTTAATAGCGTGCTTCTCAATCTATACCGTCACGGTAAAGATTGCGTTTCCTGGCATAGCGATGACGAGCCAGAATTAGGTGAAAATCCTATTATAGCCTCAATTAGCTTTGGGGGAACTCGCCGATTTTCCTTAAAACATAAAACATCAGAAAACTACAAAATTAATCTGGATTTGCCCAATGGTAGTTTACTATTGATGAAAGGTGAAACCCAGCACTTTTGGAAACATCAGATAGCTAAAACTGCTAAATTTGTGGAACCCCGAATAAATCTAACTTTTAGGGTTATAAAAGCCGTTTAAAATCAATCTCATTAACACTATAAAATCACCGCTAATCAAATTATGAAAAATTTACTTTTACTAGGGACATTAAGTTTTAGTATTGCTTTTGGGTTGGGTCTAGTAGTAGAAAAAGATGTTACTAAAAGCACGATTATAGGCGGTATAGCAACAATTAGCACCATTAGTAGTGCGTTCGTTTTAACCAAGAAATCTGAACGAGAACTTAAAAACACCCACAGCCATACCGAAAACTTAAAAAGTGTTGAAAATCAGATTTTAAGTCTGAAAAATCAAAGGAGAGAACTTGTACAAGCAATTGGTAGCAAAACTCAATCAAAAATAACGATTGAAGCAGAATATAAGTCGATTGTTGTAGAAGTTGATCGGCTTAAAGAAGAGATTAAATCTCTAAATGCACAGCGAGAAAATTTGCAAAATGTAATTATTAATCGTGAAACTCAAAAGACACAAATTACACAAAAAATTAGTGTTCAAACTAAACTAAAAAGACCAATTAAAAAGACAAAAGGCACAACATTGTACAATTGCATTTTAGAGGGATTAGAAAAATCTCTAGATTTTTATAACAAAAACAATCACGGCACATTTGAAAGCTATTTGCAATCATTACAAAAACCCGCAGAACAATTGTGGTCTTCTTATAGATCAAATCAGGTTAAAGTAAGCTATTCTGAACCGTCGATTCAAGCAGTTTATTTAATTCGCTATTATCCCCATTATGTTTACGTGAATTTCCAAGTTTTAGAAATTATACACAGTCAAAATTTATTTCAAAATTTCATAAATGAAACACTAGAAGTATGCTTGTTTGGTGCAGGCCCATGTCCAGAAATTGTTGGTTTAAGTAAATTTTTATCAGATAAGTATCAAAACATTAAAAAATTAACTGTTAATGTATATGATATTGCTTCTGACGAATGGACTTTAAGTAGAAATATTACCCAAAAATTTGTGATACCGAAATATTGGTCAGGAGATTTACAACTAAATAGTAATTACCTAAATTTATGCGAATTTAATTCTCTTCACTCAATCAAGGGAACAATTAAAAAAAGCCAAATCTTCATTTTTCAAAATTGTCTGAATGAAATTTATAATATATCTACAGTTCAAACGAATCTCAATTTCTTGCTGAATGAAATACCTTTGGGTAGTGTAATAATAATTATTGACTTGAATTATCGACAAAATGTAAGCATCATCGAGCAATTGAAACAACAAGTAAGTAATAGAGATGATTTTGAAATTTATGCCCCTGCACTTGAAGACATAAAAATTCAACCTTGCCCTAATCTTCCACAAATTATTAAACAAAATCTGTTAACTGGAAAAGGTAAGTTAGTACCTCGTAGTAAAGACATCGACTGTGTTTTTATAAGTTTGCACAAAATCAGTCTAAAAAGTTTGTAATTAAATTAAATCCTTTTGCAAAGGCATCGCCACATTTGCTACAGCCTTAATTCCGATGACTTGCATTCCCTACTACAAACAGGTTCGTAGTGAGGAATGCAAGTCCTTATTTCTGAGATTTAAATCGCCTATCGCTCTAATCTTGAAACACCATAATGCTGCCCGAATAGCAAGCTACCCAAACCTGATGAGTTTCCGGATCGTAAGTAATTCCGATCGGACTTGAATTAACATTTACTGTTTGCAAAACTTTCATGTCGCTCGTTCTAACTTTGCTAACAGTATTCGAGAAATAGTTAACCACGTAAATCAGTTGACCGTCATCCGAAATCGCCATGCTGCGAGGTGCATTTCCAGTCCTCACTTTTTGAGCCACTTCACCCGTTTTTAGGTCAATCTTTGCCACATTTCCTTCACCGTTTAACGTGGCATAAAGATAATTTCCCTTCGGATCTATTGTCAGATGACGCGGCGCATTGCCAATATTTCTCAGCCATTCTACCGAAAAATTTATCAAATTTACTTTCGCAATATCCGAAGAACCCATGACGGCTATATAGGCATTCTTTGAGTCAGGACTTACCGCAATTCCCCGAGGATATGCACCTAGTTTTACCCGCTCGATTTCGAGATTTTTATTTATATCAACTACGCTCAAATCCCAACTGCACCAATTGCTGGCGAGGGCGAAGCGATTGTCTGGTGAAACAGCATTGAATTTGGGAACAGCACCCACAGGAATTACGTTTTCTATTTTTAACGTTTTGGTATTGATGCGGTAGAGGAAACTTTGGTCGTGTTTGGCCGATGGAGTACATCTATCACTCCCCGGATTGTCGAACCCTTTACCGTACATCTGGTAGTTGGATACGTAGGCATATTTGCCGTCTGTTGAAAAAGCAGCTTCTACGGGAGCACCTCGATAATTACCTTTGAATTTAGCAAATCCGAACTTGGACAAGTTTATTGTATCGGGAATAGTCTTGACTAATTTAAAGTTCCTGTCGTAAACTGTGATTGTGTGGCTGTACATCATGTTTTGAGCAAAAAACAATCCCGACCCTGAATAAACTATTGATTTCGGCGATATTTTGCCGTAAATAGTTTTTTTCAATGTCATGTTGCGGGTAATCTTTTCTGGATGTTTTACCTGCTTTTCGGGTTGAAATTCAGGTGTTTCTGCTTCGGATTGTGGCGCGGGAGTTTCTGTTTTAAATGGTGGTAAAAATGGTTCTTGAAAAAAAGGTTTTTTCGGCTGGATTTTAGTTGTATCTTCGAGTTTGTTGGTGTTTTCTGTGGTGCTAGGCGATGGGGAATATTGATTTTCTTGGGGATAGCTACGCCGATCGTACTTTGACTGCGTTTCGTCAGCGGGTTGATTGTCAGCTAGAGCGCTTTCCGGTTTAACGTTAAGTGCTGACAAGGTTTGAGGGCCGACAATTCCGTCAATTTCCAGGTTGTTGTCTGCTTGGAACTTTTTCACAGCAGCTTGGGTTATGGAGCCGTAAAATCCTGTGGGTTTCTGGCTAAAATATCCTGCGTCTTGTAGTGTTTTCTGGAGTTCGGCAACTTCGGGGCCTGAATCGCCTTTTTTGATGGCCAGGGTGGGGTTGACTATATTTAAAATTGTGAGAGCGATCGTAAAGAAAAGTAAAGGAGGAAAGGCTAAATTTAGGTGTTTTGTCGAGTTGGGCGATCGAGTTTGAGGCGCAGGCGTTTCCCAAGTTTCAGCTAAATGCAGGTAAGCTAATCCGTCCATAGTTTTTACCAGGTATTTTGGATGCTATAGCAATCCTAAATGATTTATGGTACTACTCGCGATCGGGTTCTGCCTGGGAACCAGTTATAAATTAGTCCTAGACGCGCGAGTGGTGAGAAACCGGGTTGTATTGCGAAAATACTGCATCTAGACCTTTAATCTCGATTTAAACCCGGTTTCTGTGGTATTAATGCGTAATTCCTGATAATTAAACCTAGGATAAAATCTCCGAGCAGTGTTTAATTGTGTAAGCAAGATAGGAGCGACAATGTTGAGCGAGGAAGAAAAAACAGCAGAATCGGCGCTAACAAAAAACCGCCAGACGGTGCTGTGGAAAGGTGATGGCGGACTTTGCCAGCGGGCTTGGGTAGAAATTGATTTGGCAGCTTTAACTCACAATGTAAAACAGCTTAAAAATCTGTTATCTCCCCAAACTGAATTGATGGCAGTTGTGAAGGCGGATGCTTACGGGCACGGTGCTGTTGCAGTCAGTCAAACAGTATTGCAAGCTGGTGCTAGTTGGCTTGGTGTGGCGACGATTCCCGAAGGCATAGAATTGCGAGAAGCTGGGATAGAAGCGCCGATTTTGCTGTTGGGGGCAACTCATACAGCGGCGCAGGTAAGGGCGATCGCCCAATGGCACTTGCAGCCCACTATTTGTACTGCCAAACAAGCCCTAATTTTTTCCGAAGTTCTCGCTACTCTCGATCGCTCTTTGCCCGTTCACGCTAAGTTAGATACGGGAATGTCTCGCTTGGGTACGCCCGCGTCGGAAGCAACAGAATTTGTGCAATTAGTCAAGCGGTTGCCCAATTTAAAATTAGCTAGCATTTACTCTCACTTGGCGACAGCCGACAGTCCCGATCCCGCTGTTATGACTGTTCAGCACGATCGGTTCAAACGGGCGATCGAGCAAATTCAAACAGCAGGAATTAACCCCCCCCGCCTGCACTTGGCAAACTCGGCGGCGGCCCTGGCAAACCCCGATTTACACTACGATTTAGTGCGAGTCGGTTTGGCTACCTACGGTATTTATCCAGCTCCTCACTTGCAGTCGATCGCTTCTTTGCAGCCGGCAATGCAGGTAAAAGCCCGGATTACTCAAGTGAAAACAATTGCAGCAGGCACCGGTGTCAGTTATGGCTATCAATTTATCGCCTCGCAGCAGACACAGATTGCCGTAGTTGGCATCGGCTATGCAGATGGGATTCCGCGCAATCTTTCTAATAAAATTCAGGTTTTAGTCAGGGGCAAATTTGTGCCGCAAATCGGAGCAGTGACGATGGATCAATTAATGCTGGATGTCTCGGCAATTCCCGATTTAGAAGTCGGCGAAGTGGTGACGCTGTTGGGCAAAGATGGGGAAAATGAAATTACTGCAGACGGTTGGGCAGAAATTTTAGGAACTATTTCCTGGGAAATTCTCTGCGGTTTTAAACACCGATTGCCCCGCGTAGCAGTGATTAGTCAGTAGTCAGTAGTCAGTAGTTATTGGTTGTTTGTTATTGGGCTGGAATACCCAATCCCTCCGCTTCGCGCTCGCCCAATCCCTCCGCTTCGCTCCGCCCAATCCCTCCGCTTCGCTCAATTACCAATTACTAATTCCCAATTACCAATTAACATGACAGTTATTCAGACGTTTTTACCAATAGCCCAAACCTTGTATTCCCAGCTAAATGCAGAAAGAACACAAGCCTTGGAAGTAGCCCAAGAATTCTCGAAAAAGTTCGTAGAATTGGGGTTTAAAGTTGTACCTCAAGTGCTGTGGGCGATCGGCATTTTGTTAATTACGCGATTTGCGATCGATGTGGCGGGGCGCGTGACTCGCCGAACTCTGAGTCGCACCGAGCCCACGCTGCGGAAATTCTTAGTTCAAGCTGCAGAAATTACGATTTTGATTGTCGGAGTAGTCGCAGCTTTGAGTCAGTTGGGAATTCAAACTACCAGTGTGGTGGCGGTGGTTGGTGCGGCGGGTTTGGCGATTGGCTTGGCGTGGCAAAATACTTTGTCGCACTTTGCTGCTGGGGTAATGTTGATTAGTTTGCGGCCTTTTGAAGTGGGAGATGCAATCGAAGCTACTGATGTGAAGGGAGTTGTCGATAGCATCGGGATTTTTTCAACTACTGTTGTGACGGACGATCGCATAAAAATTATTGTCCCTAACAACCAGCTATTTAACGGTACACTGAAAAATACCACGGCAATGGGAACGAGGCGAGTAGACTTAAAAATTGATATTGGCGATCGGCCGATCCGTCCAATGATGGCTGAGTTATTAGAAATTGCCCACTCTCACCCCCTAGTGTTGGAAAATCCGCCCCCGACTTGTTTAGTAGCCGAGATTACTCCAGATACAACTATTTTATCTCTCCGGCCTTGGTGCGCGTCGGTGGCCTACGAACAAGTGCGATCGCAAGTTCAAGAACACGTCAAAGAAGCAATGAATGCCCACAAAAATCAAGCACAATAGATATCAATCCAAAATCTAAAATCCCAAATCCAAAATCTAAAATGAGCAACTGGTATCCGCAGCAAATTTTGCAAGAACCCGGTGTCAGGATGTCCGCCACCGAAAGACAAACAATTCTCAGCAAATTTCCGCCTCCCGACGAAAACAATCAAATTTATGCCGACGCAATTTTTGAAGGCGGAGGCGTGCGTGGAGTTGCGTTTTTAGGGGCGCTCAGATGCTGCAGCGATTTGGGCATCCGCTGGCGAAAATTGGCAGGCACTTCTGCCGGTGCAATTACGGCTGCAGTATTGGCAACAGACTTGTCAATTGATGACTTAGAAGAACTGTTGGGACAGCTAGATTACAACATATTTTTAACTCAAAAAAATAGTCCTCTAATATTAAATGGCGACCCCGCAGACGACCTGCAATCTCCAGCTTGGACGCTACTTTTCCTAACAATTAGCCGCCAGATGGGTGAATATTCTTCGCAGCCTTTCCGGCAGTGGTTGGAAGCAACACTTGCTAAAGGTCACTTGCACACTTTTGCTGATGTCAAACAACTGGTAAAAGACCGGGAATTAAAAGTAGTAATATCTAACCTCAGTCGCGGTGAAATGTTGGTAATTCCCGATGATTTAAACCGACGGGAATCGGCGGATTCCGACGCTTTGTACGAGGAGTTGCAGCTCAAAAGCGCTGAAGATTTTAGCGTTGCTGAAGCGGTGCGGCTGTCGATGAGTATTCCCCTATTTTTTGAGCCGGGAAAACTCGGAAACGACTTAATTGTCGATGGG
Organism: Tychonema sp. LEGE 06208; assembly: GCF_015207505.1. GTDB lineage: Bacteria > Cyanobacteriota > Cyanobacteriia > Cyanobacteriales > Microcoleaceae > Microcoleus. The sequence continues at coordinate 51,658 of NZ_JADEWT010000013.1, forward strand.
GGAATTCTGAGCAATTTTCCGCTGTGGATTTATGACACGCAATCGGGTTCGACTCCGGTTGCACCGCGCTGGTTTACCTTTGGGTTTCGGTTGGTTGATACTGGCCTGGAAAATCAAATTAAGATTAAAAATCCGGTGTCGATGCTGTCGGCGATGTTCACAACGATGATGAAAGCAAGAGACCGCTATCACCAGCGGGAGATGGATAAAGGTAGGGTGATTAATATTGATGTGACTGAAGCTCAGGTGACGACGACGGATTTTCAACTTGATGCCGATCGCAAGGCTAATCTGTACCGGTTGGGCTATTTGTATACTAAGAGGTTCTTTTTGAGTTCCAATTTTAGTTGGGAAAAGCACTTGAAGGCTAGGGGCTTTGGCGAGTAGGCATTGGGAATGGGCCCGCGCAGGGCATTGGGCATCGGCCCGCGCAGGGCATTGGCCCGCGCAGGGCATTGGGCATCGGGGATTGGGAATAGTTGATTTTTCTTTCTTCTTCCTTATGACTTCAATATTTGAGTCAAGCTCAATAATTCATCTGTGTATCCGTGTCAAAATCCCTGTTGTACCCTTCTTCCTTCGAGACAGAGTAAGGGATTGAGGAATCTTTAAATTAGGGGTTGGCAAAAAGAAGATGTGTGTGCTATAGTTAGTTACCGTCATCTTGGAGAGGTGGCTGAGTGGTCGAAAGCGGCAGATTGCTAATCTGTTAAGGGTGTTAACATCCTTCGAGGGTTCAAATCCCTCCCTCTCCGTTCTAGAACTTGTAAGAAAAAATTATTGTTAATCAAATTTTTGGACGGGCTTTGAGCATCGTCCAAATTATTTTTGCAATTCAAGTCTAGTCGCAATAATCAGCTACTAAATCTAATTAAGTGCCTTCATCGCTTCGACAAATTGCCGCGATATAAATGGCAAAATTTCTTCATTCTTGCTATTCTCTTTACCCTCGGTAAATACAACTAACAAATACGGCCGCAAACCGGGTATTTCAATATAAGCAGCATCGTGGCGAACTTGACTTGTCAGCCCTGCTTTTGACCACAATTTTGCATCTTCTGGCAATCCGCCGCCTAAAAAACCTGTAACTTGATTTTCGGGATCTGCCTCTAATTCTGCTGGTGCTAAACTGCGTTTCATTAAGCCCATCATTGCTTGCGATGCTTTGGCAGAAACAGCTACGCCGCCTATTATACTGTGCAGCAAACGCGCCGCTGCATTGGTGGTCAGCATATTTCTATTTTCCATTAATTCTCCCAGAAATGCTCGCTCGCGACCGTAGGGCCCATCGCACCAGGTTTTTTGATTGGCGTTAATATTTTGTAATTCCGGCCAATCTAATGATTGAAAGTAACGGTTGACGATGTTTCGCTGCTGTTTCCAAGTTTCAAAGGGGCTTGGTGATAATTCTGGGCCGCTGGTGGTGCCGGTGAGCGCGTCTACTACTAAACCGGTGGCGTCGTTGCTGGAATCAACTATCATATCTCGGACGGCGCGTTCTAATTCTGGCGATGTTTGAATCATGCCTTTTTGGGCCCATTCCCAGATGGCAACGAGGTAGAATAATTTGATGATGCTGGCGGGATAAATTCGTTCGGATGCTCGGTTGCTAAAACCTCGCGGTTGATATTTCCAAAATTCTGGTGCGCTGAGGGCGCCGCCCGTGTTGACTCGCACTGGCGGATCGTAGACTATCCAGGTAATGGCTGTGCGATCGCCCGTCAATCCTGTAAATTCTGACAATGCAGAGTCTATAATGCTACTGCCGAGGGTTTCTAATTGTTCGTCTTTGTGGAAAAATGTCATGGTTTATGGCGGACGGTTAACGGTTAACGGCGGTTTGCTAATGGCCATAAATCGTTGGATGCGAACAATTAACAGCAAATAATTAGCAATTAGCAATGGTCAATTCTCAATTATCTGATGTTGTGGAGTACCGGGTGCGATCGCACATAAATATTTACGATTCCCCAAAGTGCGATCGTTTGGCAACTCAAGCATCGCAGGGGCGACATTTGCGCGCCCTCAACCAAAGTCGGAGCGAGGTAAACTTCGATACAAACGCTGTGATGGTACGGCTGTGCGAAGACGATTATCCCGGATGGTTGGATCTTCGAGATATTGACTTGCTCGAAGTCACAGAAACAGTGTATCATCCTTTGGTGCTTTCAGAGTTTCAAATCAGGGAAAAATTGCCCGTTGCAATTACTTTTGCTCGTGCAGCCATGAACCAATCTAATTATTATCTTTGGGGCGGTACAGTCGGGCCAAATTATGATTGTTCGGGATTGATGCAAGCTGCTTTTGTGGCTGCAGGCATTTGGTTGCCTAGGGATGCTTATCAACAGGAAGCTTTTACTAAACCTATTAGTATTGGTGCTGTAGAACCGGGAAATTTAGTATTTTTTGGAACGCCAGAAAAAGCCACTCATGTAGGATTGTGTCTCGGAGATCGTCGCTACATTCACAGTTCGGGACAAGCACAAGGTCGCAACGGTATCGGTATCGATGTTTTGTCGGAGGATGGGGATGAAGTCAGTCAATTTTATTACCATCAGTTGCGGGGATATGGTAAAGTGGTCGCCAGTTATCAACCTAGTTAGTTTATTGGGCGATCGCACTACGAACAAAGAAACCGGGTTTTTACCGAGATTGAGGGTGGGAACAAATGATTTTCGTAAAAAACCCGGTTTCTGGCCACCACGCCTAAGTTCTGTAGTTCTTAATTAATGACTAATGACTAATGACCAATGACTAATGACTAATGACTAATGACCAATGACTAATGACTAATGACTAATGACCAATGACTAATGATTACTGATATTATCGAATAAAAAAATGGACGCTGCATTATTTTTGGAAAAATTGGCTGCACAACAGGCTGGCGCTGAGGTTGTTCTCGACGTTTCGGTAGTAGTGCCGGTGTACAATGAGGTGGAAAGTTTGCCTCATTTGATTGAGGCGATCGCCTCTGCTATTCAACCATCAGGACTCAGCTATCAAATTATTTGTGTAGATGACGGTTCTAAGGACGGTTCTGCTGAACTTCTCAAACAATTGGCCGGTAGTCGCGATGACCTTTGTGCTGTGCTTTTGCGCCGCAATTACGGGCAAACTGCTGCGATGTCAGCAGGTTTCGATCGCGCGACAGGTCGTGCTATTGTTACCCTAGACGGCGATTTGCAAAATGATCCGGCTGATATTCCGCTATTGTTGGCAAAGTTAAATGAAGGTTACGATTTAGTTAGCGGCTGGCGCAAAAATCGGCAGGACAATACTATCAGCAGGTTAATTCCTTCTAAAATTGCTAACTGGCTGATTGGTCGGGTTACAGGCGTAACTTTGCATGACTACGGCTGTTCTTTGAAAGCTTACAAATCTGAGTTAGTCGCCGACTTGAATCTTTACGGGGAATTGCACCGATTTTTGCCGGCTTTGGCGTTTATTGAAGGGGCGAGAATTGCCGAAATGCCGGTGCGCCATCACGCCCGCCGTTTCGGTCAAAGCAAGTACGGAATTTGGCGGACTTTTCGGGTGTTGATGGATTTGTTAACTATTTCTTTTATGAAAAAGTTCCTGACTAGACCGATGCACGTTTTTGGACTTTTGGGACTGAGTTCTATGACGTTGGGAACGGTTTTAGGGATTTATTTGACTTTCGTGAAATTTGGTCTGGGTCAAAGTATTGGTAATCGTCCTTTGCTGATTTTGGCTGTGGTTTTGTTGTTAACTGGCGTGCAGTTATTTTGTTTTGGTTTGCTGGCGGAAGTGATGATGCGGACTTATCACGAGTCCCAGGGAAAACCGATTTATCGGGTGCGCGAGGTTCTTGGTTCTAAGTGAACGATCCTGTTAGTAGATCCCCGACTTCTAGCATTAGCTTTGATGTTGAGTCTGGGAAAGGGTTACAGAAGTTGGGGATCTGGTGTTATATGATTTAACTCATCTAGGATATTGAACCGTCTAATCCCAAATGGTAAGGTGCGTCGCCACGCTTGAATCTGAAAGTTTCATTGAGTATCTTCTAGCGACGCACCCTACAGGTTACTATCAACTGTCAACTGTCAACTGTCAACTGTCAACTGTCAACTGTCAACTGTCTAACTCATCACTTTTTGAGCTTGGCGGAGAGATGTGATAGTTGCGATCGCGTGTTCGGAGACTGCATCTATTTCTGCTGCGGTATTGAACCGGCCAATTCCAAACCGAATTGAAGCATAAGCTAATTTGTCCGATCGCCCGATCGCTGCTAAAACATGAGATGGAGCAATTTTCGCCGAAGTACAAGCCGAACCCGAAGAAACAGCCGCCGCCGATTGCAAACCCAATATCAACGCTTGACCGTCAACCCCGCCTACACTAATATTAAGATTACCGGGCAATCTCTTAGTAGCGTGACCGTTGAGAAAAACATCGTCCAATTCACTCAAATTTTCCCACAAACGCTGGCGCAAATTAATCACTCGTTCTGTTTCCGACTCCATTTCCGCAACGGCTAATTCTACTGCTTTGGCGAATCCGACTATTTGCGGTGGGTAGAGAGTTCCCGATCGCATTCCCCGTTCGTGGCCTCCTCCGTGCATTTGCGGCGCTAGCTGCACTCTCGGCTTGTTGCGGCGGACGTACAGAGCACCGATGCCTTTTGGCCCGTAGATTTTGTGGGCTGTCAAGGACATTAGATCGATGTTCATTTCCTGTACGTCGAGGGGAATTTTGCCGATCGCCTGTGCCGCATCCGTGTGAAACAGAATGTCATTTCCCCGACAAATTGCAGCAATTTCGGCGATCGGTTGAATCACCCCAATTTCGTTATTAGCCGTCATCACTGAAACTAAAATTGTCTCGGCCCGAATCGCCTTGATCAAATCGCCAATATCAATCAATCCGTCACTTTTTACAGGTAAAACAGTAATATCAAACCCCAATTTTTGCAAATACGTACAGGGGTCAAGAATTGCATTATGTTCGGTTTTTACTGTAATAATGTGCTTTCCTTTGCTGAAATAACTTTCGGCGACACCTTTAATCGCTAAATTATTTGCTTCCGTCGCACCGCTAGTAAAAACAATTTCTTCTGGAGAAGCATTGATTGCTTCTGCTATGATTTGCCGCGATTTTTTAACCGCTGCTTCTGCTTCCCAGCCGTAGACGTGGTTGATGCTGGCTGCGTTGCCGAATTGTTCGGTAAAATACGGCAGCATCGCATCAAGTACCCGTTTGTCTACAGGAGTTGTGGCGTGGTTGTCTAGGTAGATAGGACGTGCGGACATAGTGCAGTTTTGGTTGAAAAAAGTGTTAGATTTATTGTAGACGAGCCTTTTGTTCTACCACAAAACTTTATATTTAACAAATATTTGTGAAGATTTATGCGAGCTGACATTCAAGGATTAGAAATTACTGTCGGTGAGCTCAGGCACCTGTGCGGCGCGGGGCCCCATCGCGTATACAGACCGGCGACTGCAACTAATTTTGCCCGCGAAGTTTTAAAAACCGTCGGTTTAATTGTTTTGGTTATAATCAGTTGTTGGTTGCTGGTTGCGATATTTCCTAGGGCTTATTTGTTTTGGTTCGCCCTCCACCTCGCGGCGATCTGCGGTTTAATTTTTGAGGATGCGTGGAAAATTTGGAGCAGCCAAAATAAAGATTTAATCAATTTGTTTGATGATGTCGATCGCTATAATGGTATAATCAAAGCCATCGAAATTAACGATCGCATAGAAGATGCGGGCAATGCGGAAGTCAAAATAGGCGATCGAGCCAAAGTCATTCAAGCCTTGCAGGCCATCAGAGAGGATTTAGTTCGAGCTTTGAAAACTGAAAGAATTCTCAGGGAAAACAAAAAATTTGTCGCAACTAACTCCGAACTGTTTGCCAATAATTTGAGAACTTTGAATGCCTTGCAAATTAGCGATCGAGCCAGCAAACAAGGGCGATTGCTCAACGAAGCTTTGCAGTTAGCTACAGAAGTTCAAGCAGAAATAAAAAAGTTGCAAGATCGAAACACTGCTAATTGAAAAAATGGAAAGATAAGATGGCGATTGAAACCGCGTCTACACTAATTCCATGCCAAGCGGAATGAAGAGAATAACGTAATTTTAAAAGCAGACGGCGGTTGAAACCGCCAGAAAGTCAAACTAATTCCATGCCAAGCGGAATGAAGAGAATAACGTAATTTTAACCAAATACGGTTCAGTTAAAAAGCTAATTTCTCCCCGCACAAATCAGTTAATTTATAACTATCATAATCTCGGCGATCGCGATCGCCGACCATCGCGAAAACTAACACTAAGAAATCTCTTCTGACACCAGCGTTAACCCAACCTTATTAAATTTTAACCGCCCCTTCTTCAACCCGCTCTTTAATGGCTGTAAGGTAAGTATAAACCGGGTTTCAACCGCCCGGTATTATTCAACACATCTTAAAATTCATGAATAATGAGAATTGTTAAGAAATATCCTAATTGTAAATTTTTGGCTGTTAAGTAACAGGTAAGGATATCTTGGAAAGGTGACGTTAACAACAAGGTCAGTATGTCTTCTAGCCAACCCAAGATTATAGTTCTCGACGACGATCCAACAGGTTCGCAAACCGTGCACAGTTGCTTGCTGCTGACACGTTGGGACGAAGATACCCTGCGTTTGGGGCTGCGGGACAAGTCCCCGATTTTTTTTATACTGACAAATACTCGATCGCTAACTCCCGAAAAAGCAGCCTCCGTCACCCGCGAAGTGTGCCAAAATCTTAAAAAGGCGATCGCCAGCGAAAAAATCGAAGACTTTCTAATAGTTAGCCGTTCTGATTCTACCCTGCGCGGTCACTATCCCATCGAAACCGACGCGATCGCCGAAGAACTAGGCCCCTTCGACGCACATTTTCTAATTCCCGCCTTTTTTGAAGGAGGCAGAATTACCCGCAACAGCGTACACTACCTCATGGTTAACAGCGTTGCAACCCCTGTTCACAAAACCGAATTTGCCAAAGATTCAGTCTTCGGCTACAGTCACAGTTACCTGCCAGACTACGTAGAAGAAAAAACCAAAGGTCGCATCAAAGCTGATACAGTCGATCGCATTTTACTCGCAGATATACGCTACGGAAGTTTAGATCGACTGATGGACATGACAGACAACCAATGTGCAGTTGTTGACGGCGAAAGTCAAGGCGATTTAAACACATTTGCCAAACACATTCTCGATGCAGCCAGTCAAGGCAAAAAGTTTTTATTCCGCAGCGCGGCCAGTATTTTAACATCCTTAGCTGACATCGGCCACCAGCCCGTAGCAGCCGACGAAATGGCAAAATACGTGAGGGATGGCAAACCGGGTGCAGTAATAGTTGGTTCCCACGTTAAGAAAACTACTGAACAATTGGAGCGGTTGTTAAAAGAACCCAATATAGTTAGCATTGAAATAGATGTATCTCACTTGTTAGAAGATTCACCCGAGTCTCGCACCCAAATGCTCGATGAAATTCTCGAAAAAGCCCGGACTGCTAATGCCGATGGTAAAACGCCTGTAATTTATACCAGCCGCAAGGAACTCGAATTTGACAATGCGGAAATCAGGTTAAAATTTGGAGAGGCGGTTTCTGCTTTATTGATGGATGTGGTGCGGGGACTGCCTGCCGATATCGGGTTTTTGATTAGCAAGGGCGGCATTACTTCTAATGATGTTTTGAGTACAGGTTTGTCGCTCAAAAGTGTCAGGCAAATCGGTCAAATTATCGCAGGTTGTTCGGTGGTGAAAACAGCAGCCGACCATCCTCTGTTTCCCAATTTACCAGTTGTTTTGTTTCCGGGAAATGTGGGGGATAGCCATGCTTTGGCTACGGTTTACAAGCGGCTGAGCAAGTAACCAGCAGACAAATCTAAAAAAACAGAACACCCAGAACCCCGACTTCTCTAAGAAGTCGGGGTTCTAACATCGATACCAAGCTGGAGGCTTCTATTATTTTTATGACCTCAAGCCCGGTAAATATCATCTTGGACTTAGATACCTCATTGGCGCACAAAGAGCAACTAACATCAAAGAACAGGTATTAGAAAAAGTCTGGACTGGTTGGATAGCGATGCCTTTTGTGGACTTACACCTAGTAAATTGATGAACATACGAAACTTTATTGATAAATTATATATTGTAGTGTAAGATACTTTTTTTGGAGGCGATCGAAGTTTAGTATTTTTAATTGTTTCATCATAAAAATATCACGTAAAAAATCAGTATTTTTACGGTTAAAACATTTATGAATTAGTCCTAATATATAACCAAGTAATTGATGAGTCACTTTGTGAAAGCAAAGCTAATTGATGTGATTAAGCATTTTGCCTTGTTTTTATTGGCTTTAATCATTTCGGGTGTAATGGCACTGAGCCATGTGTCCGCAGGAGCGACAGCGCCCTCTGATATAGGAATAACCAGGGTGACTGAGTTGAAATCCGCTGAAATTGATGGCATCCGCTTTGAAAGCATAATGCCAGAGCCTGTATTGACCCTTTCCAAAAAACAACCTGACACTTCCGGTGTAATTGCGCTCGGCCATGTACCCAGATTGTTAGCTGGGGCTGTTGATGCGGAACTGGGGAGGGCAACTGAATTGACATCCTTTGAATCAACACATAGCAATATCGATAGCAATGCAGTTGAAAGAAATGGTATTCGGTTGGAAATTTTAGTACCAGACAGGGTATGGCGTATACCTGAAAAACAAGATGCTACTACTCCTGTTCGGATCGGTTTTCAAATTACAAACAACACACCTTACCCCATTCGCTTTCCTCCACTCGATCCCCTGCTGGTATTTCCACTAGCAATAGTAGATGCTGATGGTAATTTATTACGAAGTTCTGGGGGTAGAGGTATGCTTCTCAAGTCTCCGCAACTGGCTTGTCCCTTAGTTCAACCGCGAGAAAATCTAACCTTTTTCTTGAAAGCGGAACTTTTCTGGCAGAACAATCAGCTTCTATTTGGAGGCAATGATGGATTGGGTGGCGGATGGACTTTCGATATTGGGCCTGGTAACTATCAAATTAGGTTGAAATACATCAATCCTAGGTCAGTATTATTCTGTGATGACCCACACATGACTGAATACAAATTAACACGAGGGATTTGGACAGGTCAAATAGTCACACCCTTTGTGAAGTTTCGCATCGTCCAATCTGAATCCAAATAAAACTTAAGTGGCAATTTTTACTCGATTTCAGGTCAAGACTGTTATTTCCTAGTACATACAAAGGAGTTGTCAGCAATGAGACTATCCCAACACTGGACAATTTTATTAAGTTCACCCTTGCTGATTTTACTCACAGGTAGAGCCAGTTTCGCGTTTTCTTTCACAATGCCATCTCAACAACCAAACCCGATATGCACTCCTACCTCGCCTTACTGTTCCTCAATATCTCAGACAAAGCCTGGTGTTGGTACTTTGACTGTCTCTACTACCTCAGTCTCTGTACTCCCACTAGGTGGCACAAATGATTTTTTTAACCTTCTCACATCATCTGTTTGGGCCCAAAATGGTTGGACTTTTAACAAGGCGCAACCTGTAGAATCTTTAACAGGTAGGTTTGATATTGGGGTTTATGCTCCCTCTATTTTTCTTACTACCCCAGAAAGAATTGGAGCTGAAATACAAGTTCTTTATAACCCTGGTGTCGGAGATCCAGTAGGAAGTAACGTCCATTTTATCCAACGGGTAGTTAACAATCATGCTAATACCATTACCCTGCAGGGAGCCATCCAGCAACCGCCGGGAACTCCTGACGATAAAATTGATACAGTCCTAGAGCAAACTCAACTAGGTTTTATCGACCCTCGAAATCCCCAAAAACCAACATTTAACCCTTTTTACGACACCTATGGTCAGGTGGTAAGGTATCCAAATCAAACAATTCTTTTTGTAGATATTGTAGCTCGAGAAGATATCTATTATAACAACAAAAACTGGAGCGCAGAACTTTATCTTGCTGAGGTCAAAGATCCCATTAATAACCCAAATGAAGTGACAATATATAATGGGATATCATGGGTTGGGAAAGCATATTCACTCCTCCTAAAACCTCTAAAAAGTTTTCCGACAGCCTCGCCTCCGGTTTGGAAGTAGACCGCTTTAACCTCTCTGACCTTACTCCAGGTTCAAAATATATAGCCTGGACAAACAATGACCTTCCCTCCAACCGCTGCAACCCAAACACATTTTTAAGCACTCAGAATGACTCAGGTTTTCAGCTAGGATTTAACGACGACAGTAGCCCTGTAGGAAATGGCTTTGCCTCCGCACTAACTGGTACTGTGGGCAGTAGTGGCAATATCAACCTCAATGTCCGTGCTGCTGGTGGAGGTGCTCGCGGTCAAGACACAGGCAATTACGAGCTGTTTGTTGATGTTTACGACCCACAAGAATCGCCAGATTTTAGCGTAGCAACTAGCGGCGGCGGCGGCTTCGGAAAAGAAAAGCGCGGCCTGACACAGCAAAACCCCATCCTGCCCAATTCTCTCCAAAATGGCTGGCAAGTCTTCAACAAAGTTCCCGGCTGCCGCTGGTTTGACCCTCCCACTACTTACGGCTTTGAATTCCAATCTCTGGAAGACACTTTATTTACTGAAATTCTTGATTTCCCTGTGGGCGATGACCAGGAATTTACTGTTGCAGTGGGAGACTCGATTCTCGGTAATTTCAGTCCGGGAGATAAATTAGACTTTATTTCTTTGTTGGGTTATCCAGTAGATAATTTTAGAATCACTGGGATTGATTCATTATTTGGCCCGACAGCAGAAACAGCATTTCCAATTCAATTAGCTTTTAAGGAAAGGGAAGGAAGTTTCAAGATGCGGCAAATTTCTCGGCCAATTGATGCGGAAGCTGTACCGGAACCGGGGAGTATTTTGGCGGCTAAGGGAATGCTGCTGTGGTTTGCTGCGATGCGCTATATTTTGCGGAAAAAGCGACAGGCTGGATAATTTTTACAGGGCCTAATATCCCGACCGGGGCGGGTTTTTGAGATTGGAGATTGTTGGCAGATATTGTTGGTGAACCCGCCCCTACAGGAATCACTATCGAATGAACTGAAGATTCTGCGATTGCTCTCTCGTCGCGCACTGACACAAAGCTCGCAATTACACAACTACATTTATTTTTATTACCTCAAGCCCGGTACATATCATCTTGGACTTATATACCACGTTTCCGCACAAAGAGCAACTAACATCAAAGAACAGGTATTAGAAAAAGTCTGGACTGGTTGGATAGCGATGCCTTTTGTGGACTTACACTTGGTAAGTTGATGAACATACGAAACTTTATTGATAAATTATATATTGTAGTGTAAGATACTTTTTTTTGCAGGCGATCGAAGTTTAGTATTTTTAATTGTAGCAGCAAAAAAATATCACGTAAAAAATCAGTATTTTTACGGTTAAAATATTTATGAATTAGTCCTAATATATAACCAAGTAGTTGATGAGTCACTTTAAGAAAGCAAAGCTGATTGATGTGATGAAGCATTTGGGCTTATTTTTATTGGCTTTAATCCTTTCGGGTGTAATGGCACTGAGCCATAGGTCCGCAGGAGCGACAACGCCCTCTGATAGTAGTATTAAGCTTGAAACTCTAGTCCCGGAAAGAGTATTGACAATTCCCCAAAATGAACCTAGTAATTATACTCCTATACAATTTGGAGTTCGTATTACTAACAATACCCTAACAGCCTTTCGCGTTTCTTTGGATTCTTTGACACCTGAATTTATGGCGGTGGATGGTGAAAATTTTTATGCAGGTAAAATTCAAGTTAGTCTGGTATTTCGGACTGAATCAGATTTTCCATTAGTTAGAGCGGGAGAAAGCCTTAACCTTTTCTGGGAGGGGAAATTTTATTGGGGCGCTCAAAATATTTACCTTCAAATACCTGACAAATATAGTAATCTCTGGTTTTTTAGAGGATTCAAACCGGGTATTTCTAAGGTTCGGTTTACCTACACCAATGCTGAGGCCCAGAGATGGTATCGGGATCGTGAAAAGGCAGAACGCAAGCAATTGATGGGAGTGTTGACAGGTAATTTATCTAGTCCGTGGACACAGTTTAGCTTTGTACTACCCTAACCTATTTTGCTTAATAATTGCCGCAATCGCATCACAAATAAAATTTTTCTTTTTTTTTAATATGTGGAGGATTTATAAAAATGCAATTTCTACTTCTACCTAAAGTTTGGTTCGCATCAATGGTTCCGATAGCTCTAATTACAGAGCCTGTATTTGCATTCCAGCTTAGAGGTACAACAGCAAGTTCTTCTCAGGAAACCTATGTGACAATTCCCGACACTGGCGACAGCGGTAAAATTACTGTTACAACAAAAGATATCAAAGAAATAAAACGAGGTGGAAGCGATGCACTTCTGGATTTGTTAAGACCTTATCAGCAGCAAGGTTGGAAATTTAAACAAGGTGGTAACTTAGGAGGGGCTTTTAATGTGATTTCTTACTATCCCTGCGCTCCTATAACTCAGTGTGGTAAGGAAATGTCTATTTTTCCTGAACTTGGTATTCCTCCTAGTGGAAAACAAATGGGCCTTGGAGCTAGTATTTGGATAGATTATGAAGCCGACCCGAATGATGAACCAAAATTTGGTCAAACTTATTGGATTCAAAGGGTAAATGTTAATACGGGCGGACAGCCTGTATCTGCTTATGGGATGACAGCTACGTCTTTTAATCTAATCGATAATCTATCCTCTAATACTCCTTTCTATCTAGCGGCTGATTATCTGGGTAGGTTTAATCCTCAAACAAATCTACCATCATACTCTTTTCTAGACGTGCCTTACGTTTTAGGGACAAATTCCAACCCAAGTTATATCTATAATCATGACTGGAATTTTGAACTTTATCTAGCTTATCTCAGACCAAACCAAGAAGTCACAATTTACAACGGAATCTCATGGGGATGGACAAACACATTCACTCGTCCTAAAACCACTAAAAAGTTCTCCGACAGCCTCGCCTCCGGTTTGGAAGTAGACCGTTTTAACCTCTCTGACCTTACTCCTGGTTCCAAATATAGAGCCTGGACAAACAACGACCTCCCCTCCAACCGCTGCAACCCCAACACATTCTTAAGCACTGACAATGACTCAGGTTTTCAGCTAGGATTTGACGACGACAGTAGCCCTGTAGGAAATGGCTTTGCCTCCGCACTAACTGGTACTGTGGGCAGTAGTGGGAATATCAACCTCGATGTCCGTGCTGCTGGTGGAGGTGCTCGCGGTCAAGACACAGGCAATTACGAGCTGTTTGTTGATGTTTACGACCCACAAGAATCGCCAGATTTTAGCGTAGCAACTAGCGGCGGCGGCGGCTTCGGAAAAGAAAAGCGCGGCCTGACACAGCAAAACCCCATCCTGCCCAATTCTCTCCAAAATGGCTGGCAAGTCTTCAACAAAGTTCCCGGCTGCCGCTGGTTTGACCCTCCCACTACTTACGGCTTTGAATTCCAATCTCTGGAAGACACTTTATTTACTGAAATTCTTGATTTCCCTGTGGGCGATGACCAGGAATTTACTGTTGCAGTGGGAGACTCGATTCTCGGTAATTTCAGTCCGGGAGATAAATTAGACTTTATTTCTTTGTTGGGTTATCCAGTAGATAATTTTAGAATCACTGGGATTGATTCATTATTTGGCCCGACAGCAGAAACAGCATTTCCAATTCAATTAGCTTTTAAGGAACGGGAAGGAAGTTTCAAGATGCGGCAAATTCCCAAGCCCATTGATGCGGAAGCTGTACCGGAACCGGGGAGTATTTTGGCGGCTAAGGGAATGCTGTTATGGTTCGCTGGGATGCGCTATATTTTGCGGAAAAAGCGACAGGCTGGTTAAACAGTTGGCAGTTGGCAGTTGGCAGTTGACAGTTGACAGTTGACAGCGAGGTTTTTAAACAGTGACATAACTATCTTTCCGATCGAAATGATGAAACATAGATTCTGCGATCGCGATGCTAGCCCGAACAGTGACACAACTATCTTTCCGATGAAAAATCTTTACACTCTGCTATATGCTTTCAGCCTCATTCTCATCAACCCCTGGGGAGGCAGCCGCGGCGAAATTTGGACGCAACCTAAAGTTTTTGTTGTCCTGCTGATTGTGCTTTCAAATTTATCATTCTTATGGGAAGAAAGGAAACTTTTAACTTTTTCCCGGCAGTGGAAAGTCTGCCTGATTTTGTGGGGAGTTTTTTTGACGGTGGGAGCGATTTCTACCCTAAACAGTCCTTTCCCGGAGCGTTCTTTTTGGGGACAAAACCAAATGGGAGACGGCTGGCTGTACTGGCTGTTAATTTCTATTTTTAGCCTCACCAATAGGCTGCTGTTAAAACTGCATCCAGAATTGTTTTGCTGTCAAATACGGGGTTTGCTGATAGGAGGTGCGGTTGTAGCTGTTAGCGTTTTTCCGCAAGTTTTCAACTGGCAAATTGATTATACAGCAACGAACGGTCAGTCGATCGCACATGATGTTTTGGCGAGCAGGATTTTTCGGGGACAGCAGCCGTTAGCGCAGCCCTCGAAGAGGATCGCACTTTTCTCGCACCGCGGCCACGCAGCTATAGTATTGACTCTGACAGCCGTTATTTGTGCGGTAGCTTGGAAGTGGAAATTAATTAGCGATCGCACTTCCACTCTCGCTTTATTTCTCATTCTCCCCGCTTTGCTCTTTACCAACACTCGCACAGCCATTTTATCTTTAATTATATCACTATCTTACTTGTTGGGACGGCAATATTACAAACAATTAATTCCAGCTATTGCGATCGGCTTAGTGGCAATTAGTGTGATGACTTTTACGCTAACCTCTGGACTGGAATCGGGTATCTGTTGCACAAGTAATGTCCAGCCGATCGCCTTTGTGGGAACTTGCTGTGCGCGGGATTCAAAAACGGCCTCTCTTTGGCTGGGGTTTTAACGGATTTGGCATCGCATATCCTTTCGTCGCCAATCCCAATAAGGTTCCTGAAATTGTGAACTTAGGTCAGTTTTCTTATGATTATATGGCCCCAAACGGACGGGTTCGCACTGAAAAAATACCGAGTTATAAAGCTCACAATTGGATTTTAGATACTGCTATTTCTACAGGCATTCTGGGTGCGATCGCTAGTTTTGCTTTGTGGGGATATTGCTTGCACGCTCGCGATCGTGTCGCTAAATACCGATTTATCAGCAGTGGCGATCGGCTATTTAACTTTCATTCTGCCTTGGTTTGAGTGCGCTCAATACGCGCAGGTGCTTTGGTTAGCGCTAGATGGCTCCGAATCGAGTTTTCCTAGTCCAAAACTCTCAATCCTGCAATAATAGTCGGCTTTTCTCTTGCACCCACCGCTAACAAATGATATTATTATAAGTCTGCCTGCAATTAAAACCTCAGCCAAAAATTAAAAATTGTACCCGTAACAAAAACTCTTAAAAAAATTAGATTGCCAAAAAAGTCATGCTCGATACTCCACATCTAGGGCTGACCCCCAAGTCCCACTCCTATCGGTAGCGTTTTGATACTTGTATCTGGCTGAGCCGGAAAACTCAGTACAAATTTTTGCCTCGTAATTTTTAGCTCAAAGGATTAACATATAAGGGTGACAGAACATTATCATCCACTAAACTCATTAAAAAGCGGCCGCTGGTTCAAGTTGATCTGTGGGGCGAGCTTTCAACACCTGCCGGCGGTTCGGAATCTCACCTTGGCTTACACCTTAGCAGGCGCTGACTGTATCGATGTCGCGGCAGATCCCGCCGCCGTCGCAGCAGCGAAAGAAGCCCTACAAGTTGCCAGCGAATTACAGGCAAAAACCCCCAACCGCAGGTTTGGGGGCAAAGGGTTGCCCTGGCTGATGGTGAGTTTAAACGATGGGGAAGACCCGCATTTTCGCAAGGCCCAATTCAACCCAGCCGATTGTCCGACGGACTGCTGGCGGCCTTGCGAAAAAATATGTCCGGCCTCGGCAATAGTTTTTCAGGAAGCTGTTGAGGGTTTTTCCGGGGTGATAGACCAGCAATGCTATGGCTGCGGTCGCTGTTTGCCAATTTGTCCGAGCCAATTAATCTACACTCGTTCTTACGTGTCTGCTCCCGCTGCGATCGCACCTTTAATCTTGCAATCCGGTGCGGATGCCCTAGAAATCCACACGCAAATAGGCAGAGAAGTAGATTTTGCGCGACTTTGGTCGAGCATAGCTCCGTGGGTCGATCGACTCAAATTAATAGCAATTAGTTGCCCCGATGGAGACGGTTTGATTGACTATTTGCGGACACTATATCAAATAATTTCCCCCCTTCCTTGTCCCCTAATTTGGCAAACCGACGGTAGGCCAATGAGCGGAGATATCGGAACAGGAACTACTAGAGCCGCAGTAAAACTCGGTCAAAAAGTTTTGGCTGCCCAGTTGCCGGGATTCGTGCAACTTGCAGGAGGCACTAACGATCGCACTGTCAGCAAACTCAGAGCCTCTGGACTGCTTTTGGATGGCGGAAAAAAATTGTCATCTCCCCCCATCCAATACATTGCAGGTGTAGCTTACGGCAGCTATGCCAGGGTTTTGCTGTCGCCAATTTTAGAACAATTAGACACAATGCAGAGCGATCGAGCGTTGGCAGTTCCAGCAGCCAAGCCAGCAGCCGAAGTTCCAACACATCGGTTGAATCAACTCGAAGCCGTCCCAGAACTTCTCTCGGAGGCCGTGAGTTTAGCTCGTTCTCTAGTTTCCCAGATCAAAAGTCATTAGTCATTGGTCATTGGTCATTAGTCATCAGTCATCTTGCCCGCTCGCGAAGTCGAAGCGTGGTCATTAGTTAATCAAAAACAACTGACAGCTAACAACTGTATATCACCATCGCATTTGCGACCTCAGAAACCCGGTTTCTTAGTATATTTCTCGTTCATCCACGCAAAACTCGTAGAAACCCAGTTTCTAACTGCCCGTGCGTAATCCGCGAACTGATGACTAATGACTAATGACTAATGACTAATGACTAAAAAGTTGAAAACGTCACCGAACACACCGAGGCGAATGCAGATTACAGACGACCTCAACAGACTATTAGAAATCGTGCCAGACGAGATCCGGCAGCCCCTAGAGCAGCACCCGCAGCGCAACAATCTCATTGAGGTTGTAATGGACTTGGGCCGCCGACCAGAAGCTCGTTTTCCATCCTCGGCCGAACATCTTTCCCAAACACCGATTTCCAAAGCAGACCTCAACTATTGCATCGATCGAGTCGGCAGCTTCGGCGGCGACAATCGAGCCGGTATCGAGCAAACCCTGCACCGAATTAGCGCCCTTCGCAACCGCAGCGGCGAGATTATCGGCTTGACATTGAGGGTGGGCCGCGCTGTGTTCGGGACGATCGGCATTATCCGCGATTTAGTGGAAACCGGTCAGTCAATTTTGATGCTAGGCCGCCCCGGAGTCGGCAAAACCACAGCCCTGCGCGAAATCGCCCGCGTGCTCGCCGACGACTTGGAAAAACGAGTGGTAATCATCGACACCTCCAACGAAATCGCCGGAGATGGAGACATCCCGCACCCGGCGATCGGCAGAGCTCGCAGAATGCAAGTTTCCCGTCCCGAACTCCAGCACCAAGTCATGATCGAAGCAGTGGAAAACCATATGCCGCAAGTGATCGTGATTGACGAAATCGGCACGGAATTAGAAGCTTTGGCCGCTCGGACGATCGCCGAAAGGGGCGTGCAATTGGTCGGTACCGCCCACGGGAACCGGATCGAAAACTTGATGAAAAACCCGACTCTGGCAGACTTAATTGGCGGAATCCAAGCGGTGACGCTAGGAGATGACGAAGCAAGGCGGCGCGGTTCTCAAAAGACAGTTTTGGAACGCAAATCACCGCCTACTTTTGAAATTGCGATCGAAATGCTCGAACGCCAGCGCTGGGTAATCCACGAGCGAGTTTCAGATTCGATCGACAGCCTGCTGCGGGGACGCGAACCGAACCAGCAAATCAGAAGCGTCAGCGACAGTGGAGAAGTAATTATCGAGCGCGAGTCAGCATCTCCCCCCGCCCGCTTTCCAGGGATCTCAGCTTCTAGCCCAGGCCCCGCTGCGGTATCAGCAATCCGACCTGTCACACCGATTTCTGGGTGGCGCAGTGCCGGCAAAATGGTGCCGATGCCCCCTCAAGGCGAGAAATTCGCAGCAGCTAACAGCGCGCCGGTGGCTCCTGAGACTCGGTATTTCGAGCAACTCCTCGAAGAATCCCTGTCCGTGGAACCAGTACCGCAGCAGCGGGGACGTTATTCCCAGAACGTCGGCCCTAACGGCGAAGATTTGCCCCTCCACGTTTATCCTTACGGCATAGCTCGCCACCAGCTAGAACAGGTGATTTCGACCCTGAACTTGCCGGTGCAGTTGACGAAGGATATTGAAAGTGCTGACGTGGTTTTGGCTTTGCGATCGAACGTGCGGAACCAGTCCAAATTAAGGCACTTGGCCAAAACTCGCCAAGTTCCCCTGCACACAATCAAGGCTGGCACTATTCCCCACGTAGCGAGAGCTTTGCGGCGCTTGTTGGACATGGACGACCCCGGCACCCCGGAAGTGGCAGACCTCGCCTTATTCGCCCGCAGCGGTACTTCTGACGAGCTCGAAGCTCTCGAAGAAACCCGCTTGGCTGTGGAGCAAATTGTCATTCCCAAGGGACAGCCGGTGGAACTCTTACCGCGTTCTCCCAACGTCCGCAAAATGCAGCACGAACTTGTGGAACACTATCACCTAAAATCTCACAGTTTTGGGGAAGAACCTAACCGCCGCCTGCGGATTTTTCCAGCTTAAACAGTCGGGATTTGGAACCGGCATTGTGTAGGGTGCGCGGGCCGCACCTTACGGTTTGAAGGCAGCAGGTAGAAGGAAAACGGCCGAATTTTTTTCGTGCTGCTGTCTGTTTTCTACCTGCTCTTTTCGATCTCGCAATCTGCTAAATTAACGATGGTTTTTGTGGGTGAGTTCACCGCCCCAACGCGAATCTTGCGGTCGATCGACCTGACACGATCTTATTTCCGTTCGGATTGTGGCGGTGAGTGCGATCGGCTCAAATCCCAATTCGCAACTCCCCATTCCCAATTCCCAATCCCTCCGCTTCGCTCCGCCCAATTCCCCATCATCACAGATTCTACCTAAACAAATTTACCGAGTTGATATGAACGATGCACAAATTCAGCTATTTATTCAATTAATTGCGGCTCGCACCGGTTTACAAATTCGCCCGCAAGATCGATCGGCTTTGACTCAAAAACTTTTGACTCGGATGAAAGCTGTAAAAATAGCCTTACCCGATAATTATTATCAAATGTTAGCTGCTCCGAGTCTGGAAAGTCAAAACGAATGGGACAAACTCGCCCTGCTGCTGACAACAAACGAAAGTTATTTCATGCGGGACAAAGGACAATTTTCGCTCCTAGAAAAAGTCATTTTCCCGGAATTGATCGATCGCCAATTAAAACTACACGATCAATTGGGGATTAAGCCAACCCTGCGAATCTGGAGTGCAGGCTGTTCTACCGGTGAAGAACCTTATTCTTTAGTTTTTATTTTAAAAAAGCTAATTTCCGATTTGGAAAAATGGAATATTTTAGTTTTAGGTACTGATATCAATCAAGAAGTAATAGAAAAAGCGCAGCGGGGAATTTACAGCCCTTGGTCGTTTCGCTTAGTCGATCCAAATTTGCAAGCGCGCTATTTCGATAGGCAAAAAACCGAGTGGGTAATAGATAGAACATTGCGCCAATTTGTGAGCTTTAGCAATCTCAATTTAGTGACAGATAATTTTCCTAATATTTACACAGATATTAATAACATGGATTTGATACTATGCAGAAATGTTTTTGTTTATTTTGAAGATAAATATATTTCCCAGGTATTGAAAAAATTTGCCAAGACGCTGAGACCTGGAGGATATTTAATGACCGGTCACGCGGAAGTTTACAATCACGTAATGAAGGAGTTTCAACCAAAAATTTTCCCGGAGTCGGTTGTTTATCAAGCCAAGAATGTTCTAGGGGATGAACCAGGTAAAATAGAGTCTTTGATTGCACCAGCATCCCAGGTAAAATCAGCCTCTGGGGAATCGGGAAAGGGAGCGGAAGTTGGTAGCGACAGCCGTCAGTTGCCGTTAGCGAAAACGGTGCTAGCTAGTTTTGCTAACGGCAATTTTACAGATATCGGGTCGCTGTTAACAGCAGATACTCCGTTGGAAAAAATCCTGCAAAGTCGCTATGTCGAGGGACATTGTGCGGGCAAGGATGGGTCATTATTAAATGATAACTTAATCACAAAAACGCCGCCAGAAACTTATTTAATGCTAATCAAAGAAGCTAAACAATGCTTTAAAAATAAAGATTATACTGAAGCAATTGAGCGGGCAGAAAAGGCGTTATCTCTACAATATCAGACCTTTGATGCTGATTATTTGTTGGCGCAAATTTATGCAAATTTAGGTAATTATTCTCAGGCGATCGAACACTGCAAGCAAGCTAGCAAAGTAGATTCTATGTCAGTATTTCCTTATTGTTTACAAGCGCAGATTGCTGAAGAACAGGGAGATTTGGAAACCGCTAAAATTATTTTGAGAAAAATCATTTATCTTTGCCCATCTTTTGTTTCAGCTTATCTCGAACTCGGAAATATATACATTCAAGAAGGTAAGCTAAATATAGCTATTAAAATGTACAACTCATCCTGCGAAATTCTCAAAAAACTACCGCCGAATACTCCGATAGAGCAGCAGGGAAAAATGACAGCGAGTCAAGTATTGATGGATGTTCAAAAAAAAATGGTAAAATTGTACAGCTAACAAAACTGACGCGCCGGGAGAATTTACAAACTAATTTTTTTTGTAAGTACCTCGCTACCCAACCTAATACGATCGCATAAACCATGTGTTTTTCCCAAGTCCCAGTCAATAAAGTGTCACAATCAATATGGAAACTAAGCCGTATCTTATATTTAAACAGAACGGTTTGCTCTGGGGTGTAGAAGTCGCCTGCGTTCGGGAAATTTTCTTTCTACCGGAGCTGACACCCATCGCCGAAGCGCCTCCAGATATTGTTGGGGCGATCGATCTCAGGGGATCTATTCTGCCGGTGATGGATCTAAATCTTCGTTTTGGGTATCTGTGGCACGAGTATTGTTTGACAGATAGTGCGATCGTTATAGAATGGCAAGAAGTTCGAGTTGCCATCATTGTTAATGAAGTTACCGAAGTTAAGCAGATCCCGGAAGATGCAATAACTCCGCAGCTATCTTACGGGCGAGACAACTCAGAGGCGTCGCATCATTTTGTAGCTGGATTTGCTCGCTGCGGGGCCGATATGATTATGCTGCTCAATCTCGATCGCCTAATTCGATATTCTCCCGACAAAACAGAGGCAGAAATTCCCTTTTCTGCAAGCATTGCAGGCTCTGGGGCGTTAGCTGGCAAGGTAGAGAGCCAAAATTTGCACTTAGAAATAGATCCAAAATTATTAGCGGAAAATGCTAAATTTTTGAGCCAGCCTCGCGTTTTTTGTCCCAATGCTATGCCGGAAGAAAAGGCAATTTTTCGAGAGCGAGCTGATAATTTGAGGCTCTTGGGCGATCGCAAAAATTCTGAAGCAATTAATCTGTCGCTGGCGGTGGTTCTCTTAAACGACGAATATTTTGGTATTAATCTAGAGGTAGTGCGTGAATTTACTGACATTCGCCAAGTAACTCCGGTTCCTTGCACTCCCGATCGCATTATTGGAAATATGAATTTGCGGGGCGAGATTCTGACGCTAGTGGATATTCGGAATGTTTTAAATATGTCGGCGGATACAAAATCTCTATCTAAGGCGATCGTTGTTGAAATTGAAGATTTGGTTGCAGGTATAATTGTTGATGAAATCTTAAATATTATATATTTGAATGTGGCAGAGCTTGCGACTATTCCTGCTGCAATAACTTCGGAAAACCGCGAATATCTGCTCGGTACTACTATTTACAAAGAAAAAATCATCGCTGTTCTCAACTTACATAAACTCCTCAAACAAGGGGGAATTGTTGTTGATGAGGAGGTTTGAAAAAAGATTTTATCAGCCCATCGGAATTGCGCCGGCACCAAGAAACTCCGCGCCACCGGAAATTCAAGAAAAGATATAGCCTTTCTCAGCACAAGTGCCATACACTGGGATTTTTCGTAATTGGTAATTGAGAAATTATATATAGGTTGCCATAGAGCTAATTTTATCACCCAAATACTCCCCAAAAATCCTCAATCTCGGTTAAAAACCCGGTTGATTGACCTTTTGGTGTAAGCCATGTAATTACTCGCCCTCATACCTCACAAAAATTAAGAACCGCTATAGCAATAAAACGGAATTTGCTATGATATTATTTGTTAGTGTCACTGCACGGCATCGAGTCCAGAAGTGGCCGGCTGATTTCTGTTGTTAAGGCGGTATTCCTAACGAAGAGCGCAGCGTCACAATATTACCAACAGAAATCCCATCTTAAATTCAGGAAAAAAGATGTTTGCTAAAATTAACAATTTAAACATTAGAAACAAGATACTGCTCGGATATCTAGTGCCAGCAACTATATACTTAGGGTTTCCCGTAGTAGTTATCGCTACTACCAATCAGGTATTTAACACTTTCCAAGAAACAGAAAGAGTAGAGCAAGTAATCGGAGAAACCAGTAAAATATCCGCAGGTGCGGAGCAAATGGTACGGGGGATGCGCGGGTATATAATTAATAAAAATCAGCAGTTTTTAAAGGATTTTCAAGCAGGTGCAGAATTAGCTCGCCAGTCGGCGAATAATGTAGAGCAGATCGTTAAAGATCCCTCACAGAAAACCCGTTTGTATAGGATGCGAGAGCTAGTCAACGAATATTATGATGGTTCTAACGAAATTGTTCGCTTATTGCAGCAAAATCAAAAAGAGAAAGCCATCGCTCTATTTAATACAGGCAAGTACACAAATTTTGTGAATGAATTTGTGGAAGTGAACCAGGTATTTCGGGAAGCAGAATTAAATATAATTAAGGAAAAAACGCAGATGACAAAGGAAGCTTTACACTTTTTGATATCGACGCTGCTGGTTGCTTCGGTGCTTTTAATGCTGTTTGGTGCGGGCATAGCTTGGCTAATTTCGTCAGGAATTGTCGGAACTATCGATCGCGCAATTAGTTCGATCGCTACTTCTTCCACTGAGATTGCAGCAACAGTTGAAGAACAGGAACGCATGGCAAGCCAGCAAGCAGCTTCAGTCAATCAAACTACTACGACAATGGACGAATTGGGCGCATCTTCTCGCGCGACTTCACAGCAGATAGAAACTGCCGCATCTCAAGCAATACAAGCTTTAAATTTAGCTGGAACAGGTACAAAAGCTGTTGAACAAACTTTAGAAGCAATGGCAACGCTGAAAACAAAAGTGCAGGATATGCAAGGGCAAATTATGCAGTTGAGCGAGCAAACCGATCGCATTGGCAATATCTCAACTGTCGTTAGCGATTTGGCAAATCAGACTAATATGTTAGCGCTTAATGCTGCCGTGGAGGCAGTGCGGGCGGGCGAACACGGCAAGGGATTTGGCGTTGTCGCGTCAGAAATTCGCAAACTTGCCGATCGCAGTAAAAAATCTGCTACGCAAATTAATCTCTTAGTTGCTGATATTCAAAAGGCGATTAACTCAACAGTAATGGTGACAGATGAAGGAACTAAAACTGTAGAATTTGGTGTAAATATTGCCTCAGAAACTGCAGCAGCCTTTGCTGGAGTGGCTGATGCAATTAACAATGTGGTTTTGACCTCTCAGCAAATTTCGCTGAACGCCAAACAGCAAGCAATCGCGATCGAGCAAGTGGTGGAAGCTATGAACTCACTCAACCAAGCAGCGGCACAAACGGCTTCCGGTATCACTCAAACTAAAGTCGGTACTCAAAAATTGAATGAAGCTGCTTTAGATCTAAAAGCAGTTGTTTAAGAATAGCGATTAGTTCTGATAGCTTCACAAAAAGATGTAACTGTAAGCCTCTTTTCCCCCTGATGACAGTACAAGTCAGATTGGCAATATCTTGACCTTAGCAAGTTTGGTTAGCGATTTAGCCAGCCATAGGAATATCCTGGCTCTCAACGCCGCCGTGGAAGCAGTCAGAGCCGGTGAGTACGGTAAAGGTTTGGCGTTGGTAGCAAGGGAAATTCGCAAGTTAGCAGATGAAAGTCAAGAAGTGGCACAAAAGATGAATGGTATTATTCCAGAGATTAAACGTGCGATCTACTCGACTGTGAAAGCAACAGAAGAGGGAGCCAAAACGGCAGTAATATCAATTCCGGTTGCATTCATACCTGATGTTAACAATCAACAGTCAACAGTCAACAGTCAACAGTCAACAGTCAACAGTCAACGCCTGAATTTACTATTCCGATGAAGACAGGATTTGATATGACAGGGGTGAAAACAGTACGAGATATGGCAGAAGCTTTTACGGGGGTTTGGGAAGCTTGCAATCTGGTGTTTACTAGCAATCAACAAATTTCTTTTAATATTAAACAGCAGGCGATCGCTATTCAGCAAGTAGGTGATGCCATGAATTCTCTCAACCAAGCCGCTTTTCAAACAGTCAGCGGCATTACTCAAGTCAAAATCGGCACTCAAAAACCCGAAGCTGCATTAAATTTCAAGTCTGTGGTGTCAGAAGTATGTTCGGAAACGAGGGGTGTACGGGATTTAATGGATTTAATGGATTTAATGAAAAATTGGGCGCATTTCAGTTTTGCATTTACAGTGCGAGCCTCCCCGCTCGCGATTTGTACAATACGCGAGATATTAAACTCGCACTATGATAAAAAAATGCTTTTTGCAAAACTGAGATGCTCCCGAAGAATTAGCGATTACCAATTAGCGATTACCAATTAGCGATTACCGATTACCCAAAGATATATATGATAGAAGATCGAGAACTACGAGATGTATTTAAAATTGCTAGTCAAGAACACTTGCAGAAACTAGACGATGGATTTCTGTACTTGGAACAACATCCAGGGGACTTAGCTAAGTTAGAAGAATTGCTGCGGGAAACCCATTCTCTTAAAGGTGATGCTGGGATGTTGGGCGTAAAAAATGTAGCATCTTTAGCTCATCAAATAGAGCATATTTTGGGAGGTATCAAGCGGGGAGAAACTCAACTAAATCCAGAGCTTAGCGATCGACTTTCCCAAGGTTTAGAGGCGCTTCGCCAACTCGTTAACGAAGCCGTCACGGGTCAAGATTCCGGCGTCAATACATTTTACGTGCTCGCTAGCATGATGGGTGCTTCTAGCAATCCCCAGCCCGCCGCCCCGACAGCAGAACCATCATCTTCACAAGTACCAGAACAAGAATTAGTAAAAACGCAATTTACTAATTCGGAAAATATACCACCAGAAACAAACAATGAAACTTCTTTAGCCACTAATTTAGATCGTAATTTCTCTTTTTTGACGGTACAATCGGAGCGAGAATTGCTGTCGAAATCTCAAAAATTGCCTGCCGCTTCTGGCTCCGCTGCTACATCGGATTCCGAACCGACTGTTAACAATGGTTCTTTTAGTTCGTCTTACCGCATCGAAACAATTCGCGTTGCTACCAAAAGTTTAGACGATTTAATGACTCAAGTAGGGGAACTAACTGTTACGAAAACTCGGTTAGTACACCGACTTGCTGAACTCGAAAAAATCACAACTTTGTGGGAAGATTGGAGCCGAGAAGCTTTTATAAATCCGTTGGCTTATCATCAAATAGAAACTGAGAAAACCGGGTCTGAACAAAACTCGATAGTCATGCAGTTTCAGAAATATTACCAGCGGACTGAAGAACATTTAGAACATCTGGGAACTTTAGTAAATCGCTTGAATAATCTAGTTGATGAAGATACGGCTAGACTCGAATTAATTACGGAGGAATTAAGCTCAGGAATTCGCACTCTTAGACTGCTGCCTTTGTCTACTATTTTTAATATATTTCCCCGAGCGGTTAGAGACTTGGCGAAGCAGGAAGAAAAAGAAGTTGCATTAGTCATTGAAGGGGGGAAAACTTTAGCTGATAAACGCATTTTAGAAGAACTGAAAGACCCTTTGATGCACCTGATTCGGAATGCGATCGACCACGGCATCGAGACTACCGCCGAACGCGAAAGGCTCGGCAAACCTCCCGTGGCTACTCTCCGAATTAAAGGCTACCAGACTGCTAGTAATATTATCATTGAAGTTGCTGATGATGGCCAGGGGCTGAATCTCGATCGCATTAAACAAACTGCTGTCAAACGCAACGTCTGCACGCCGGAAGCACTCGCCCTCATGACAGAAAGCCAAATTCAATCGTTGATTTTTGCTCCGGGTTTTTCCACCAGAACATTTGTTACTGAAGTCTCTGGCCGGGGGGTTGGTTTAGATGTAGTTCGGACTAATGTTGAATCACTAAAAGGCAGTATTCAAGTTGAATCTGTACCAGGAAAAGGATGTATTTTTCGGCTAAGGATCGGCACATCTATAGCTACTGCCAATGTATTAATTATAGCTGTTGAAGGTGTTGCTTATGCGCTGCCTATTGAGTTTGTTGATACGGGAATAATGGTGGCTAATTCTGATATTTTTCCTTTAGAAGGGAAAGCAACTATACTTGTCGATGGTCAGCCGCTATCAGTTGCGTATTTGGCAGATTTATTAGAATTAAGCAAGGGAGAATGGCTGCCTCAAAATCAGGAGTGGAGAGAGGAAAGTTGGAAAGAACTCAACAGGAAAATAGAGGGAGAATCCCTGACTTCAAATTCTCAAAAAATGTCTTGTATTGTCCTGAAAGTTGGGGAGGAAAGATTGGGATTATTTATAGATACTTTGATTGACGCACAGGATGTGGTGATTAAACCTCAAAGTCAATTGTTGAAACGGGTGCGAAATGTTTCAGGTGCAACGATTCTCGGAACGGGGGAAGTTTGTATGGTACTCAATCCTCATGATTTGATAAAATCTGTACGCAAACAAGTTTCGTCGCGTGAGGTTTCTGGCGGGCGATCGCCCGTTGAGACAGTCAGCCGCAAACAAGTTATACTTTTAGCAGAAGATTCGATCGCTACCCGCACTCAAGAAAAGCGCATCCTCGAAGGTGCAGGTTATGAAGTGGTGACAGCCGTAGACGGAATGGATGCTTTCAATAAATTAAAAACTCGCTACTTTGATGCTCTGATTTCAGATATACAAATGCCAAATTTGGATGGCTTAGGACTTACTGTTAAAATTCGCGAGCAAAAAGAATACAATGAGTTGCCGATTATTTTGGTAACATCTTTGGCATCGGATGAAGATCGAAAAAGAGGGGCTGATGCCGGGGCTAATGCTTATATTCCTAAAGGTACGTTCAATCAAGATGTATTGATTGAAACCTTGAAAAGGTTAGTTTAATTGTAGAAGAAGGGGAAGGGGAAGGGGAAGGAAGAGGGGGAGAGTGGGAGAGTGGGAGAGTGGGAGAGACGGCTACCAATTCCCAATCCCTCCGCTTCGCGCTCGCCCAATTCCCAATTATCCATTCCCAATTCCCAATCCCTCCGCTTCGCGCTCGCCCAATTCCCAATTATCCATTCCCAATTACTTAAAAAATTCATGTCTTCGGTCATAAAAGTATTGTTAGTAGAAGATTCCCCAGTAGCTACGATTGTCCTCAAGCGCATTTTGGATGCTTCGCCAGAAATCCAAGTTGTAGGAACCGCTTGCAACGGGTTAGAAGCACTAGAATTAATTCCGAAACTTCAGCCGGACGTTATCTGTACGGATTTTAATATGGCAAAAATGAACGGGTTAGAATTCACGCAGGAAGTGATGAAAAAATACCCGCGACCGATTTTAATAATTAGTGCTTCTGTACAAGCAAGCGATACTCAAAATGTATTTGAACTTATGGAAGCAGGTGCATTAGATGTTTTCCCCAAACCGATTGGCGGGTTGGCATCAGATTACGCTCGTCTCGCGAATGAATTAATTGCTAAAGTTAAAGTTTTGTCGGGAGTTAAAGTATTTACGCGGCATCAAAGGCTGGGAGGAATCGAAACAAGCGATCGCCCCAGCCCAAAAATTAATCAATTATCAGCGCACAATTACCAATTATCCAGGGAAAATCTTAAGCCTCATACTATTAAATTATTGGCTGTAGGCGCGTCTACAGGCGGGCCGCAAGCGCTGCAGTCGATTATTTCGCAGTTTCCAGCTAATTTGCCAGTGCCGGTAATTTGCATCCAGCATATCAGTGAAGGATTTTTGCAGGGATTGGTTAACTGGTTGGGTTGTGAATCAAAACTGCCGGTGAGAATAGCTGGTTTGCGGGAATTACCGCAAGCTGGGATTATTTATTTTCCGCCTGAAAAGCGTCATTTAGAATTGGATTCTCAAGGGCGATTTATTTATTCGGAAGGTGGTGGTGAAGGGGGACACTGCCCATCTGTAACGGTAACTTTTAAGTCAGTTGCTAATTTTTATGGTAGGGGGGCTGCTGGTGTTTTGCTAACAGGAATGGGTAGAGACGGTGCTGAGGGTATGCTGGCGATCGCGCGAGTAGGAGGCTTGACAATTGCTCAAGATCGAGACAGTTGCGTGGTTTTTGGAATGCCGAAAGAGGCGATCGCCCTTGGTGCAGCTCAGCACGTTTTACCCATCAGCGCGATCGCTCCCCTGCTGTTGGCTAAGTTAAAAGTTTAGCACTTAGGGAAAATATATAGCCTTTTTCAAGCGTGGTGAGGAGTTGACATTTTAGATTGAGGAATTGGGGGATTGAGGGATTGAGCGATCGATCTGTCAATACCTCATATGAGAGATCTAACTGCTATAGAAGGAGACGGCGGTTGAAACCGCGCCCATCTTCTTTTATGATTTGAGAGTGATAAACTTACCAATAACTTCGCGCAACTTTTCAGCATCAAAGGGCTTAGTTAAATACTCGGTTGCTCCCGCCAAACGACCCTGCACCTTATCAAAGGCTCCATCTCTGGCTGTCAGCATTACGATCGGCAAATTTTGAAATTGAGGTAAGCTTCGTACTGTGCGACAGAGTTCCAATCCGTCAATACCAGGCATCGAAACATCGAGCAACAAAACAGAAATTTGTTCGTGATAAATCGTTGATAAAGCATCGACTGCATTGTCTGTCACGAGAACTCGAAACTCTTTGCTTAAGGCTTGTTTGACCAGTCCTTGCATTACTACGCTATCATCAACTGCCAAAATAGTTGGTATTTGAATGCTAGTTGCAGACATATTCTTCTCCCGGTTTATTTATAACTTTTGAAAAGAGAAAACATAATTTTCGCCATGTCGAAGGGCTCGAAAACAGGGATGGCTAGAAAAGTCGAGCGCCTATTACAACACTTGCAAAATCTCCATCTCAATGCTAAAACCCTCGACGGTCGAGTTTGACCAACTATCGTTACAAAGTTTAACATTTTGGCAATCTTTTGTACTTCATTTTCTCACTGTAATTGAGTAGTCTGTGGCACAGACTCGTAAACCGCACTGGTATTGTGGCACAAATTGATTATTTTAATCTACCAGCAAGCCTCCTACGCAGGATTAGACAAGTCCCTTAAAATACACTTAAATTTAGAGAACTTGCTCCAAAAAATCCGGTTTCTTGGAAAATCGTTGCTCATCCCAGAGATGCTTGAGGAAAAAAACCCGGGTTTTGTGCCTCGCCTGCCTCTAGGACTGACTTATTCAAAAATTCTCTGTAAACTGCTATCCGCGATGTATGGGTGAAGCGTGTTTTTTCCCTGGGGAGGCTCTTAGATTCACCCAGCCGGAGTATTAAAAAGCACAGTCAAGTCGAAATATAATTTGTATCGTATTTAGATCTGCGGTGTCCTAATTCCATAACTCAAAAGTTTCAATTTCAGTCAAGGGGTTGCTCTGAGTTGGGCGCAAGCAGGCTGCACGCGACTTGTGCCAACAGTCTCCCGACACAAAATACAGAGCTTGTTTTGCAAGGGCCGGTATTGAAGCCGGTGGACATTCACGAAGGGGTTGACAGCAGGCTGCTGATTTTGCAGGGCGGCTTGAAGTCCAACGGGCTGATACCGGGAATTGAGGTAATTAAAGACTGGGGCGACTTGCCGAAGGTAGAGTGCTATCCCGGAGCTCTCAACCAAGTATTTATGACTATTTGGGGGAATGCGATCGACTCTTGGGAAAATCGGCCCGCGCCCAAGACGTCGCCATCTCGACGGCGCTGGTGGCCGGAGAGTGGGAGAATGCTGAGTTTGGAAAGTCGATCCTCTTCGTTGGCGCAGCCCCCGTAGGGGCGGGCTCCGCTAACGGCAAATTTGTGGTGATTCGGATTCGCGACAGCGGACAGAGATTGACCCAAAAAGCTAAATCCCGCTTGTTTGACCCTTTCTTTACCACTAACCCCGATGGGGCAGGGTACGGGACTAGGCTTGTCTATCAGTTACCAGATTGTGGTGGAACAGCAGGGTGGCAGTTTGAAGTGTATCTCGGAACCCTTACAGGGAGCAGATTTCTGGATTTAAGTCCCGCTGTATCGCCCCGCACCGGTCAAACAAAAAACTGGCGGGCGATCGGTTTAAAAAATATTTTTGAGATTTTACTGTCAAAATGCTTGACAGATTTAGGTGTTTGAATGCTAATATGATGAAGGTTAAGACGTTGGGGCGTCGCCAAGTGGTAAGGCAGCTGGTTTTGGTCCAGCCATTCAGAGGTTCGAATCCTTTCGCCCCAGTTAAATTGTTTGTACAATGGTTGATTCAGAAGGAGTAAAGTCCTCACTACGAACCAATGAATTATGTTTGTAGTGAGGACTTCAGTGTTTCTGAATCAAAAAACTAAAGTCCTGACTGCAAACCAATTTTATTGTGGTTGTTCGATCGCCCCACATCAGATCACTGGGAACTTTTGATCTCGCGAGCGTTGAGCCGATCGAACACGTATCGCGAAATGGCCGGAAATGCTGTTTCGTCTCTGGAATAAGCGGGATCGTCAGCAAAAACAGCTAAGATATAAATCGCGCGATCGTCCAAAGTCCTGACAAATGCCACTTCGCTGCGGGATTTGGAAGTATAGCCAACCTTGGAACCAAAATAAATCTTAGTTGGTAAAGACTCGCCCAGAAATCCTTTGATCGAGTTGGTAGGGTCATTTTTCCAGGCCTTGGGGTCTAAATCTCTCGTCAGCAAGTAAGCCATTTTGCGGCTGGCGATGCTGGAAACAGCTTGCCTAGTATAGATTTCATATATTAATCTGGCGGCTTGATCGCTAGTTACTTGATTGCGAATTGGCTGGGAAGCATCGCCCCGCAATTGCAAGTCACGACCGATAGGGCCTTCTTGATGCAAATAGTGTATGGGATAATTTTTGGTGCTTATACGAATATCATTGTAGCCGGCTGACTGGAAAAATGAATTAATTTGCGTGCGTTTTTGCAGCCATGTTTGCAACTCTTCTCCTGCGAGCCGGACTCCTGATTTTGTATCAGTGATTTTGTCTAAAATCCGGCTGGCGGCATCGTTGTTGGAGAAACCAATCATTTGTTCTAGGTCGTTTTTGAACGTTGATTCTTTTTGCGTAATTATGCCTTTTTCGGTGGCTGAGTAAAAGGCTGCCATCCAAAATAACTTGGCAACGCTAGCGGGAAATCTGAGACTTTGATTTTGATATCCGGCAATGCTGTGGGTTTGGGGATTGCTAACATCAATTAAGCTAATTGATAGCTTGTCTGCAGGCAGTCCTTTGCTGGTCGCAATCTTCACAGCTTCATCAACAATCCCTTGCAATTCTTGAGAGTAAGTTAAATTAGGAGGTGTTTTGATGTTGTAGCTGAAGGTAGGCTCGCTTTGACGATCGACTAAACTTTCCGGTGTTTGAATTATCGGCGGCGAGAGGGGTTCTTGAGTCAAAATGACTGGCGGTTCTGGGGGACGGCGAATTCTGAAGGGTATTGTGACAATCCAAAAAAGCGCGATCGCCCCAGCAACTAAGCACAGGATGTTACCGTATTTTAATCGAGAAAATTTCGTCCTGACTCGGCGACGAGATTGGACGGGAGGCTGGCTGCTTTGTCTGCGCCTGACTGGACGCTGGCTGCTTTGGGGTGGGGATTGGGTTAAACTTCTGGCATCCATCTTCTCTCGATAAAGAGACCGCAGATATAAGGCAGAGGAACGCAGATAAACGTAGATAATTTTAAGAATTGATACCGACTTTTCCCAGAAATCTATGGGGCGCGGGGATGCAACTGGACGGCTGCTACTTTGTCGGGATGGGACTGGACGGCTGCTGCTTTGTCGGGGCTGGATGGGGCGTTGGGGCCCGAT
>NZ_JADEWT010000140.1 GCF_015207505.1 Tychonema sp. LEGE 06208
CCCCAACCCTCCCCTTATTAAGGGGAGGAAGTAAGAAATTCACAAATGATTTAGGATTGCTATACATATCAAAAGGGTGTAGGAAACCGGATAATTAAAATCAGGACTTTCAAGATGATTGGGCGGTTGAAACCGCGTCTACAAAAACGATGTCGGCCTGCGCCGACTGGTTCGTAAAGAATATCCCAAACCCGAATTTATACCATTTTTGTAAAGATGTGCTATGGATGATATCGTTTCAGCTTGCATCGGAATCATTTAACCTTATTAGAACACAGAGTACACAGAGTCCGAGAATATATATCTGAATCATTCTGATGCTACCGGATTTGATATGAAGTCTTAGCCCTCCCCTTAATAAGGGGGGTTGGGAGGGTAATATCTAGCGCTACTTTATGAAATTGGTATTAGTATAACATAATATCATTTCAGGGTTTCCGGGAGGGAGCGGTTTCCCAGCGATCTAATATATCTTTGATTACAACTTCTTTAACCCAAGTTTGAGCAACAATTAGGATTGGAAGCGCTAGCAATAATCCTAAAAACCCCAATAAAGAACCAAATGCTCCCAACAAAGCTAAGGTGTATGCCGGGAGCAGGGACACTTGTTTTTCCACGATCATAGGTGTAATAAAGTTGCCTTCTATTTGTTGAATTGCAAAATAAAGTAACAATACGGCACCTGCTTTTTCTAGAGAATATAACAAGGCTAGCAACATGGGTGGAACGACACTCAAAATCGCGCCAACATAAGGAATTAAAGCTAATAAAAATGCTAACTAAAAATCCGTTAACCAAAGGCAGTTGCACTTGCAAGAGAAACAGACCCACAGTGCTCGCAATCCCAATAAAACTCATGCTGAATGCAATTCCTGTCAACCAGCCCATTAAATTTTTTTCACATTCAGTCAGAATTTCATCGACTCGGTGGCGGTAAAAAGCGGGAAACAGCCTGATTATTACTTGGCGGTACGGCACGGGATTTACCACAAGCATAATTGTCAAAACGGTAATTAACAAGAAATTAATTACTAAACTGAGGGAGTTGGATAAAAATAGATAGATATGGGAAATTATCCACTGAGAAAGGGTTTGGAGTTGTTGGCTTAAATTATCAAGATTGGGAATATTATTTAAGGCCAGTTCCGGCACTTTTGCTTGCAACCAGTCGATCCACAATCGCAGTTTTTCTATCCCTAGCGGGATAAGTTGAGTTAGCTGTTCAAATTGAGAGCTGAGGCGCGTGAATATCAGGAAAATAAAAACAGATGAGATCGCCAGTACAATGCCAACTGTTAAAGCGATCGCCAGTTCGCGCCTAGCACCAGACTGCTGCAATCTTCGCACTAAACGGTTGAGAGCGATCGCTAAAATTACGGCAGTAAAAAACAATAAAATGACCGCTCTAATTTTCCACAAAATATAGAGCGAGACTATCAAAGCCAAAAAACCGATCCACTCTCCTAAACCCACAACATAAATCCCTCCTACAGGTTCTACAGGAACGGTGCAATATCTGAGATTAAACCAAAGACAACTGCGATCGCGATCGGGCTTAACCAGGTTCTCAAGTTGGACAGCGCAATTTTCATGAAACTTCTCTGATAACTCTTGTGGGATAGCCGTCCCCTCTGTCTTTTAAAATATTTTTTGGAGAAATCTATTTTTTACAGCATACCTATGTATGGGAAAGATTGTGCAGAATTCCAGCAGATTTCCTCAAATCTTACTTAAGATATATTCCCCGTACATTCAATTTAAAACTTCTCGTACCTCAGATAGATCGCGCGCCTAATTCGACTAACTAAAAAGTACGGGGCGATCGCCGGTACCGAGCCAATCCCATCCTGGGCTAATCCTCCACAGAGGCTATTTGATGGCGATCGCCCTGACTGATTTACCTACCTGGAGGGATGCCAAAACTCTCTGAACAGGAGAAAATTATAGTGGAATAGATACAAATACTATATCTGCCTTAAAAAAACCTTTTTTACTCAGAATTTCCCTTTTTTGCTTGTCCTCTTACTAACCAAAAATAGGCGAGCAATCTGCCTCCGGCACGCTGCGCGATCGCAATAAATTTATGAATAGGCGGCTGGAATACCCAACTAATTCCAAATTGTAGAAAAATATGACACGGCGCAACTCACCCACCGATAGCATCACAGAACCTGTCCGACGCGCAAGTTCTCAACCCTGGTTCGAGCGACTGGCAAGACTCGGATATGCCGCCAAAGGCTTAGTTTACTTTATCATCGGTTTTCTTGCCGCACAAGCTGCTTTTGGATCTAGTGGTAAAACAACCGATACTAAGGGTGCATTAGCAACAATTGTCTCCCAACCCTTCGGAAAATTCCTGCTATTTTTGGTGACAATTGGTATTATTGGGTACGTCCTTTTGCGGATTGCTCAAACGGTTCTCGATCCAGAACACGCTGGCGAAAAAATGGATGCCAAGCGAATTGCGACGCGCATTGGCTACGCTTTTAGTGGGTTAGCTTATGCAGGTTTGGCGGTGACGGCTGTCAAATTAATAATCGGTTCTGGTGGTGGTAGCAGCGGTAATTCAACTCAAGATTGGACAGCTTTATTTTTATCTCAACCTTTTGGTCAATGGCTGGTAGGGCTGGGGGGAGCAATGACGATCGGTGTGGGTTTCTCTTACCTTTATAAAGCATTTAAGGGAAAATTCCGCCAGCAATTCAAACTTCATGAAATGAGTAACAACGAGCAAACTTGGGCCGTGCGACTGGGTAGACTGGGGATTGCGGCTCGTGGCATTGTCTTCACTATCATCGGCTTTTTCTTAATTCAAGCTGCGAAGCAATCAGATGCCAGTCAAGCTAAAGGATTTCGTGAGGTGCTGGCCTCCCTGGAACAACATCCGTTTGGCCCGTGGATTCTCGGTTTAGTGGCTTTGGGTTTGATTTCCTATGGCATCTACTCATTAGTTCAAGCTCGTTACCGACAAATTCTGCACTGATAAACTGCTCGCTTCCAACAAAATTAATAAAAATTTTTCTGTTAAGACGGAAAGATAGTCATGATAATTACAAATTGGCGCGGCTATCGAGTTGCAGCTTTGGCAGGCCTTATTCACCATAGCAATAATAGCTGCTGTCAGTCAGGGAACTTGGCAAAATGCCTTGGCGCTAGCATTATTTTTAGTAGCATCCGTGGTGTTTGTAGTGATGAAAAATCTCTTACTAGCGCTGTTTGATCTCCTGTTTGTGTTTGCTACTTTACTCAATGCTGGAGGCTGGGTTTGGGGACTATTTTATCAGCCGGGCATTATGATGAAATTGTTCATGCTTTCACAATTTTTGCTGTGACTTTAGCATTGAGTTTTTTAGCCTACAGTTGAATGCTGACTATTTTTGGCGATCGCCAACTGCTGTACTTGCTAACAATCACCAGTTTGGGAATTGCGGTGCTTTGTAGGAAATTACCGAATCGACGGCTGCTATGGTTCTTTTTAGCGAAGTGATTTGCAGTCTAGATGATACGATTATCGATTTGATTATGGATAGTTTGGGTTCTGGAATAGCTGCCCTAACTAGCTTGTGGGCATTGCAAGAATGGACGCGCCCGGTGCATTTGTCGTCAATAGTCCGATCGACATATCGCGCTTAACGCAAAGCAACACGATCAATTTTTGGTCGATCGCCTTTCATCAGATGGATATTTTCTTAGGGCCTCAGACCGATGGCAAGGCGGGGAGATTTTAGGTTAAATGGGTATACAAGCAAGGTTTTGAAATGTAGAACATAAAAAATCAATCTTTTGCTAATTTTTTTTCATTAAATTTTATTAGTATAAAGAGGTTTGTTGTTTCGATTTAGGAGAATTTTATGAAAATAAAATCATTGTCAACCACAATTGCACTGACTCTGTTGAGTGCTACTATTTGTTTGCCAGAAATGGTAAAAGCTAGTCCAAAACCCTCTCTCCAAGTTGCTTAAAGCAGAGTATCCTCGGATATCGACAGTTTTACGGCGTATCCAGTACAGCGATTAGAGTCGGGAACTGAACTTTCTTTTGTCCTGCGAGGAACTCCGTATTCTAGAGCTACTTTGACTATCCCAAATGCAGTGCAAATTCCGGCTTGTTCTACCCCACAGCGGGAAGCTACGGCACCTGCACCTGCAACGCCCGGAACGGTTGCGACGACAACTGAGAATGTGGTCGATAGAACAGCAGAACTCCTCGGTAAAACTGTGACAGTCAGAAGTAAACCGATCAATAAATTAAGCCCATCGACTTTTACAATTAGCGATCAAAAGTTTTTTTGCAGCCAACCGATTTTGGTTGTCAATGCCACAGGTAAGCCTTTTGCACTGCCGGCTGAATCGGGTCAAGATATTCAAGTAACGGGAACTGTTCGCAACTTTGTGCTTGCAGATATTGAGCGCGAGTACAAATTAAGCTTACAGCCAAATCAGTACGCCGATTACGAAAATAAACCCGCGATCGTTGCACAATCGATGGCCCTAGCCCCCACACCAGGAGAACTCACCTCAAATCCCCAAAAATACTATGGCAAAACCCTAGCGGTAAGTGGTAAAGTTGACAGCATCAAAAGTCCCAACTCGTTCACATTGGATGAAAACAAATTAATTGGCGGAGAAGATTTGTTAGTGATACACACCGTTCCAAAAACAAGCGTGAAAGAAGGGGAGAAAGTTGCCGTAACCGGTGTACTGCGTCAGTTCGTTATCGCTGAACTCGATCGCGAATAGGATTTGCAATGGGATTTGACCTTAAAGCAGAAGCTAGAAGCCGAGTATACCAACAAACCCGTGCTAGTTGCTACAGGCGTGTATCCCTCAGACATTCCTGATTGAGGAATAGAGCTCTCAAATAACTCTTGGGGAACAGGCTCAAATAGCCTGTTCTTTACAGGTTTTTAAAGCAGAAGTCTAATAGCTCGTTCATATCGCGTGCGATCGCACGCGATTCGTAGTGCGGACTTTAGTTTGAGCTTAAACGGAGGACGGTCGTCCGCATTACGAACTATTCTTGCTATGGTAATCGATCGCACATGATATCACTTCGGGATGATGAAAAACCGAGTTTGATGCACTAAAATCATTGGTTGTTACCCGAAGATTACAGCACTTTTCAGGTATGTGAGATACATAGCTCTTGTAGGGACACGGCAGTGCCGTGTCCCTACGGGGATATTGATAGTACCTATAAACCTGCAATCTGCTGTAAGTAAAAAACTAAGGTTTAAAGGCATTGATGCGTCTAGGAGCGATCGCACGGCACCCAGACTATCGGCCGAAACAACCTCTTCCTTGTTTCGTTTGTGATAATTATCAATTCAGCAATAAGGTGTATATAATGAATCAATCAGAATCCGTATCGGTATCGCCACCACTCCTCCAAAGCAAATTCGTCGAGAATTTTCGCTGGTTCAGTCGATTTAGCTTTTGGGTACAGTTATTGTTTGGTGCAGTTTCCGGTATTACTTTAATACTTGCCATGTTGAGCCGCAACCTGAGCGAGCAACCCAATAATCCAGGTATTGGGTTCGGCATAGTTTTAGCGATAGTTGGTGTGGTATTGCTTGCTTTTAGAATATTTTGGGATTTTAGATATCGACTTTTAGGCAGACGTTTACAAGGAGGCGATATCGAGTTCTATCCCAGCAAAGAAGATATTACTCAAGCCTTACGAATTGGATTAAATTCTAGTTTGGTAGGGCTACTGCTCGCGTTTCTCGCTTCGGAAGCAACAGTGGGTGTAGTTTTAGCAAAAACGCTCGCTCAACCACAAGCGCTCGCAACTAATACGCCAGAAAATGTGATTCGTTCCCTAGATATTTTTGTAACGATGTCAAACGTCAATATGATTGGCGCTCACTTTTTTGGAGCTGTTACTTCTCTTGGGTTACTCAATTGGGTAGAAGAGTAGTTGGGCAGCAAAAAACACAACTCCTATGCCGTCAGGACTTACAAATGGTGGTATATTCAACTGAGACCGTGTCCCCTCGATTACCACAACCAAAACGGTTCGCGCGTGCGGAATGGGAGTCCGTAAAATGCAAACGACTCGCATTCCGCACGCGCGATCGAATCTTACTATGATTAATCGAGCGGACAGGATAGGACATCTTGCACCATTCTCAATAAACTTATAACCGGGTTTTTGAACCATAAATATAGGTTTTGATGCTAATTTTTGGTTCAAAAACCCGGTTTTTGCCACAGGCGCAATATCTCAATTTAACTAACTAATATGAAAGACCTCTGGTATAAAGACGCAATTGTCTACTCCCTTGATGTTGAAACCTTCCTGGACTCGAACGGGGATGGTGTAGGGGACTTTCAGGGACTTACCAACAAGCTAGATTATTTATCAGGACTGGGAATTACTTGTTTGTGGTTGTTGCCATTTTATCCTTCGCCTAACCGCGACAACGGTTACGATGTGATGGATTACTACAACATTGACCCGCGACTGGGAACCCTGGGAGATTTTGTCGAGTTCATGCACCAAGCAAAGGAACGAGGGATTCGCGTGCTGATCGATCTAGTAGTAAATCATACGTCCCATCAGCATCCTTGGTTTGTGGCATCCAAAAGCGATAAAAACTCCAAGTATCGCAATTACTACGTGTGGTCAGAAAATCCACCCAAAACTGATCCAGAGTTGCTGGTGTTTCCCGATGCTGAGGACAGTATTTGGGAGTACGACGAACAAGCAAACGCTTACTATTTGCATCACTTCTATAAAGAACAGCCAGATTTGAATATTACCAATTCGGCGGTACGAGAAGAAATCTGCAAAATTATGGGTTTCTGGCTAGAACTGGGCGTGTCTGGATTTCGCATTGATGCTGTTCCCTTTTTAATTAAAGAAACTGGCACCGAAGGTACAAGCACCGAAGACCTGCGATGTTTCTTGGAAGAAATGAGAGAATTTGTGTCATCACGTCAGAGTGATGCAGTTTTGCTGGCAGAAGCAAATGTCGCGCCCGATCGCATTCACGTCTACTTTGATAAGGGCGACAGAATGCACGTCCTGTTCAACTTTTTGCTGAACCAATATCTGTTTTTGGCCCTAGCGCGTCAAGAATCCACAGCCCTGCGCGATGGACTAAAAATCTTACCGGACATTCCTGATATTTGTCAGTGGCTGAATTTTGTGCGCCACCACGATGAACTGACACTAGACCGCATTTCTTCATCCGAACGAGAGGAAATTTTTGCCGCATTCGCCCCCGATGAAAGGATGCAAATTTTCGGGCGCGGGATTCGCCGCCGCTTACCGCCGATGATGGGAAATGACCGCTGCCGGATCGAACTAATCTACAGCTTGCTGTTTACTTTGCCCGGTACACCAATGCTGCGCTACGGCGAAGAAATTGGCATGGGAGATGACCTTTCGTTGGAAGGTCGAAACAGCGTCCGCACGGCGATGCAATGGTCAGATTCTCCAAATGGTGGCTTCTCGACTGCTGCAACTGATGCTCTTGCCAAACCTGCGATCGCCAGCGGAGAATACAGTTATAAACAAGTCAATGTCGCCGCAGCGCAGCGCGATCCTAACTCATTAATTAACTGGGTCGAACGTGCAATCCGCATCCGCAAGCAATGTCCTGAGTTCGGTAGGGGAAAATGGCAAATTTTGGAAACCGACTGTTCT
The DNA here is from genome assembly GCF_015207505.1 of Tychonema sp. LEGE 06208. Classification (GTDB taxonomy): domain Bacteria; phylum Cyanobacteriota; class Cyanobacteriia; order Cyanobacteriales; family Microcoleaceae; genus Microcoleus. Next base: position 7,654 of record NZ_JADEWT010000140.1, read on the forward strand.
TGGGTTTTTGCCCACTGCTGTCACTGGGAAGGCAGGACATTACTTGTCGTCCACAATCTAGCCGACAAACCTTGCACGGTTACTCTCAAATCTAACGAATACACCAATCTTATTGATTTATTTGGCGATCGCCTGTACGAATCTCTCGATGACGGATCGCCCTGTATTCCCTTACAAGCTTACGGCTATCGCTGGTTGCGAGTCAATTAAATCTTAGACAAATCCTGATTGTTCAATATTCGGATTAGTTTGCGGATTTTCCCGGCTGATGCCACCCGATTTACCAACAGATAATACCATGCTAGCAGTTACCATTAATTTTGATGCGATCGCCCAAATCACCGACGACCAATTTTATCAACTGTGTCGCGAAAACCCCGATGTCAAATTTGAACGCAACGCCAAAGGAGAAATAATCGTCATGTCACCCACAGGAGGAGAAACCGGAAACAGCAATTCAGAAATTAATGCAGATTTTGTGATTTGGAACCGACAAACTAAACTGGGAGTTTGTTTCGATTCTTCAACTTGTTTCAAACTCCCCAGCGGTGCAAATCGTTCTCCCGATGTCTCTTGGATAAAAAAAGAAAGATGGGATGCACTGACTCCCGAACAAAAACAAAAATTTCCTCCTATCGCCCCAGATTTTGTCTTAGAGTTAATGTCCCCGACTGACAGTCTCAAGGATACTCAAGACAAAATGCAAGAATACATGAAAAATCAAGTAAAATTAGGCTGGTTAATCAACCGTAAAACCCGCCGAGTAGAAATCTACCGCCAAGGACAAGCAACAGAAGTTTTGGAAAGTCCCGCAGAGCTTTCAGGAGAAGATATTTTGCCCGGTTTCGTGCTAAACTTGCAAACAATCTGGGCGTAATACGATTTTAGATTTTAGATCGGGGATGATTTACTGGATAATAGTTTGAAGATTCCCTAAATTTGTATGTTCAGGAAAAATGGTATAACTAGACATCCTGAATCTATCAGCGTTTATTTGCGTTAATCTGCGGTTAAAAAGCAATCTCATGGAAACCAATACAGAAACAACTACAACCACTGGTTTAACAGCCGAACAGCACAAACAGAAAATGCAGCGCCGCCAAGAAGTGCAGGCGCAGCGAATTGCCAACGCTGCTAAAGACAAAGGTTTGATAATTGTCAATACCGGCAACGGTAAAGGCAAAACTACGGCTGCTTTGGGCATGGTTGTGCGATCGCTCGGTCACGGATACCGCGTCGCCATAGTACAATTTATCAAAGGAGCTTGGGAACCTGCAGAAAAAGCCGTTTTTGAAATGTGGGAAAAACAGCTAGAATTTCATGCAATGGGTGAAGGTTTTACCTGGGACACGCAAGACCGCGATCGAGATATCGCAACAGCTCAAAAAGCCTGGGATAAAGCCTTAACTTTTATCTGCAATCGCGAATTTAAATTAGTGCTGCTAGATGAAGTTAATATAGCATTAAAACTGGGTTATTTGCAAGTAGAGCAAGTTCTCTCCGGCTTAGAACAAAAACCCGAAGAAACTCATGTTATTTTAACAGGTAGAGGCGCGCCCCCAGAATTAATTGAACGGGCAGATTTGGTTACTGAAATGACTTTAATCAAGCATCCATTTCGGGAACAAGGGATTAAAGCTCAAGCAGGTATTGAATATTAATATGGTTCGTAGTGCGTCTTAGGATCGAAAACTTAATAACTTAAACAACTCCTACAGTCCTCTCTCCTGTAAGTTGCTTTCCTCAAAGGAGGCAGAGCCTCCGCACCTGCATTACCAGGCAGAGCCTGGTAACGAGCAATCGCTTAAGTTATACCAATTTTAAAAAAGAATGCAACAGTGTTCTTGTCCCCCCCCTTTGCAAGGGGGGGCTAGGGGGGGGTCGAAGAGTGTTGCACGATTTTAGAAAAATGGTATTATTAAATTTTTATTCCTTAGTGTCCGCAACAAAAGAACACTCAACCATTTAGTTTTTCGCCCTCTAGTCAACAGTCAACCGTCAACAGTCAACGGTCAACCGTCAACAGTCAACAGTCAACAGTCAACCGTCAACCGTCAACCGTCAACCGTCAACAGTCAACCGTCAACAGTCAACCGGAATTCATATCAAATATCAAATATATCCTATGCCGGCAACATGAGAGTAAAAGTTGAACCCTTGCCCAACTCGCTATTCACCGTAATTTCTCCCCCCAACATCTCAGAGTATTTCTGTGCTATTGCCAAACCCAAACCCGTACCTCCGTACTTGCGAGTAGTCGAAGCATCAGCTTGTGTAAAAGGTTGAAATAACTTTTGTAGCTGTTCGGGAGTTATCCCAATTCCCGTATCCGTACACTTAAAAATAAACCGTTCAGCATCCCAACTATTCTCATCATTTTTAATTTTTTCGACGCTGAGTGTAATTGTCCCTTTTTCGGTAAACTTAGTGGCGTTGCTGAGCAAGTTAAACAAAATTTGAGTAAATTTAATTTTATCAGAATGCAATTCGCCAATATCATTAGGGCACTCAATATTCAAACGATTAGTGTTTCGTAAAAATAGCGGTTGAACAGTTTTGGCGATATCTTGAACTGCGTCGAACAGGTCAAAAGTTGTCAATTCAAGTTCCGCGTGACCGGCTTCTATTTTCGATAAATCCAGAATATCATTAATCAATCCCAGTAAATGATTGCCTGCATTATGAATTCTTGTTAAGTCAGAAATAAAATTTTCTTCGCCCAAATCTAAAGCCTCTTCTTGCAAAATTTCGCTGTAGCCGATAATTGCATTTAGAGGAGTTCGCAGTTCGTGGCTCATGTTAGCTAAAAACTGACTTTTCGCCAAATTAGCTGCTTCTGCTGCTTCCTTGGCCTTGTACAGTTCTGCCTCGGCTTGCAAGCGGTCGGTCACGTCGTGAGCCATGACTAATTCAGCATTTTTGCTATCAAATATCAAGGCATAAGAAGTAATTTCTACGTCAATAATTCTGCCGTCTTTTTTCTGGTGCTGCCACAGGCTGGCAAAATCAATGTCTGCATCTACTTGGGATATATTTTGTAGCCATCTTGGTAGTTCTTGGGGAGGATAAATGTCGGCAACGGTCATGTCTAGAAATTCTTCGCGAGTGTAGCCGTAGTGGTGGATAGCTGCTTGATTGACGGCTATAAATTCGAGGGTTTCTAAGTCGTAAACCCACATGGGATGGGGGTTGTATCTAAACAAAAGTTTGTAGCGTTCTTCGGAGGCTCGCAGTTCGGCTTCGGCTTGTTTGCGCTCGGTAATGTCGCGGACAACAGTGCAAATAATCTCGCGGCCTCCGTAGGAAATCACGCTGGCACTCACTTCTACGTCCACGCAGGAACCGTCTCGGCGCTGGTAGAGAACTTCGCCCATTTTGAATTTTTTGTCGGTCAGCAGGGACTCGATATTGCTGTCAATTAGGTCTTGGGAGTAGGCGGTGATATCGTAAATAGTCAGTTGCGATATTGCTTCCAGGCTGTAATCTAGCAAGTTTCTAAATGCTGTATTGGCTTCTAAAAGCCGTTTGGTTTGAGCGTCCCACAGGAAAATACAATCTGTAGCTTGCTCGACTACGGCTCGGTAGCGGGCTTTTTCTTCTAGTTGTTCGTTTTCGGCACTGGCGATCGCCCCGAGCATTCCATTGATAGTATGGGCAAGGTCGGACAACTCGTCTTCGCCCGTCACCTGCAGCCGCATCGAGAGGTCTTGGCTGCTGCTGACACGGTTCACTGATGAAGCCAAACCGCTCAAGGGAGACAGCACCAAATACTCTAGCAACAGCAGAGTGCAGCCGACAAACCCAATGCCCGCTAACGTTACAGACACCAGCAGGTACAGCAAACTAATTTGACCTTGGCGGTAGATTTCTCTGGGTATATCAACTCGCAGCAGCAGTGCGGGTCGATCGTAAATATCCCGGATCAGGGCGTAACCTGCCATCAAATCTTCGCTGACACGGCGCACCAAAATCGGTTTTTTCCCCGACAGTTTCTCCCGCGCTTCCACAAAGTCAGCAGGTAACTGAGCCTCATTAACGGTGCGTACAATCAGAGGCAAGCGAGTAATTTTAGAAATCCTGGCAATTGCCGCAGCATCCAAATTGCGCCCGAATATCAGTGTGCCTCGAATCGGGCCAGTGTTTTTTGTAGTGACAATTGGTCGGGAAGCAATCAGTATCGGCCCTGACGGTAGCAGCAGAATACCAGCGAGGCTGCTTTTGATGTTGGGGTGCTGCAACAGCGGGTCGCTGAGAGAAATGCGCTTTTTTAATGCTTCTGGAACAGGGGTTAGTTTCACCTTCTGGCTGTCGAAACCCGTACCGTAAACTATTTTGCCCGAAGTATTGACAAATAGGGCTATATTAACTCTCACATTAGCCAGTCCTTCGGGAATCAAATTGGAGGCGATAAATTCTTTGTTACCGTTTTGGATGAAAGCGTAGTTGTCGTCCCAGGCTGACCAGTCGGCAAAGCGCAAGTTGAAATCATCGGCGGTTTGGCCGAACACGTTGAGCGCTCCCTTGACAACTTGTGTGGCTTCTTGTTCTTCTGCTTTGACAAGGCTGCTCAAAAGGATGCTTGAGGAGGCGGCATATAGAATGCTAGTCAGCCCAGCGATGGTAATGCCAACTATTGATAGTGTTTTTCGACGCAGTTTCATCTTGCCGAGTGTGTGGTGTCTGTCTAAAATTCAGGGTTCGGGAGCAATTTTCTTGCTGTTTCCTGAACCCTGACGGATGGCGTGGCGCAGTCTGCCGTCCGAGAGTGTTGTAGTTTGACTGTGCGTCAGAGGCCTACATTTTCTCCGGTATTTCCTGTTTTTTGTCTGACGCACCCTAGCAATGCCTTCTTAAGCAGTATACAGCTAACATCCGCTGACTTCCGGCATGGCGATCGAGCCTGGTTTGTCGCGAAACAATATCTTAGCCAAACGGGAAAATATTCTCAGAAAAAAGGTTGGGTTTAGGTTCTGGCCTTCAAAAAATGCGCCTTATTTCGCTTCGCTGTAGTCAATGGAGCAAAAAAATTGCGCTTGGATTCGTTAAATAAGCCTGATTTCTGACAAAAATAACAGGTTTGATAGCGAAGCATTGAGGAAGAAACTAGATTGCGAGATTGTTTTTGCTGCAGGCAGATTGGTGCTTCGTTCTAGTTTTAATAGCAGTTCCCCAAACAATACAACAAATCGAGTCCGCGATCCAAATTTTTATAAAAATAATATTACTTTGCCCACACTTGCTGTTTGTGAGCTTCCTTGCAAATACCCAAAATTCGCCGGTCGTTGTCACTAGGGGCGGAAAGTTGCTGATACTGTTGCAGGTTGACGGAGTAGGGAGAGCTAGTGCCGTCGTAACTGTCCACTACTGTTAAATTTAACCGAGTTCGGTCTAGATTGCCGTAAAAACAGTAAAAATTAGACTGAGGCAGGTAAAAAGCCCCAATTACTTTACTCTGTCTCATTTCAAATACAAAATATTCTTTTTTAATTTCATCTGGTTTGTTGGACTGGCCGTAGAGGTAAACACCGTCTGCTAAACCTGTGAATGCTGTATCTGGCTGGGGATTGGCGGGGGATTGCGAGATGGAAACGCCGGATTTGATGTCCCAGTGTCGGAATTCGCGCAGGGCGAATCCGATGCTGAAGTTACCGGGCGAGAGGGCCAGGGCGATCGCAATAGCTTCTACACTGCTTGTTAATATCAAATAATTTAACACCACTCTTCTACCCCAAAATTTTAACTAATACGAGTGGGAAGTCCCACACTCTATCCGTTTACAGGATGAGTGACGGGATGAAAACGAGCAGCCAACAAATTGAGCGATAGCGAATCCATGATAGGATCGAACTAAGCGGGGATGATAAGAGTAGCCGTGGTGGGCGAATTTTCCGTTGTATAAAGGCTAGACACCACCTATCAGTTTCTGACTGATAGCCCCAATATCCCGCTAGGCCGTAAAAGAGCTGATGGATGGGTGAAAAAATCAACAATTCTACTCCTTGGGACACAGGGAGTCTGCCTCGAAGATAAGTAATTATCTTGCTAGTAAGTACCACCTTCGGGTAAGTAAAACCTACGGAGGGAGGATAAGACCAGCTTAGAGATGGCTCTAATAAGGCTCTCCCGTTGAAAGAGGAAGCTTGCACTCTATTTGTTTACAAAATGAGTGTCGGGTATGTCACATAGCTGCCTCGAATCAACTCTTGTACCAGTTTCAAAAAGCTCGTAAAGAAACTGGGTATTTGACTCAAAGCTGACTATTCAATTGAAGTCTCGATCGCCCGCCCGGTTCCTGAACTCTCATCTAAAATTAGTTTTAATAAATTTTGTTTGCGATCGCGCCCGATCGGGCGATCGACCTTTCAAATAAAAACATCATTACCAGCAACACCAATACGAAAAAAGAGTTGAGATTTTGGTAAAAATCTCAACTCTTTAAGTCACTAACTAGCCAAATATTCTCTGACTTGAGATTGGCGCCGCCGCAGGTGGGCGAGGGCTTGATGTTCTAGCTGCCGCACCCGTTCCCGGCTGAGATTGAGCCGTTCTCCCACTTTCGCCAGCGACATTTCGGTGCCGTCTTCCAAACCGAAGCGCAGAACGATCACATCTCGCTGCTGCGGGGTAAGTTCTGAGATCAAAGTATTCAGGTCTTGCCGCAGCAATTCCGAGGTAATGTAGTTGTCTGGAGATGCAGTTTCGTCTTCTAAGAGTTCTTGCAGTTCTGTATCTTGGTTGTCTCCAACCCGCAAGTCCAAAGAGACTGGATGTCTTGCCATCAGCAGGTATTCCCGAATTTGGGAAGGGTGCAGTTCCAAGGCGGAGGCAATTTCTGCAGGGGAGGGAGAACGACCCAACTGCTGAGTGAGTTCCCGCTGCACTTTTTTAATTTTGTTGAGTTTTTCGGTGATGTGAATTGGTAATCGAATGGTGCGGGCGTGTTGGGCGATCGCGCGGGTGATTGCTTGGCGAATCCACCAGTAGGCGTAGGTAGAAAATTTGTATCCCCGCATCGGGTCAAATTTTTCTACTCCTCGTTCTAAACCGAGGGTGCCTTCTTGAATTAAATCCAAGAATTCCATGTTGCGTTTCTGGTATTTTTTGGCGATCGCCACTACTAAGCGCAAATTCGCTTCAATCATCTTTTTCTTGGCGCGCCGCCCCGACTGCAAGATCCTGTTCAGTTCAGCTTCTGTCAACTCCATTTCGGCAGCCCACTCTTGCTGAGTGAGTTCCCGCTGCCATTCTTTAGCCAGTGCTTGTTTGGCTTCGATTAATTTCATCATTTGCTGTACCTGCTTGCCGAAAATAATCTCTTCTTCTCGGGTTAGCAGGGGTACTCGACCGATCTCGTGCAGATAGGTACGAACCGTATCCGTTGAGGAGTATGGCCGACTGCTTGTGCGATCGGCTTTCACTGTTTTGGTTTTAGGGGTTGTAGTGGACATGGGTGAGTTTTGCACTCCTTGTAACAACAGATAAAAAGTTGGTGATACCCTGTCCCACTCTTGTAAGTGGGATCGAGACTGCTACAGAGGGGATATTACCCCCTCCTGTTTATCGGTGACGATCGGTAGAAGCTTGTTGTTTGGGATTAATTTTGTGCTTGATTGTCTAGTAATCCCCGTCGATTTTCCGTAAATTGCTAGCTTTAACAGCTTGTTCCGGCGAAGTGAATTTAAGTTTACTTTACTCAATATTATTCCAAATTTTGAGAGTCGTAAAGGGTAAAAACCTCTGTCTTAAGGTCAAGATTCTACATTTTTCCTTAAGGTTTTCAATTCCTTGCTAGTTTTAACTGCAACTCAACTTCACAATACTCATGCAAACCTACTCATACAAACAGACTCATGCAATTCGAGGGCTTTTTTTGCTCTCTGTTCTATCATCGCTTGAATTTTTCTCCCTGCCTAGATGCTGGGATGCGAGATAACCGAACCCGATCGCCGTATTCGCTGCACTTACCATTTAAAATATTTCTTGACATTTATTATAAAGTATGATATGCAAATTATGCTGTGAGCGAGTAAGATGTGTGACATGACTCCGACTAGAAAAAGTGGCTGTTGGGCATTTAAATTGTAAATTTCAATGCCATATTCCCCTCTCCCAATCTCCCCCTCTCCCCCTCTCCCAATC
>NZ_JADEWT010000141.1 GCF_015207505.1 Tychonema sp. LEGE 06208
ATATCGAGCTATTAAATCCGTTAAATCCCGCACATCGATCGATGTCGAACTTGCTTCTTTCTGCTAAAACTGTGAAAGCTTTAACTAGATTTTCGATATCTGATTCTGTATTCCCCAAACTGATAATAAATGTGAGATGTTGCGGCATGGGAAGTTCTGCTGTGACTGCGAGTTCCGAGTGCATGATTTCATCTGCGAAAAATCCTGTGATGCCTAAATCGGATACTTTTACTGTTAGCCTCGTTCTGTCTAATGCGGCAAAACCGGGCGTGTTTGATGTTTCTAAAACTGATAAGCCGGGAATTTGATTGAGACGATCGCGCGCTTGGTCTGCTAATAGTAAGGTTTGAGCCATTAATTCTTTGCCACGGAGTGCGATTTGTTGGCGGGCTGCATCTAAGGATGCTAACAATAAGTAGCTGGGACTGGTGGATTGTACTAGCTGCAATGCTCGATCGAGTTTTTGGATATTTATACGATCGCCCTTGAGGTGCAGCATCGATGCTTGTGTCATTGCACCGAGGGTTTTGTGGATTGATTGTACCGTTAAATCTGCCCCGGCTGATAGGGCCGGTTCTGGTAAGTTTGGGTGAAAGTTAAAGTGCGCGCCGTGGGCTTCGTCTGCTAATAACGGGATGTTGTATTGATGGGTAATTTGGGCGATCGCCCGCAAATCCCCGCAAACGCCGTGATAGGTTGGGTAAACTATCATTACTGCTTTCGCGTCGGGATGTTGTTCTAGGGCTGCTGCTGTGGCTTCTGGGGTGATGCTGTTGGCAATATCCCAATCCGGGTTGTATTCTGGATTGACAAAAATCGGAATTGCGCCGGATAAAATCAAACCTGAAATCGCCGATGAGTGGATATTTCGAGGTAGGATAATTTTATCGCCGGGGCCGCAAGTTGCTAAGATGGCTGCGATAATTCCGCAAGTTGAACCGTTAGCCAAAAACCGAGTTGATTGGGCTCCAAATGCTTGGGCGGCTAATTCTTGAGCTTCGGCAATTGCACCTTCTGGGTTAAAGAGATTGTCTAACTCCGGCAATTCGGGCAAATCCGAGCGAAATACTGTCGCACCGAATAAGTCAATTAAGGGCCCTGAGATTCCTTGTCCGCGTTTATGTCCGGGGGCGTAGAATGGGGCGTGCGGATGATTTGTGCGATCGCGCAGGGCATCTAATAGCGGTGTTTGTTGTTGAGGGTTGGGTGCTGACACGCTTAATTTTATTTGTTGTAGTTGATATTTAGTTTAATACCGAAGGCTTAGTTTTAGGCTGGCATAACAGTTAATCATAGCTCTTTAGATAGATGTGTAATTTATTTTTAATTTAGCATACTTGTACAAGTGCCGTATAAATACTTGATTGACATTGCAACCGCAGATGTTGGCAGAGAAACACAGATGAACGCAGATAAATGCAAGAATTTAATTGGAAACATGGCAATTAAATTTTACGGTAATTAAACAAGGTCACACATTAGTTATTTTTATTTATCAAAAAATGGCTGGAAGTGGCGACAAAATTTTCGAGAAACATCTCTATTAGCTGAGCAAAAAAGTAACATGATTTTTCCCAACTCTACTCCGTTTCCAGGCCCGCAGATTCCCAGTACCGAACCGGGGCTGCCGGAAATTCCTTCGTCGCCACCGGTGCCGGGCCCGGTACCCGAACCGATTCCTGGCCCAGTACCGGAGCCGGTACCAGCCCCAATTCCGCAGCCAATTCCCGAACCGGTGCCGGAAACTGTACCCTCGCCGATTCCTCAAACAGTGCCGGGGCCTATTCCTCAGACAATCCCTGAACCAATCTAAATTATGTTTTAGTCGATCGCGAAATTTAAGATTGTTTGTGAGGTCGATCGCCCAAACCGATTTTCTCGCAAGTCCCCAATTTGTTGATGGGACAGGGACAGGTTCTGGGCGATATTTTACGTGACCATTTGTAAACCCTTGAGCCATCGACCTAAAGTTAGAGTTTTAGGCGGGCACAGGCGCGAACATTGGGCGATCGATCTGATATATTGCGGATACTTATGATATTTTGATACAGTGATATGTTTCTAAATAGCTATGCTTACCGCCGGAATTGTCGGACTGCCTAATGTTGGCAAATCTACTTTGTTTAATGCTCTGGTTGCTAATGCCAAGGCGACTGCTGCTAATTTTCCTTTCTGTACGATCGAGCCAAATACGGGTATCGTAGCAGTACCAGACGAACGGTTGAAGGTGCTGAGCGATATTTCCAAATCCGTGCAAACTGTGCCGACGCGGATGGAGTTTGTGGATATTGCGGGTTTGGTGAAGGGTGCGAGTCAGGGGGAAGGACTGGGAAATCAGTTTTTGTCTCACATTCGGGCTGTAGATGCGATCGTCCATGTTGTCCGCTGTTTTGACAATGATGATATCATTCACGTTGCAGGTTCTGTCGATCCCCAGCGAGATATTGACATTATCAATCTAGAATTAATTTTAGCAGATTTGGCTCAAATTGAACGCCGGCTCGATCGCACTCGCAAACAAGCCCGCAACAACAAGGAAGCTCAAGCAGAAGTGGACGTGCTTGAAAAGTTAGTTGTGGTTTTGAATGCAGAAAAACCCGTGCGCCAGTGCAGTTTAACTGAGGAAGAAGCTGAATTAGTTAAAGGCTTAGAATTGTTAACAAACAAGCCGATTATCTATGCGGCTAACGTGTCTGAAGACGATTTGGGAACTGGAAATAGCTATGTCGAACAAGTTCGGGAAATAGCAGCTAAAGAAAATGCTAAGGTTGTCATAGTTTCGGCGCAAGTTGAGTCAGAATTGGTAGAGTTGCCAGAAGAAGAACGGGTAGATTTTCTCGAATCTCTCGGCGTGACTGAAGGTGGCTTAAAATCTTTGATTCGAGCTACTTACGAATTATTGGGTTTGCGGACTTATTTCACTAGCGGGCCCAAGGAAACTCGCGCTTGGACGATTATAGCGGGAATGTTAGCACCGCAAGCAGCAGGAGTGATTCACTCGGACTTTGAGCGGGGTTTCATCCGGGCCGAAACTGTAGCGTATGAAGATTTGGTTGCTACGGGCGCGATGAATGCAGCTAAGGAAAAAGGCTTAGTTCGCAGTGAAGGAAAAGAGTATGTTGTACAAGAGGGGGATGTGCTGTTGTTCCGATTTAATGTTTAGTTTTTTCAGGAGATAAGCAAATGCAGATAGATATAGTTTCGCTGATAATTGCTTGGTTGGTAACATCGGTGAGCTTTTTTATTCTTTCCAAGTTGCCCATCGGGGTAGATATTGACACTTTTGGAAAAGCGATGGTTTCGGCTGCAGTTTTTGGATTGCTGAATGCTTTAGTGCGGCCGATTTTTGTATTTTTGGGCTTCCCTATTGTATTGGTAACTTTTGGTTTGTTTATGATTGTTATCAATGCTGCTATCTTTGGATTGGCTGCTTGGCTAGTCGAAGGGTTTCGCTTGCGGTGGGGAATTTGGAGTGCTTTGTTGGGCGCTGTAGCACTGGGTTTTATTAACTCTTTGCTCTATCAGGTGTTGGGTACGCTACCAAGTGTACGGTAGATAGAAAAAGTAACGCGAAAGGGGCGGGTTTATCTGTGTTGTTAGCTATAGCAAATATCTCCCGCAAAACCCGCCCCTAATGACTCATGACCAATGACCTATGACCAATGACCTATGACCTATGACCTATGACCAATGACCTATGACCTATGACCTATGACCTATGACCAATGACTAATGACTAATGACCAATGACTCATGACTAATGACCAATGACTAATGACCAATGACTAATGACCTATGATGAGTAATTGTCAGGGACAAAAGCCTCTCGACTGCGACTATTTTCCACAGGCCAGTCTGGATGTTCTCCACCGATAATCAATTCTTCAACCGTCACGAATTCTTTGCTTAGTTGCTGGAAAACATTAATTAAAATATCGATGCCGATAGCGTCGCTAGTCCCTAAATCAAACCAACAGCGAGCCCAAGAACCTTGATACTCCATTTCTCCCATATTGTGCATCAAAGCCATCATGCTTTGGTCGGCTAGATTAACATCGTAATCCATGTCACTAATATCTAAGCCTTCATCTTGAACTTGCAAATTTTCGGCATTAAATCCCCCTAGTTTTCCCAAGAAAAACCAAGAGTCAAATACTTCTTCAACATACTGTTTTTCACCGTTTGAAGGCACGTTGCTAAACTTCAGCCAAATCCAGAGGTCAAAGGGGTTAAACTCGCGAAACTGTACTTTCATGGTTTTTTGGTATTTTTATAGTGGTGGTAAAGCCGTCGGCCCCCAGATGCCACCTGCATCTCTAATTTTATCGCGCATTGGGTCGCAGTTGCGAGATTTGCTGTCGAGACGGTTGCGGGTTTTGCACTGCTGAAAGAAGATTTCGGCTACTAGGCTGCGCGGTAGTTGGTCTGGTTTGACTAAGGCTGCGTCGAAGTTTTGACGGGCTTCTTCTAGTAGGGTTTTGTTGCTTTCTTTTCCCCTGGCTTCGGAAAACAAGATTTGTGCTTTGAGATAAAGAATTTCTGGATTGTTTGGCGTTTCTGCTAGGGATTTGTTGGCAAATTCTAGGGCGCGATCGTATTTTTTCAAGTCTCGATAGCCTACTGCCATGCCGCGATAAGCTAAGTAGCGGGGAGAAGCTTTTTCTTCCAGTCGTTTAATGGCTTCGCTGGGGTTGGAAAAGGGCAGGTTTGTGGCTAGCATTAAGTCCATGTAGCCTTTAAGCAGGTTGAGTTCTGGGTCGTTGGGAGCTATTTTTTCGGCTGCATCTAGGTATTGAAATACTACTCGCAGTTTGTTGAGTGCTTGGGGCGCGCCTTTGGCTGTTCCTTCTTTGGCTATGGCATTTGCTCCTTCGAGAAAGTGACCGACTGCTGTGTATAGATTGCCGCGCAAGGGGTTAGTTTTGGTCAATTGTTCGCCTACTTCGCGGGTTTTTTGCGCGTAGGAATTCATCGAGTCGAAGTCTTGCTCGATGTAGGATAGGGAGGCTGCCATTGCATAGGCTAGCGGCTCGTTTGGTTCGGCTAATAGTGCTTGTTGAACTTGGACTTTTGCTTGTTTGTAGTTTCCTTGTTCAAACATTGTTTTGAAGGCTGCTTCGGTGTTGGGCCCGATCGCCTGTGGGTTGCTGCTGCGAAAGGGATCCCCCGCTACTGCAGAGTTAATGCAGATGCTCAGGACGATCGCACTTGCTCCAAGGGCGATCGCCCCCACAGTCTTTTTGGAACTCAACATCTGCTTGCCAATGGACGCTAAAATAGTTTTCATCATCGTCAATTCTCAAAAAGCAATTGATTGTAAACTGGGAATCTGAAAATTAAAAATTCAGACTTCCGGGCCGCGACTCAAAAATCGATCGGATGGTCTTGATTTTTCCTGGCTATTGCTGTATACTTTAATAATGGGACTGTGAGCATTCATAAAATTTCTGCACATATTTTCATTATTAAATAATAGCATTAAATAATCTCAAAAGCAAGGGGGAAAGCTCAAAAAAAAAGGTCGATTTTTGTAAAGATTTATGTAAAATAATTGTGTGCGATCGGTATCAGCCAGAAAAAGCCTGAATCATCAATAGCACATCGAAGGACTAATAACCAATAACTAATAACCAATGACCAATAACTAATGACTAATGACTAATGACTAATGACTAATGACTTTTTCACAACCAACAACTGCCATTAATGCTTTATCTAAAAAACTTAGTCTATCATCCTACAGCCTGTCCGAATGCTATTCTGAAAAATATCAACTTAGAACTGCCATCGCAGCAAATGGGGCTGATTGTAGGTCGCAGCGGTTCCGGCAAAAGTACGCTCTTAGAAATATTAGCAGGTTTAGCAGAAAAAACTAGCGGCGACATCCGCTGGCGCGAACAAGAATTAACACCGGAACACTTGCAACAGTTAGGAGGTTTAGTATTCCAGTTTCCCGAAAGGCATTTTTGCGGAGGCACAATTTTAGAAGAATTGCGACTGGGACATCCTGAATTGGGACAAGAACAAATTAACTCAGCAATGATAGAGGTGGGACTCGGACATTTGCCGCTGCGTAGTTCTCCCCACGCTTTGAGTGGCGGACAACAGCGCCGGGTAGCCCTAGCGGTGCAACTAATTCGCCAGCCGCATTTACTGCTTTTGGACGAACCGACGGCGGGTTTAGATTGGTCGATGCGCCGACAGTTGGTAAGCTTGTTGGGTAAGTTGAAAAGTCACTGGACTTTGTTGATTGTCACTCACGATGCTAGCGATTTGTTGGGCGTTGCTGATAAATTTTGGACTTTAGACCACGGGGATTTGCAGGAGGTCGATCGGGCTAAGTTAGAGGCTAAGGAAACGAGTTTTGTAAGTTCTTAGTCATTGGTCATTAGTCATTAGTTATTGGTTATTGGTTATTGGTTATTGGTTATTAGTCATACCAAATCCGGGTTGGGTATCCCCTTTATCAACGAGTCGGCGCAGGCCGACATCGTTTGTGTAGACGCGGTTTCAACCGCCGAATCATAAAAGGGATATGTTACCCGAATCTAGTATCAGTCATTAGTCATTGGTCATTGGTCATTGGTCATTAGTTATTGGTTATTGGTTATTGGTTATTGGTCATTGGTTATTATAGCGGTTCTCAATCTTGGTGAGGTATCCGGGATACTTCCACTCCTGCCTATGCCCGGTTTGGCCTATGCCATATACCCGTGAGAGCACCTCATGTTACGCTCGAAAGGCTATAGTTGGTGCGGGCAGGTATAACGCATTGTGAAGTATTTTTAGGTATTTTGGAGCGGAGAGAATTTGCAGAGTTTACGAAATAGTAGGAATAGAAGATGAATCAGATGACAGTGCCTGTGTTGCCGGAAATGAATGAATTGTGGCAAAAAACGCTGAATTGGCAGCCGGATGAGTCGCAGCAGCAACAATTTCAGCGGCTTTACGAGTTGATTGTTGAGGGAAATCGTTCCTTGAATTTAACTCGAATTACTGAGCCTGTTGAGTTTTGGGAAAAACATTTGTGGGATTCTCTGCGGGGAATTGCGAGACTGCTGCCACCTAATCAAAATTTGGCGGAAAATAACGATTCTCCCGCAAAGCACCCGTTGAAAGCGATTGATATCGGGACTGGTGGCGGTTTTCCGGGGTTACCGATCGCGATCGCCCTGCCGGATTTATCTGTCACCTTGCTCGATTCTACTCGCAAGAAAATTACTTTCTTGGATACTGTTTTGCCGTCTTTAGGGATCGCAAATGCTGTGACTTTGCTGGGCAGATCCGATGAAATTGCCCGACAGTTGCCGCACAAACAAGCTTACGATTTAGCTTTTCTGAGGGCTGTTGGAGCCGCTTCTGCGTGTGCTAAATACGCGCTGCCTTTCCTAAAAAACGGCGGTTTGGCTGTGCTTTACCGGGGGAATTGGACGGCGGAGGAAGAGACGGATTTGCAAAGTGCGATCGAGCGTTTGGGTGGCACACTTGAGTCAGTCGAATCATTCACAACGCCCACGAGTCAGGGCGCGCGCCACTGCGTTTACTTGCGGAAAACTGTACAGCAGTTCGATCGCCCGATGCGTTAGCTAGAGAACCGCTATTTGGCGGGATTAATATCAAGGGATGTTTGTATTTTAGAGATAACAAATAGTGTAGCTCGATCGCACCTACACTATTTGTGAAACTAACCGATCGCCTTTTCGTAGCGCTTGTTAACTTCCGTCCAATTAACAACATTCCACCAAGCTTTTAAGTAGTCAGCACGCAGGTTTTGATACTTGAGATAATAAGCGTGTTCCCAAACATCATTGCCCATAATTGGGTAATTTCCTTCCATGAAAGGGCTGTCTTGATTGGCAGTAGTTGCAATTTCTAATTTGCCTGCTTTGTTGCGAACCAGCCAAACCCAACCGCTGCCAAAACGCTTAGTACCGGCTTCGTTAAATTTGGCTTGAAAATCGCTAACACTGCCGAAATTTTGCTTAATTGCTGTGGCAATTGCTCCTGTGGGTTCGCCGCCGCCTTTGGGACTCATGATTTCCCAAAACATACTGTGATTAAGGTGTCCGCCGCCGTTATTGCGTACAGTTGTGCGAATATCTTCCGGCACTTTGCTCAAATCTTTGAGCATATTTTCCGCACTAATATTTTTAAGTTGCGGGTGTTTGCTGACAGCTTCGTTGAGGTTTTTAACGTAGGCGGCGTGATGTTTGTCGTGGTGAAATTGCATTGTCCGCGCATCGATGTGCGGTTCTAAAGCGTTGTATTCGTAAGGTAGAGGCGGCAGTGTAAAAGGCCCGGGAGTTTGGGCTACTTTTGTGTCTTTAGAAGCTGAACTTGCTTGCAGTACATTATTTCCTGATGCTTGGCAAGCACCTGCGGTAAGAGCTCCGACGCTAGCTGTTAGCAAATACAAAAAATCTCGGCGTTTGAGTGTCATAAAAAGTACCTAAGTGAATTATTAACTGTTTTAGCTCAGGTTGAAGCAAAATGGGAGGGAGTTTGGAAAAAAAAGTTCTATCGCCCGAATGGATGAGACGGATGGGTGATGGTTGTGAGACTTTTTTGAGTATACGCTAATTGTGTGCGCCTGAGTTTTACTCATGTGTTCCGGTTAACTAACCCGATTTCTTTGTTGAAACCGGGTTTTTTTTGATTATTCTTGGGAAAGACGCTGCACGGATTCGCCTCCAAAAAGTCGATCGGCTGCTTGGAGAATACCGGGAATTTTGGCTGCGTGGGGGCTGTGGGCGAGACAGCGGCGCAAGTCTAATTCATCGATGCGATGGCGTTCCGCCCCGCAAGCTACGGCTTTTTGACCAGGAAACCAGTGGCTGGCGTTACCTAAAAGGTTGTAGCGCATCTTGCAATAGTCGATCGCATCGTAAGCATTCGCCAAATTCCACAGCCACAAAATCACACGAATGTTAACCTCTCCGGGAGTATTTTCGATAGTTGGCAAACCGACATCCCAAGTCTTAAACCAATCTTCTCCTAATTTATCAATCGCTGCCTTTTCCAACCTAGCTAATATCGGCGGCAACAATTCATCGGCTCTATCTAACAATTTTACAGTTGTCAGATGCTCGTTAAAATCTTCAGGTTTGGCAGCACCCAAACTCAAAGTATGTACTTGCGGGTGCGACAAACAAAACAAATCGTTAAACACCATCGGACTCAGGGGATAGCACAAATCAACCAATTTTTGCGATGGGTTGTAAAGTTGACCGCCTTTGTCAGAAGGGCTGATAATAAAAACGCCCATGTCGTGACGTTTTGCCGCTTCAATTGCGGGCCAATTAATTTGATTGATGTAGTACCAGTGCAAGTTAATATAATCAAATTGATTGGTTTCAATGGTTTTAACAATCACATCCGTCGGCCCGTGAGTTGCAAAACCAATAAACCGAACTTTGCCTTCTGCTTGCAATTGTTTAGCAACATCCACACAGCCGCCGGGACGCATAGATTCCTCTAGCAATTCCCACGTATTAATGCCGTGTAGGGAAAATAAATCGACGTATTCTAGTTGCAAATAAGCTAAGGATTTATTGAATTCTTCGCGAAACTCCTGGGAGTTAGCTTGGGGATTTACTTTTGTTTGAACTATTAATTTTTCGCGGGGAAACTGCGGCAAAATCAAGCCTAACTGCATCTCGGAAGTGCCGTAACCGCGAGCAGTTTCTATGTGATTGATGCCGCATTCGATAGAATAGCGAATTGTGGCTTCTACATTTTGTTGATTGTCTGGTGGAATCTCATTTACTGGTACGTCTTGCCATTTGTGGTGATATCTCATGCCGCCACAGGAAAAGACGGGCATGGATAATTCTGTGCGGCCAAATCTGCGATATTGCATCATAAGTAGAAGGAAGAAGTCATTAGTCATTAGTCATTAGTCATTAGTCGGTAGGGGCGGTGGATGGTGCGTGCCCGCCCTCTTAGCTTAGCAGTCATTAGTCATTAGTCATTAGTTAGTAGTTAGTAGTTAGTAGTTATTAGTTAGTAGTTATTAGTGCTGTCCCCCGAGCTTTCCGTCCAACGTCATCAGGAATAAGGAACCATAATTATGATTGCAGTTATCAATAAATTCCTAAATTTATTGGTGGTTAATATACATTGATCGACCAGGCTTTTTGTTTTTTTTAGGCTGCACTCTACCTTATAATAGTTTTGTTTAGAACAGGCAAGATGCCTGTTCAACCAAGAATTTTTGACAATCTGCAGGTAAGCTTTGACTATTTAGAAATCTCGCGAACTGCGGGTTTTCCTTCCTTGATTTCGCCTACTAAAACTAAATCAGTACAGCCTACAAATAAGCCATTTTCTAACACACCGGGAATGTTATTCAATGTTTTTTCCATTTCTCCGGGGTTAGGAATGTCATCAAATTTGACATCAATTACCATGTTACCTTGGTCGGTAATTACTGGGCCGGCTTTTTTGATTCCCATGCGGAGTTCTGGTTTGCCTCCCAATTTTTCGATGGCGCGAGTAACGGGGGTGATTGCCATCGGTATTACTTCGATGGGTACGCGAAAAGTAGAACCCAATTTATCTACCATTTTGGAACTGTCAACTACTACAATAAACTGAGTTGCGAGGTAATCGACCACTTTTTCGCGGGTGTGCGCTGCGCCGCCACCTTTAATTAAGTTGAGGTGGGGATCGACTTCATCAGCGCCGTCTATAGCTACGTCAATTCTGTCAATCTCATCTAATGTTGTCAGCGGCACTCCGTATTGTTTGGCCAATACTTCTGATTGAAAGGATGTCGGGACTCCTTTGATATCTTTGAGCTCTCCTGATTTTATGCGATCGCCCAATGCTTGAATAGTATAAGCTGTAGTTGACCCCGTGCCGAGTCCGACAATCATACCAGATTTTACGCGATCGGCTGCTGCAAAGCCGACTTGCTGTTTCATCAATTTTACGGGATCTTGTTCTGTGGTCATGTTCGGTACTCCTTAATAGTTTTAAGATTATACCATTTATCATGGATTTATTTAACCGCAGAGAGCGCAGAAAACGCTGAGAGGAAGAAGAAGAACAGAGGCAAATTGCAAATTATTTCAAGTGAAAACTTCTCTCTTTCTTCTCTGCGCCCTCTGCGCCCTCTGCGGTTAAACAAAAAAAAATCTAGTTCAAAAGTCGGCGGATAATTGCCATAATGAAAATCGGATTTCTGGATACCTACACTTGGGATTATAATATTGATACTCCTTACCGCGAACCTTTGGGCGGCACTCAGTCGGCTATTTGTTATTTGGCTGAGGCGTTGGCTGCGCTGGGAAGCGAGGTATTTTTACTTAACAATACTTCCGAGTCTGGGATGTCGCGCGGTGTTGATTGCAGGCAGCGGGTAGGGAATAAAGCTAATTTAGAATTGCTGCGATCGCTCGATTTTTTAGTTATAGTCAATATAGTCGGCAAAGCGCTGGAAATTAAGCCGCTTTTGGGCCAACATACTAAGTTGATTTTGTGGATTCATAACGAACCAGGCTTTGTCTTTCTTGAAAATTTTAATAATCCTCAAGAAGTTAATGCTTGCGATGCGTTTGTTTTTGTTAGCGACTGGCAGCGCGAGCAATTTCACACTCGTTTTGGGATTGACTCGAATCGCAGTTATGTTTTAAGAAATGCGATCGCACCTTGTTTTGCTAACATCTTTTCCGAGAATGTTTCAATCCTCTCTCAAAAATATCTACCGCCAATTATAGCTTACACCAGCACTCCCTTTCGCGGACTAGATATTTTGTTAAAAGTCTTTCCCGAAATTCGTCAAGCTGTCCCCGGCACTAGATTAAAAGTATTTTCTAGCATGAAAGTACACCAAATAGACGACAATGATAACAATCTTTTTTTCGGTCAACTTTACCGCCAGTGTCAGGCAACAGCAGGCGTTGAGTACATCGGTTCGGTACCGCAACCCGAACTCGTCCGGCAACTGCGTTCAGTCGCGGTTTTAGCTTACCCTAATACCTATTTGGAAACGTCATCTATTGCGGTGATGGAGGCGATGGCCAGCGGTTGCCGGATTGTGACGAGTGATTTGGCGGCTTTGCCGGAAACAACGGCTGGATTTGCGCGTCTAGTTTCTCTGTCGGGGAGAGAAAATTTGGCATCGGTAACTAATTGGAACCGTGCCGGAAAACCGGATTGGGAGGGATATACAAGGCGGTTTTTTGAGGCGACAGTCTCAGTTTTAAAAGAGTTTGCGGGGGCCGGCCGCGCCACTGCTGAAAATGATCTGAGACGGCAGGTAGAATATATAAATCGAGGGTGTACTTGGTCTGTGCGTGCCGGAGAGTGGGTAGAATGGTTGAATATTATTAGTGTAAAACCTGTAAGAGTGGCAGAGAAAATGATCGCGGATTCTTTGGTAGATTTCAAGGCAGTTAAAAGTTATTTCCTAAAGGGCAATCGGCTGAAAGATGCAGGCAATTTCGATGGCGCTATTGAAAATTATCAGCAAGCTTTAGAGTTGAATCCAGCCGAGGCGGAAGTTCATAAAAAGTTGGCGGAAGTTTATATTTTGCAAGGAGAATTTGCTAGGGCGATCGCCCAATGCAATCTCGCCCTTAAATTCCAACCGAATTTTGCTGCCGCTTACTTGACGCTGGGTAATGCCCTGCAGGCTGAAGAGAAGCTGGAAATGGCAATTAAAGCTTATTTGCAAGCTTTAGAAATTCAGCCTAAATTTGCCGAAGCTAGCGCGAATCTCGGCAGTATGTATTACAAGTTAGGGCAATTGGAACAGGCGGCAAATTGTTACCAAAAAGCTCTTGCTATTAATCCCAATTTGTGTTCGGTTCATTTGATGCTGGCAGGCGTTTTGCAGCAGCAAGGAAAGTTAGATGCAGCAATTGCTTGCTGTCAAAAAGTGCTTCAAATGCAACCTGGAGATGCTAGCGCTGCGGAAAAAATATCGAGTTTAATTAAACAACAACAGCAAGCAACTGTCGCCAGCCAAGTCATCGAATTAGAAACAGAATCAGACGCAGCGCAACCAATCTCTGTCAATAAAGATGAAGGCTACGGCTTGCAGCCTTCTAGCATCAATTTGCCGCCTGCGCCTACCACAGAAAATTTAAATACTCCGTTTACCAATCCCGCCGCAGTTTCCGAACAAGTTACCTCGCTGAAGGTTCCAGACAGCAGACAAGTTGCCAATTATCAAGAAGTAGAACCCTACAAAAAACTGGCAGAAAACTGTTTAGTTCAAGGTAAAATTAAAGAGGCGATCGCAGCGTGCCAGCAAGCCCTAAAAATTCGCCCCGATTACATCCACGCTTACGTCACTTTAGGCAATGCTTTGCAAGCGGGAGGCAAAATTGAAGCTGCTATTCGATCGTACTCTCAAGCCTTAGAATTGCAGCCAAATTTTGCGGAAGTGCGGGCAAATATTGGCAGTATGTACTTTAAAATGGGACGTTTGGAAGAGGCGATCGCCAATTACCAGCAAGCCATTGCCTTGAGTCCCGATTTAGCGGGCGCTCACTGGAATTTAGGGAAAGTATATCACAAACACGGCAACGTCGAAGCAGCGATCGCCTGTTTTAAAAGAACATCCGAACTCAACCCGCAGCTTGTCGGTGCCGACTTCCACTTTAACTTAGGTAATCGGCTTTTCAGTCAAGGAAAGCGCGACGAAGCCGTTGAAAGCTACTCCAAGGCGATCGCCATTAAACCCGATTGGGCAGAAGCCTATGCTAACATCGGCAGCGCGCGATCGCAACAAGGCAATCTCGATGCTGCCATCGCTTACTATCAAAAAGCTGTAAGTTTCAAGCCAGAATTAGAAGTTCTGCACTTCAATTTAGGCAACTCATTCTTACAGCTATGCAGGTACGAAGAAGCAATTATTCATTACCAAAATACCCTCAAAATCAAGCCAGATTGGCCGGAAGTTCACGCTAACCTAGGCAGTTGTTTTTCCATGCTGGGACGGCTGGAAGAAGCTTTGACCAGCTATCAGCAAGCTTTGACACTAAAACCGGATTGGGCAGAGGTTTACTGCCGGATGGGACACATTCAAAAACAAGATAAGCCCCTAGAGGCGATCGCACATTTTGAAAAGGCGATCGAATGCAGCCCCAAATTCAGCGAAGCCCACCAACAACTCTGCGACTTGCTAAGCCACTCCACCAACCTCGCCAGAGCCCGCAGCGTCGCCGACAAATACTGCGAATTTTGCGGCGACAATGCCCCAGTCATGTCAGCCACAGCCTACGTCTTTTCCTACCTACAATCAGGTGTCAGCAAACAGGCAATTCAGAAACTCGAAGAAATCGAAAAACTCTGCTACGAAAAAGTCGAAACCTTTAGCGTCATCGAACTAAAACTGCTTTACGAAATCTTCCTATTTGCAGTTTCCCACCTGCGAGACAACCGCCAAAAAAATGCCAGCTTCTACCGATTAGTTGCCAAGGAATACTACAAAAAAGCCGTCATGCAGCGGCAGCAAATCAACCGCATAAAATCGGCAAATTCCCTCACAAAAAAACAGCCCTTAAAAATCGGCTTCCTTTCCAAACACTTCCGCCGCCACTCAGTAGGCTGGTGCAGCGAAGCTTTAATTCGCGAATTAAGCCGCATCACTCCCCACGTTCATCTTTACGTCACCGGTAAACTCAACCGAGATGAAGTTACCGAACGATTTGAAGAAATGGCGGGCAAGTTTTACTGGCCGAAAAAATATCCCAACGGCTTTGCTGACGGCGGCGAAATCCTCGCAGAAATAGTGCAAGACGATTTGGATGTTTTAATAGATTTAGACTCAATGACAGTGCCGACAAATGTCGAAGTGCTGTATCAATATCCTGCGGGAATTTGCGTTTCTTGGCTGGGATTCGATGCACCCTACATTTCGGAAAATCACTACTTTCTCTGCGACGAACACACTCATCCCCCAGGCGTTGAAGAACATTACTTAGAACAGTTAGTTAGGTTGCCTAGTTGTTCGGTAGCAATTGGGGCACTGCAAAGCATTGCCGTGAATCGAGAAGCGATTAGAAATGCTCTGGGAATTGGCTTAAATCAAATGGCTTATTTGTGTGTTGCGCCGGGGAGAAAAACGAATCCCGAAATGGTACAAGCTCAAGTTAGAATTCTCAAACAAGTACCAGATAGTTTATTGATTCGCAAGGGCCAAGGAGATCCAGATGTTATTCACAGCACTTACCGCGAAGAATGCGATATTCAAGGAGTAGATTTTGCTCGAATTAAGTTTATCGGGCAAACCAGAACCGAGGAAGAACACCGCGCTATTTATTACGTAGCCGACGTGCTGTTAGATTCCTATCCTTACAACGGTGGCACTCACAATTTAGAGGCTTTGTGGGCGAATTTGCCAGTGGTAACTAGATCCGGCGACCAATATCTTTCGCGGATGGGTTATGCTTTTCTCAAAAGTGCAAATCTTGATGTCGGCGCGGCTTGGAGTTGGGAAGAATACACGCAGTGGGGAGTTAAGTTTGGGCGGGATGCTGGTTTGAGAAATGCGGTGAAACAGCATTTAATAAAATCTAAGCAGCCAGAATATCTCGCACCTTTGTGGAATCCTAAAAAGTTGGCTGAGGAGATGTATGAAGTGTTTCAGAAACTGTTAGCTAAATAGGTTAGTCAGTAGTCAGTAGTCAGTAGTCAGTAGTCAGTAGTCAGTAGTCAGTAGTCAGTAGTCAGTAGTCAGTAGTCAGTAGTCAGTAGTCAGTAGTCAGTAGTCAGTAGTCAGTAGTCAGTAGTCAGTA
>NZ_JADEWT010000142.1 GCF_015207505.1 Tychonema sp. LEGE 06208
GAACGGGAGAATGGGAGAGGGGGAGAGGGGGAGAATGGGAGAGGATTGCCCAATTACCAATTACTAATTACCAATTACCAATTACCAATTACCAATCCCTCCGCTTCGCGCTCGCCCAATTCCCAATTCCCAATCCCTCCGCTTCGCGCTCGCCCAATTCCCAATTCCCAATCCCTCCGCTTCGCGCTCGCCCAATTCCCAATCCCTCCGCTTCGCGCTCGCCCAATTCCCAATGACTAATGACTAATGACTAATGACTAATGACTAATGACTAATGACTAATGACTACTAAATCCCAAAAAGAACTTGAATTCGTTTCCTAATTTTAATAAAAGGAGCTTGTTCTAGAGAATCACCATATAACAATCCTAAATCTCTCAAAGCTTGCTGGCGTTCCGACAACTTTCGAGCAATCTGATCTGCTAAATTCGGCTGTTCAATTAAAAGTTTTTGCAAGTCGTGGCGTTCCACCACAAACAAAATTGAATCTTCGCTAGTTTTAACAGTCGCCGTTCTCGGAGTTCCCAACAGCAAAGAAATTTCCCCAAAAAACTCGCCCTCGTGAAGCGTCGCAATATACTGATCTGTTTTTTGAGAAATAACTTCTACAGCCCCGGAAAGAATAATATAAAAAGAATCGCCAGGGGCATTTTCTTTACAGACAATCTGTCCCGCTGGAAACATTTGTCGGTAGCCATATTCAATTAACTGTCGCAGTTCTAAATCCGTACACTGTTCAAAATAAGTAACTCGCCGCAACAAGTCTCGCAGAGTCCAATTATTAGGTGCTTTACCAGGGGTGATATGTTCAGAAATGCTGGAATTAGATTTGAGTTCGGCTAAATTTTTAGTATTTTGCGGAACAACTTTTCCATTGGAATGATCGTCTTTGTTGTGGTGAAAAGCTTGAGTTAACTCCTGGGGGTTTCGCAGCCATAAATCGTGCTGGGGAAAGGGAATTTCGATATTTCGGTGGCGCAATTCGTAATCTATTAAAAAATTGATTGCACTTATAATGGCATCGCTTTCCTGTGGCTGATCGATCCAAACTAAAAGTTCAAAATTTAAAGCATTGTCTCCAAAACCGCTAAACCATACTTTAGGAGAAGGATGGGACAAGACATTCGATGCCATCCGCGCCGCAACTAATAGCGCTTCAGTAACTATTACTGGGTCAGTGCCGTAAGCAACGCCGACGGGGATGTGAAGGCGGCATTTTGGGTCTCTGTAACTCCAGTTAATAATGTTAGTTTCGACAAACCTGATGTTTGGTATTATTACAAATAATCCATCAATTGTTTTGATAATTGTGGAGCGGATAGAAATATTTTCTACTGTTCCTAATAGGCGGTCAATTTCAATAAAGTCTCCGACTCTAATTTGCTGCTCGAATAGCAGGGTGAGACCGCTAATAAAATTGCTGGCAAGATTTTGCAACCCGAAGCCGAAACCAATGCCCACTACGCCAGCTAAGACGGTGAGAGAAGTGAGGTTGATGCCGGCAGCTTGCAGGACGAAAATACAGCCGAGAGTTGCTAAAATATAGCTAATGATGGTGGCAATTGATTCTCGGCTGCCACGATCAAATCTCATCCGAACTAGGAGGCTGCGCTTGATTCCTTCGCTGACGATCCGAGCTACAATGAAGGCAAATATAGCTAAGATTATTATTTTGACGATCGCACTAACGGACAGATGAGTGTCGCCGATATAAAATAGCGGAGTGCCCATCGCAGCGGATAAATGTTGAAAAAAGCGATCGGCTCGTACAGTAATCCAATTCATGAAGATTTCGTCATTCGTAATTAGTTTTGCTCGCAACTGAACCGGAAACTGCTAACTATTGCAGAGCTTAGGCGAAAAACTATAACTGGGGAGTTCCCTGTGTTGCAAAAAGTACGCGCCGCGCAGCTATCCCTCGCGGGGCCAATCGAAAATGGGATAACCCATCCGTTAGCAACGGATGAGGAGAAACTGTTTTGTAGCAGTAGCAGTATTTTCTGTATTTTCTGCCCGATATCTGTGTTGTGGCGCACAATAGGCCATGCTACTCTCGCGGCGACTGGTTGGCAATATCTCGAAAATTGGTATAAATTCAAGTAAAGCACCCTCAAGTAATCGAAAAATTCCCGTAAAAATTAGTTTATCCTTAAGAAGTCAGTTCTTTACAGAACTTAACAAGCTTATCCTAATTGACTTTTATGCAGTGCATCATCAATCGTCGAGCACAGTTTTCGGCGAGTCATCGTTACTGGCTACCGGAGTTGAGCGAAGCCGAGAACTTTGAGCGGTTTGGCCCAACAGCCCGCGCACCGGGACACGGACACAATTACGTTCTTTACGTTTCCATGATAGGAAAACTCGACGAGTACGGCATGGTGCTCAACCTGTCTGATGTCAAACACGTCATCAAGCGGGAAGTTACCAAGGATCTCGATTTTTCCTACCTTAACGAAGCGTGGCCGGAATTTGAGCAGACTCTGCCAACTACCGAAAACATAGCACGGCAAATTTGGCTGCGGCTAGCTCCTCATTTGCCTGTGAGCAAAATTCAATTGTTTGAACACCCGGAACTTTGGGCTGAATATTTAGGAAACGGCATGGAAGCTTATCTAACTCTGTCAACTCATTTTAGCGCCGCCCATCGGTTGGCTCGTCCCGATTTGAGCTTTGAAGAAAACTCGGAAATTTACGGCAAATGTGCTCGTCCTAACGGTCACGGTCACAACTATCATTTAGAAGTGACTGTGAAAGGGGAAATTGATCCGCGCACTGGCATGATTGCTGATTTGGGAGCTTTGCAAAAAGCTATTGACGATTATGTTGTGGAACCGTTCGATCATACTTTTTTAAATAAGGATATTGCTTATTTTGAGAAGGTTGTGCCGACGGCGGAAAATATTGCGGTTCGGATCGGGCAATTGTTGCGATCGCCCGTGAGGGAATTGGGCGCAGAGTTGCACAAGATTAAGCTGATTGAAAGTCCGAATAATAGCTGCGAAATTTTCGGTGCAGATTTAGATGCAGCGGATGTCGCGCGCCAGCAACCGTCAGCGGTTTTAGCTGGGGTTTAGAGTTAAAAATCGGTTTTTTTGGGGCGGTTTCACCCGGATTTGCGGCTAATTGTGCAGATTGGTGAAGCCGCCCCAAGGATTAAATTGGACGATCGCATTTTTGGCAATTTACCGACAATTCAGGCGATCGAAGTTGCTTGGGGCCGGGACAGGTTTATGGATATTTTGGTTAGGAAGTTAAGATTTTGGGAAGGGGCGCAGAAAAGGCTGTTGATGATTCCGAGGGCGATTTCAGCCGGATCGGGTACCAGAATAAATTCTTTCACCGAAGTTATACAGCTACAATTATTGGTACTTTTCCTGACAAGTCAGACACAGCCCGTATTTTGGAGATAGTAGCATCATCGCCAGCATTCCTCATCTCAGTTATTGTCAATGCTGAGAATTTGAGGTCGATCGCTGACAAACAAGCACTAATTTCTCCTAGGTGAGTTGACGTTTATGCGAGTCTCAAATGTAGCTCTCTTGACTCTGGCCGCCCTCGCATCCCAGAATGTAACAGCTAATACTAGCGCCGCTCCTGCTGCACCTCCCGTCTCTGGAGGGATACCGCAGGCCAGCAAATTTGTTGATGCCATAAATAATATCGCCTCCCGTCCGGCGGAGTCAATGAGCGCGCCGGAGACGATCGCCCACGAACAATTTTCCCCGCGAATTGCGGTAAAATCCCCTGCAGGTTTGCTAGTAGCCGCCGCCGGGCCGGAGTTATCTCCAGCAGTAAAAACCAAGGCGAATACTGCTGCTAAATCCGGCGATGAATTAACACAATCTTTACAAGAAACCTGGCTGGCTAAATTAATTGCAACCGGAGTTGAAAGCAATCCCCAAGTTCGCGACGCTTTCGATTTTCTTGCCCTGCGTACTGACAGTAATGCTGAATCTGGATATGGTTTTAATAACACCATAGCTCTGCTGAATATTTTGCTAATTCTTGGTACTATCTTTCCACCGGCGACACTTGCCTTTTTTTGGACGTTCCGGCGACTGGTAGTCAGACAGTTGGTTGCTGATGCCAATCAAAGATTGCAAGGAATCGGCGTGTTGGAATCAGAGCTAATCAATTCTAGTCAACTGACTCAAAAGTTGAGAGATGAATTAGAGTCGCAACTGAGTGCAGCTAAACAATCCATTGATTTTTTAAGTAGAGAAACTGAACTTTCCAAATCTTCCGTCGAGCAAATTGAGACTCTCAAATCTCAATTTCTCATGCACCTCCAAGTTTTGTTAACAGAAGTTTACGAGAAAAAATCTGAAATTGTTCAAGAAATATCCCAACTTCCCGCAGTTGTTGCCAAAGAAGCTGTCAAACTCGCACCTCAACCGCAGTTAAACAATTCGCAAAATTCGGAAACAGCACCTGCTAGCGAAGCAAATATGATTGCTGATGATTACATCAAGCAAGGTGAAGGGCTTTATTTTCAAGGCAATTATGATGAGGCAGTAGTCTGCTTTGAAAAAGCTATTTTAATGAATAAGAATGTGGATGAGGCTTGGTATTGGCGCGGAAATGTGTTAATAAAATTGCAGCGCTATGAAGAAGCGATCGCCTGTTACGACCAAGCAATATCGATGAAACCGGATTGTTGGGAAGCGTGGTATAATAAAGCGAATTTGCTGGCAAAATTGCAGAAGTACGAAGAGGCGATCGCCTGTTACGAGCAAGCAAGTGCCAGCGAGTCCCACACATACGCCTGTTGGCACAGCATAGCAGCTTTGTTGGGTAAACTGCGGCACTACGAAGAAGCGATCGCCAGTTACGATCGCGCCCTCGCCATCAAAACAACCGACAGCGAAATCTGGCACAATCGAGGCGCGATGCTGGGCAAAATACAGCAAAACGCCGCAGCAGTTGATTCCTACGATCGCGCTCTTGCCCTCAATCCCAACAGATACGAAACTTGGTACAATCGAGGCAATGTGCTGTGGAGATTGCTCCGCTACATTGATGCTGTTGATTCTTACGATCGGGCTTTGGACATCCGAGCTGACAAATACGAAGTTTGGTACAATAGAGGCGCAGTGCTCGGAAAAATGCAGCGCTATCAAGAGGCGATCGCATCCTATGACAAAGCAATTGCGATTAAACCCCAGGATTTTGAAGCGTGGCACAACCGAGGTACAGTTTTCGAGAAACTCTCGCAATACGAAGCAGCAATTGGATCTTACTCCGAAGCAATTAAGCTTAATTCCGAGTGTTACGAAGCTTGGTTTGGTAAAGCCGAAGCCTTAGCAAAATTGCAGCGCCCAGAAGAAGCAGTCGCAGCTTACCAAAAGGCGATCGCGATTAAGCCAGAATCCTACGATGCTTGGCACCAAATGGGTACAGCTTTATCAGAATTAAAGCGCTACGAGGAAGCAATGGCAGCTTACGATCGTGCGATCGCCATCAAGCCCGAAAATGCCGAAGCTTGGCGCGATCGAGGCGCAATTGCCTCATAATTCAAGCAGGATTGAGAAGGATTTGTTACGAGCGAAAAAACAATCATAACTAGCCACAATCCGATGAACTTTTCGGATATTTCTATCAATACTTAAAAGTATTGATATAGCCTTTCAAGCTCTCGTATAAGGCATAGGGCATAGGGCATAGGGCATCGGGCATCGGGCATAGGGCATCGGGCATCGGGCATCGGGCATCGGGCATCGGGCATCGGGCATCGGGGATACCTCACTTTTTTGAGAACCGCTATACACCTAAATTCTACCAATTGAATAAATACTTGCCGATCGAGTTATAGCCTCCTTAATAAGGGGTTGGTTCTATGTAGCAATTATTTTGCAAGAGGGTATTATACCGAATAATCTCTATATAAACGGTGGTAGTATACGATCTATTGTCGCGGACTAAAGTCCACACTACGAAACATTTTTGTTATGCTAATCGATCGCACTTGATCTTACATGATTTCCCCGGCTCTTCCAAATGAACCAGTTATTTCAAGTGATTTAGGATTGCTATAAATCTTAAAAAATCCTCCTGAAATAGATCGAAGCAATAGAAATATATAGGTTAGCTATTGGCACTCATAGCAATCCGCGATCGCCAGGATTTTTCCAGCAAACAAGTATTAATTTTGATGCTACTTTTTTGTAAACTTCGGGAACATTCATCGAACATTCTCCTTCTTGATTATTAACAGGACATCGAAGCGGAATACAGTTGCCAGAAATCGCAACAGCCTAAAATGTACGGAGAGATTACCGTATAGGGACAAACAGCAGACTAAATTTTGACATAAATGTCCGGTTTTTTTCTGCAAATCAGTTAATTTAAAAACCGCAATCTAACCCTGAAGAATCTCTACAGGTGCTTCTACCAAAAGCAAAAAAAAAATAACCTGTGGAGTTAAAAAAAATGGCAAATATAACAGGAACTCTCGGCGCAGACGTGATACCGGGTCTTTTACCAGACGGTCGTGTAATTAGCCTGGGAAACTTACTGAGCGACGATACCATCAGCGGCCTTGACGGCAATGATGCAATCAATGCACTAGACGGAAACGATCTACTTTTCGGCGGCCCCGGCAACGATTTTGTTAACGGCAATGAAGGTAACGACAGCGTTTTTGGCGGCAAAGACGACGACCAAGTTTACGGTGGTAAAGGCAACGACTTAGTTAGAGGCGACATCGGCAATGACAGCGTTTTTGGCAACGACGGAAACGACAGTATGTTCGGTGGTAAAGACAATGACACGATGTTCGGCGGGAAAGGCAACGACTTGATCCTAGGCGACCTCGGCGACGATGTACTTTACGGCGACCTCGGTTCTGATACCATGAGCGGCGGTGGCGGAAATGACATTTTTGCGATCGGGCGAGTCGGCGACGGCAAGCCCACAGCCACCACAGGCGGCCCCGGAGTCTCCGATGCCGACATGATTACCGACTTCCAAGTCGCCGGTAACGATGTCATCCAACTATTCGGCGGCCTGCAATTTAGCGATTTGCAATTCATCGACGGCACCGGTTCCAACGGCATCAGCATCGGCAATACCCTCGTTCGCGATACCGGCACCGGCGAGTATTTAGTCAACATCCAAGGTTTGACAGCAGCCCAACTGAGCGCGAACCCAGCTTGGTTCCAATCGGCTGGATTCCCGACACCAACCCCGACACCGACACCAACGCCTGCACCGACACCGACACCTGCACCGACTCCTGCAAGTGTCTTCAGCTTTAGCACAAATAATTACTCTACTCCCGAAGGCAGTCCCGCTACAGTCACAGTGATTCGCACGGGCAATACTTCCGCTCCTGGAAGCATTAGTTTTGGTACTGTTGACGGTTCAGCACTTTCTACCGGCTCGGCTGCTGACTACACTGCTACTACAGGAACTCTGAACTTTTCGGCAAATCAAACTAGCGCGACTTTCACTGTCGCGACTCTGAACGATGCTATTACCGAAGGGCCAGAGACGGTGAATGTATTTCTCAACAGCGGTAATGTGGGTACTGTCAATCCAGCCACAGTGACGATTTTTGATGCTTCAACGTCGGTATCGCCGACTCCGACTCCGACTCCGACTCCTGCACCGACTCCGACGCCTGCGAGTATTTTCCAGTTCAGCCAGCAGAGTTACAGCGTCAACGAAGGTGGCCAGGCTACGATTACAGTTACTCGTACCGATGGCACTGGTGCAGCAACAATTAACTACGCCACTGTTGACGGTTCGGCAATTTCTAGCGGGACTGCACCTGATTACAGTGTGGCGGCTGGTTCGCTGAATTTTGCTCCGGGGCAAAATAGCGCTAGTTTCACGATTTCGGCTCTGAGCGACATGATTCTGGAATCGCCGGAAACGGTGAATTTGGTACTCAGCGGCGGTAATGTGGGCAGCAATCCATCAATCTTGACGATTCTGGATGTGCCCCCTGTCCCGACTCCGACTCCGACTCCTTTTCCGACTCCGACTCCTTTTCCAACCCCGACTCCTGGAACCGCAACAGCAACCGAGTTTGTTTTTAGTGCTGCTACTTTCAGCACCAAGGAATCATCTGGCTTTGCTACGGTGACGGTGAATCGTGTCGGCCCTAGTACGGCTCCGGCAAGCATTAGCTACGGTACTCTTGACGGCACCGCATTATCTACTGGGACTGCAGTTGATTACTCCTCTGCTTCTGGTGTACTAAACTTTGGCCCTGGGGAAACTTCCAAGACGTTCAACATCTTTGTTAATCCTGATAGTGTGCCTGAAATGACTGAGACTGTTAACCTATTTCTCAACAACGGCCCAGTCGGTACTCCCTCAACAGCAAGACTAGATATTCTTGACGGCAGTGCAGGTGCGTCTGGCAATGTCTTCGAGTATAGTGCGTCTAATTACGGCCCTATCGGCACTCAGGGCGGTGGTACAACCGTTACAGTTACCCGTTCAAGTGGCTTAGGTGCAGCATCGGTTGACTATATTCTTCTTGCGGGTACTCCCGGCAGTGGGCCTGCACCTGTATTTGGTACGGACTATGCGCTTACTCCAGGCGGCCCAACTGGCGGCACCCTGTCCTTCACCGAGGGCCAACTCAGTCAAACCTTTACGGTTCAAGACAACGCATTTACTACCAATGATGGAACTGTGCGTTTAGGTCTTGCGAACCCGACTGCTGGCTACAGTTTTGGTTCCACAGCAGCAACAAGCATCACCCTGATCTAAAGCTGTTAGTAGGGCGAGCAATTTTTGCTCTACTAATATGTTTCTTGGGTACAGTCAAACCCTTTTTGTTTAAGGTTTGTCTTCTAAATTTTTCCTCTTTTTGCCGCTCCGTTTGGGGCGGTTTTTTTTATGATAAATTTATAGAAGCTGCAAATAAGGAGAATAGTTATGTCTGTTGAAATGAAAAGACGGCTATTTACAGTCCAAGAATATCACTTGATGGATGAGGCTGGCGTTTTTGGTGAAAATGAACGAGTCGAACTTATAGAAGGAGAAATTATCCAAATGGCAGCAATTGGTAGGCGTCACGCCGCCCGTGTCGATCGCCTTGCAGAGTTTTTTGGCGATCGGGTGCGACAACGTGCTATTATCCGCGTGCAAAATCCGATTAGCCTTGGATCTAGCTCTGAGCCTCAACCTGATATTGCTTTAGTACAACGTCGCGCTGATTTTTACGAAGAATCGCTGCCAAATAGCGAGGATATTTTGCTGTTGGTAGAGGTAGCAGATAGCACGGTTAATTACGATCGCGATGTGAAAGTACCTAATTATTCACGTTCTGGGATTCAGGAAGTTTGGTTGTGGGATTTAGAGGCTAATTGTTTAGAAGTTTACCGCAATCCGACGGCAAATGGCTACATTTCAGTGCAAAAATTTGAGCGGGGAGAAACGGTTTCGCCCTTGGCTTTTCCCGACTTTGCAGTGAGTATTGATGGAATTTTGGGTTAGGGTAATTTTTTGATTTTTAAACTTTGATATTTTTTATATTCCGAATTTACAATCCCCAATTTGCAAAAACTTAAACTTGATATACAATAAATTTAACTCCTCAAATCAGCGCAAGTTTTATGACTGTTGCTAAACCATTTGAATTGGAAGTCACGCATCTCCCAGACCACACTGAATTGCCAGATTCTGACGGTACTTTTGTGAAAAACTTTCAAGAACTGCCTCAAAGCATTATTCTCACTGATTCGCTGCGACCAATATTGCAACAGCTTCACCCTGACGGACGCTACCGCATCGGTCAAGATTGCGGGATTTATTGGCGTTTAACTGACCCTCCCGAACGCGGTGCCGAAGCGCCAGATTGGTTTTACGTGCCGAATGTACCACCGCTGTTAAATGGTGAGGTGAGGCGTTCTTATGTATTGTGGAAAGAATACGTTGCACCTTTAATTGTACTGGAATTTGTGTCGGGAAACGGTTCGGAAGAACGAGATAGAACGCCACCGCCCGAACCCGGTCAATCACAACAACAAAAAGTTGGCAAATTTTGGGTTTACGAACAGGCAATTCGCGTACCTTTTTACGGGATTTATGAAGTTAAAAAAGCGTCTGTAGAAATGTATCATTTAGAAGACAACTGCTATCAGCGCATGAGTGCAAACGATCGCGGTCGCTATCGGATTCCACAACTGGGAGTTGAACTCGGAATTTGGCAAGGGGAATATGATGAGATGAATTTGCCTTGGTTGCGTTGGTGGGATAGTGAAGGAAATTTGTTGTTAATAGGTGAGGAACGTGCGGCAGAAGAACACCTGCGGGCCGAACGAGAAAGCCTTCGCGCGCAACAAGAAAGCCTTCGCGCGCAACAAGAAAGTCTTCGCGCCCAGGAAGAAAAACAACGCGCCGATCGCCTTGCAGAAAGGTTGCGCCAAATGGGGATTAATCCTGATGAGGTTTGAGTGTTTTTAGGTTGTTAAATTGGGTAGGCTAGCATTTTTTTCACAGCAGGAATATCAGAAGTCGGGAAAGGGCGATCGCGAACCTCATCTATCTCTCAATATTAAGATTTCCTTAGTTGCTGCCGTCGCGCACAGAAATCAGTGATACAATCAAAAGCTTAGCTAGGGGTGCCCGAAAGTCCGGGCTGAGAAAACACCCTTAGAACCTGAGTCTGGGTAATACCAGCGGAGGGAAGCTGTTTATCAAGGAAATAAGAATATGCGTACCGAATGGATCGCGAAGCGTCAGGGACACAGTAATGTATCTCAAATGCACTACGCCCGTCAAGGTGTGATCACTGAGGAAATGGACTATGTTGCTAAGCGAGAAAATCTCCCAGCAGAACTGATCCGCGCGGAAGTAGCGCGGGGACGGATGATTATTCCGGCTAACATCAATCACACGAATTTGGAGCCAATGGCGATCGGCATTGCCTCTAAATGCAAAGTCAATGCTAATATCGGCGCATCTCCCAACTCTTCCAACATGGAAGAAGAAGTTGACAAGCTTAAACTAGCAGTTAAATACGGCGCTGATACCGTGATGGATTTGTCCACCGGCGGCGGTAATTTGGATGAAATTCGCACTACAATCATCAATGCTTCGCCGGTACCAATCGGTACTGTACCCATTTACCAAGCTCTAGAAAGCGTGCACGGTAATATGGAAAGTCTGACGGCGAATGACTTCCTGCACATCATTGACAAACACGCTCAACAAGGTGTTGATTACCAAACTATTCACGCCGGAATTCTGATCGAACATTTGCCTTTAGTCAGAAATCGGATTACTGGGATTGTCTCTCGCGGCGGTGGCATTTTGGCACGGTGGATGCTGCACCACCACAAACAAAATCCTCTCTACACTCACTTTAACGACATCATTGAAATCTTCAAAAAATACGATGTTTCGTTTAGTTTGGGAGATTCTCTGCGCCCCGGTTGCACTCACGATGCGTCGGATGAAGCTCAATTAGCCGAACTCAAAACTTTGGGACAATTAACTCGCAAAGCTTGGGAACATGACGTGCAGGTAATGGTGGAAGGCCCTGGCCACGTTCCTATGGATCAAATTGAGTTTAATGTCAAGAAACAAATGGAGGAATGTTCGGAAGCACCTTTCTATGTTTTGGGGCCGTTGGTGACAGATATTGCACCAGGTTACGACCACATTACTTCGGCAATTGGGGCGGCGATGGCTGGTTGGTACGGTACTGCTATGCTGTGCTACGTGACACCGAAGGAACATTTGGGATTGCCGAATGCTGAGGATGTCAGAAACGGGCTGATTGCTTACAAAATTGCGGCTCACGCTGCGGATATTGCGCGGGGCCGTCCGGGTGCGCGAGACAGGGACGATGAACTCTCGAAAGCGCGTTACAATTTCGATTGGAACCGTCAATTTGAGCTGTCATTAGATCCAGAACGAGCAAAGGAATATCACGACGAAACTTTGCCGGCGGAT
Source organism: Tychonema sp. LEGE 06208 (assembly GCF_015207505.1). Lineage (GTDB taxonomy): Bacteria > Cyanobacteriota > Cyanobacteriia > Cyanobacteriales > Microcoleaceae > Microcoleus. Next base: position 11,917 of record NZ_JADEWT010000142.1, read on the forward strand.
ATCTACAAAACTGCTGAATTCTGTTCGATGTGCGGGCCTAAATTCTGTCCGATGCAAACGAAAGTTGATGCCGATGCTTTGACGGAATTGGAGAAGTTTCTTGCTAAGGAACCTGTAGCGCTAAGCTAATTTCGATCGGGCGGGCGGATTGTTTCGCCCGCCCTTGGCCATTCAAAAGCAACGAGGTAAGGGAGGTAGAGCCTCCGCACCTGCATTACCAGGCTCTTCCTGGTAACGAGGAGGGAGGAGACAATTTAAAGATTGATAAGCTGAGCTTGGTCTGGTAGCGACGGATTATCGTAAGTAATAGTATAAATTTATACTTATAAGGCTTTTTTTTTAAGTATAACCAAAAAAGCTGAAATCAAAGATGGGCTTTTTGAAAGTAGAGAAATCCGAAGTATTTCCGCAAAGAAAAGACAGGTTAGATAGACTTATGATGTGCTATTTAAGTCTTCGAGAACCATCGCCCCAATCATCCCCCCAACCATCGATAGCTCGGAAAAACACCGTGCCGCAGTCAATGATTTTGGCACTCTTATATTGTGGGCCACGCCAGGATTTTGTTTCGCTGTTTGATTTTTCCGTGTCGCCCGGTTCCCACTATCGACTAGATACCAATTGCACCCGGCCGGCATCCATTTCATCCATTAATAACTCTAAAGCCTCATAATCAATATCCGAGATGTACCCCAAACGGGTGAGCTCGTAGTTGATTTCGTTTTCAATATCAGGCGTCAACTGCTTAATGTAGAGGGCTTTTTCTACCAGATGACGAATAGCATAAGTTGCTTGCATATTAGCTCTGAGAACTCCATACACTATAATTTTACTATTAACAGTCGATCGCGCGCGCGATCCAAATCACCACTAATAAGTGATTTAAATTACATTGATTGGTTTAACTTAACAGCTAGCACAAAGTCGATCGCCATTTTTAGAGTTGCCAAGACTTGCGATTGGTAGCATCAATAAAAAACAGTATAGCAGCTTACGTTTCCTATCCCAATCCTGCGTAATTTTGCATAAATAAGAGTAAATAAATAAAAATTAAGTAAAATTAGTGAAAACAACTTGTCGGTTTCCCCCAGAGCAAGTTAGGCTCAAGGTATAAAATAGATTTAGACTGACAACCAGATAACACCATAGTAGACAATACACAGAAACCATAGGTTAAAAATATGCAGACACTTCTTGCTCCGAAACCAATTACAGTGATTCAACCCTTATACCACCTGAATGCAGCTACCTCCGGAGAATTCGGACAGCAAGTAACAACAGCAATTGAGACTGAGGGAATTGTGGCGGTACTCGTAGATTTGGGCGCAGTAACATTTATTGATAGTGCTGGTTTGATAGCATTGGTTTCCGGCTTAAAGCAGGCAAAAAAAATGGGGCGCAGGTTTAGTATTTGCTCAGTTTGCACCCAGATTAGGATGGTTCTGGAACTCAGCCAACTCGATCGAGTTTTTGAGATATTTGAAAGCGTCGAAAGTTTTGAAGCGGCCAACTCCCGCGCCCCCAATCACTGGTAGAATCCGGCTAGAGGTCAAAACCAGCCACAAAACACAGCAAATTTGAGTGAAATGCCCGAAAATACAGCAGACTTTCGCTGGCGTGTTGGGCGATTTTAAGGTAGGCTGCTTAGGAGTCGCAAATATCAGAGCGAGTCGAGCCGTGGCAGTAAAAATCGAAGAATTACTTACAGCAGAAATTAATCAGCCTGCTCGTTATCTGGGTAACGAGTTGGGGGCGGCGCGCCAGCCTTGGGATGCAGCTCGCGTGCGTTGGGTGCTAACTTATCCAGAAGTGTATGAAGTTGGTGCTTCCAATCTGGGACACATCATCCTTTACAATATTTTGAACGCTTTGCCGAGGCAGTTGTGCGATCGCGCTTATTTGCCCGCACCAGACTTGGCAGCAAAACTGCGATCGACCAAAACTCCCTTGTTTGCAGTAGAATCAAGGATCTCGCTCACAGAATTTGATATTCTCGGCTTCAGCCTCAGCTACGAACTCGGAGCCACAAACATTCTGGAAATGCTGGAACTTGCCGGCATTCCCCTAACTTGGAAAGAAAGAGCGACAAATCCTCAAAATGGTGGCGATTGGCCGCTGATTTTTGCTGGCGGACAAACCGCAACATCCAATCCCGAACCCTACGCTGACTTTTTTGACTTCATCGCCTTGGGAGATGGAGAAGAATTGCTCCCAGAAATCAGCTTGGTTTTGGCAGAAGGTAAAACTAAAAATTTGAGTCGAGAAGCGCTGTTGCTGGATTTAGCGCAAATTCCCGGCGTTTATGTCCCGCAATTCTACGATATGGCGGCAGACGGTTCGGTTCATCCCAACCGCCCGCAAGTTCCCGCTCGAATTCTGCGCCGAGTCGCGACTCCGATACCAGCTTATTCGATCGGCCTAGTGCCCTACGTGCAGACAGTACACGACAGACTGACAGTCGAAATCCGCCGGGGATGCACCCGCGGCTGTCGCTTCTGTCAACCGGGAATGCTGACTCGCCCCGCGCGCGATGTGGAACCGCAGCAAGTCGTAGAGGCGATCGAACAAGGGATGAAAGCCACCGGGCACAGCGAATTTTCCCTGCTTTCCCTCAGTTGTTCCGACTATCTCGCACTCCCAGCAGTCGGGATGGAAATCAAAAATCGCCTCAAAGATAAAAATATCTCTCTGTCTCTACCCAGCCAGCGGGTTGACAGATTTGACGATAATATTGCTGACATTCTCGGCGGCACGCGACAAGGCGGTTTGACTTTTGCCCCGGAAGCTGGTACGCAGCGGATGCGCGACATCGTTAACAAAGGTTTGACAAACGAAGAATTGCTTCGGGGCGTGAAAACTGCGGTCGATCGCGGTTGGGATAAAATCAAGCTGTATTTTATGATCGGTTTGCCCGGAGAAACAGATTTTGATGTGCTGGGAATCGCCGAAACAGTCCGCTGGCTGCAAAGGGAATGCAGGCTCAATGGCCGGCGACCACTGAATTTTAATTTGACAATTTCTAATTTTACGCCCAAGCCTCACACTCCTTTTCAGTGGCACTCGGTTTCGACTGCTGAGTTTTCTCGCAAGCAAAAACTCCTGAAGGGAGAATTTAAAGCGATGAGAAATCTTAAGGTGAATTATACTGATGTGCGGCTTTCGGCAATGGAGGATTTTGTCGGACGGGGCGATCGGCGTTTGGGCCCTGTGATCCGCCGCGCTTGGGAACTTGGCGCGGGTATGGATGCTTGGTGGGAAAGTTTGGATCAAGCTTACCAAGCTTGGACTCAGGCGATCGATGAATCTGACCTTACTTGGAAATACCGCCAAGTTGAAAGCGGCGAATGGAATCTGTTTGAGGAGAAGGAAGAGGAGAAGGAAGAAGGAAGTTCGGCAACGGATTATGTAACGGATGTAACGGATGTAACGGATGTAACAGATGTAAGTCCGTCGGAAGAAGTCCGAGGGGAGAAGGAAGAAGGAAGTACGTCCGCTTCTTTTGTAGCGGATGTAACGGATGTAACGGATGTAAGTTCGTCGGAAGAAGGAAGAAGGAAGAAGGAAGAAGGAAGTACGTCCGCTTCTTTTGTAGCGGATTTAACGGATGTAACGGATGTAAGTCCGTCGGAAGAAGGAAGAAGGAAGAAGGAAGAAGGAAGAGAAATCAAGGAAGATTTTCCCAATTCTCCCCCTCTCCCCTTCTCC